>NZ_JABVYQ010000003.1:0-528494 GCF_013357975.1 Parageobacillus sp. VR-IP
ATGCCGTTAAACGTGGCGATCCGCTACGAAGGAGAACTTCAAAACTTATTGTTCCGTTCGGAAGATGCGAAAGAAGGATTAAGTGCATTTTTGGAAAAACGGAAACCAAATTGGAAAGGAATTTAATTTTAAAGACTAGTGTTCCATTTCAATATTTGCACACAGAAGCCTCCTGAAATGAATGAAGATCCATTACTCATTTCGGGCGGCTTCCGTGTCGATTATATAAAAATTAATAAATAATATAGGATGGTGGAAGATGGAATTACGCGGATTAGGTTTGCTTTACAATGCCGCCGATCTGTTTATTGATGAAAATGTCAACAGGGGATTGGGAGAGAAAGTTGCAATCTATTATCGGGATCAGTTGATACGTTATCAAGATTTGCAAGAAAAAGTAAATCAAGCGGGAAATATGTTGCGGGAGCTCGGTTATAAGATGGAAGATCGTATCATAATGGTTTGTCATGATACGCCAGAATTCATTTATGCTTTTTTTGGTGCGGTTAAAATTGGTGCTGTCCCAATTCCGGTAAACACCATGATGCAGCCATCTGATTATGAATATTTTTTAAACAACAGCCGTGCGAAAGGATTAATTATCCATGAAGATCTTTGGGCAAACATTCAACGTTTAAAGGATCGGTTTTTATTTTTGGAACATATCATCGTTATCAATGAAAGCGTTAACAAATTGCCAGATGGGACTATTGATTTTTATCGTTTGCTCAATCGTGCAAGCAAAATGCTCGAAACGGCACCTACTAACAGAGATGATGCGGCTTTCTGGTTGTTTAGTTCTGGCAGTACCGGCGCTCCAAAAGGGATTATCCATTTACAGCATGATATGGAATATGCGCTGAACACCTATGCGAAACAAGTACTCTTTATTACGGAAGAGGATCGTTGTCTTTCCGCGTCCAAACTTTATTTTGCTTACGGTCTTGGCGGAGGCATGTATTTTCCTTTAGGCGTCGGTGCTTCCACTATACTTGTGAAAGAACGTCCATCACCTGAAACGATGTTTCAAGCGATTGAAACATATAAACCAACCATCTTCTTCGGCGTTCCAACCTTGTATGGAGCTATGATTGATTATGCGTTGAAAACAGGAAAACGATTTGACCTCAGTTCACTTCGCGTTTGCGTTTCCGCTGGCGAAGCCCTGCCACCGGCATTTTATCGGAAGTGGAAAGAGTTGTACAATGTAGATATTCTAGATGGAATCGGTTCGACGGAAGCTCTTCATATTTTTATATCGAACCGCATCGGGGATGTGAAAGAAGGAAGCTCAGGAAAAGTTGTTCCAGGATTCGACGTAAAAATTATCGATAATCAAGGGACAGAATTGCCTCCGAATGAAGTGGGAGATTTGGTGGTTCGGGGGGATTGTATTGCCCATGGATACTGGAACCTTCATGAACAAAATAAGAAAAAATTTGTCGGCGAATGGCTTCATATCGGTGACAAATACTATAAAGATGAGGAAGGGTATTATTGGTATTGCGGACGTTCGGACGATATGTTAAAAGTTGGAGGAATTTGGGTCTCTCCGATCGAAATAGAAAATTGTCTTCTTCAGCATGATGATGTATTAGAAGTAGCCGTAGTCGGTGCAGAGAATGAGAAAAATCTCGTCATTCCAAAAGCATTCGTTGTTTTAAAAGACGGAATCGAAGGTTCCAAAGAGAAGGAAGAAGAGTTGAAAAACTTTGCGAAACAACATTTAGCCCACTACAAGTATCCTCGTATCATCGAATTTATTGATGAACTTCCTAAAACCGCAACAGGAAAAATTCAACGTTTTAAACTGAGAGAATTATTAAAAACAAATGCCGTACACCGTTAATCAGCTTTATAGGGTGAATAATGAAGGGGGGAAATAGATTTGAAAAGAAATGAATTTCAACTTCGCGTTAATTTTGGGGATACTGATGCAGCAGGGATTGTTTATTATCCAAATTATTTCAAATGGTTCGATATTGCCGGCCATCAATTTTTCAGAAGCATTGGACTGTCTCCATCAAAACTGATGAAGGAACAAAATATCATTCTTCCCCTTCTTGATGTAGGTTGTACGTTTGAACATCCATTGTATTACGACGACATTATTACCATCAGAACAGTTGTGACAGAAGTGAATCGTAAAACGATAAAACTTAAACATGAAGTATTTCGCGGTGAAACGAGAACCGGTCATGGATTTGAACTCAGGGGATGGGTTAAGGAGAAAAATGGAAATATATTTGCTGTTCCGATCCCTGATGAAGTAAGACGAATACTGGAAGAGGAAGGATTAGGAAATTGCCATCAAACGAATCCGTGGTTAAGTGCATAAAGACGTGTGAAAAGGGATTGATGCAACTAAATAATTCTGATAATTAAAATAATATTTTAAATTCAAAAAATAAACCGACAAATGTCCGATTCTACTTTTCCATCGTAAAACTTGGCAATCTCATCAACATTTCAAATCAACATTTCAAATTGGTTAGCAGACTGCACTTCCAATTCATTTTATGTGAAAATATGAAATGTAGCGATAGATACTAGGAAAAACGGTTGGGCAATAAATAATGCTGAATAGGAGTGAACAGATTGAAAAGAAAAGCAAAAAGAACGGAATTAATAGAAGTGGCGCAAGGCCGTCGGTCAGCTGACCTGTTCATTAAAGGTGGAACGGTCATCAATGTGTATTCAGGGGAATTTTTAAAACAAAATGTAGCCGTTTATAAAGATTCTATTGCATATGTCGGAGAAAATGATGTGCTGGTCGATGAGCATACGAAAGTGATCGATGCGGAAGGAATGTATGTCTCACCGGGCTTTATCGAGCCCCACGCTCATCCATGGGTCGTCTACAACCCGATTAGTATGACAAGAAAAGTATTGCCCCTTGGAACAACGACAACGGTTAACGATAATTTATTTTTTTACTTGCATATGGGGGCAAAAGGATTTAAAGAAATGGTAAATGACTTGAAAGATTTGCCTGGAAACTTTATGTGGCTTGTTCGCCTTGTTTCGCAAGCGGACTTTCCTGGAGAAAGAGAATGGTTCAACCAAAAAGATGTACAAGAGCTTTTGGAATTGGATGAAGTTGTCGGAACTGCTGAAGTGACAAGATGGCCTCTGTTATATCAAGGAGATTCTTTTTTAATTGATACGATTGAAGTAGCGAAAAAAATGGGAAAAGTGGTGGACGGACATACGGCTGGATGTTCCTATGAAAAATTAAATTCCATCGCTGCAAGCGGAGTCAGTGCATGTCATGAGGCGATTACGGCAAAAGAAGCATTTGACCGACTCAGGCTGGGGATGTGGACTACACTTCGCAACAGCTCCCTTCGTCCGGATTTGCCGGAAATTATTAAAATAATTACCGAAGGTCAGGTAAGTACAAACAGAATTACGATGACAACGGACGGTCCCCATCCTGGTTTCATAGAAGAAGAAGGTTTTGTGGACGGCCTTGTCCGGAAAGCTGTGGAGCTTGGCGTCCCTGCGATGACTGCTTTGCAAATGGCGACGATCAATGCCGCTACCTATCTGCGTCTTGATGATTATATCGGAGGCATTTCACCAGGAAAATTAGCGGATATTCTTCTGCTTCCTGATCTTGTAGAATTTCGCCCGGCGCTGGTTATTTCCAAGGGAGAAGTAGTCGCTGAACAGGGAAAACTGCTCGTTTCTACACCAGAAATGAATTGGAACAAATATGTGGTAAGAAAACCTTTTGCGTTTCCAAAAGAAGTTTTAGATGACTTAAATATATATCGTTATCCTCATACTTCGCGGGGGAAAGCAGTTCCAGTTGCTTATTTCAAAAGCAATGTCATTACAGAAAGAAAAGATGTGATGCTTCCGTCCGTTGACGGCTTCGCCGACATTTCAAACGAAGAAGGATTGCTATATGCTTCTTTGATTGATCGAAACGGCAAATGGGTATCCAAAGCGATTTTGGAACGGTTTGCATTGAATTTAGACGGGATGGCGTCTACTTACAATACGACGACCGAATTACTTGTTATTGGCAGGGACCCAAAAGCAATGGCAATTGCTGCGAAAAAAGTGTATGACATGGGCGGCGGCATTGTGGTTGTAGATGGAAGTGAAATTGTCGTAGAAATTCCTCTTCCGTTTACCGGAATGATGACAACCGATCCTTCCTTTGAAACAGCGGTTCAATACCATAATCAATTGTTATCGGCTCTCCAAGAAAGAGGCTTTCCTTTCCACGATATTTTATACACTTTATTGTTTTTAACATGTGATTTCTTGCCAGGCCTTCGCCTTGTTCCTTTCGGGTTATACGAAGTGAAAAAGGATGATATTTTGCTTCCTGCTGAATTGTTAAACGAAAAAGTGATGAAATAAACTTCAATAAAAGTAATCAACATGCAGTATGATCCCCCCTACAGGCAGACATCAAAAAAAGACATTGGATCGTATGCTCTTAAGAGTCTACCTAGTAGGGGATTTTTTATGGATAAGAAAGGACAAGCTTTTAGCACATATTCAGAAGATCTGAAAGGGTAAGTTGTTTCGTTTGAAATTTTCATCTCATCGACTGCTCCGTGAGCATTTTGGAATCAAAGTGATGCTCAGATTGCACAATGGATCAAGAAAATTCAACGCGGCGAGTCATTGGAAGATCGAAAAGGAGTATGGAATCACCAGCATTTTCCCAGTTTAAAAAAGAAAAGCGCGTATTGCCAAGCGGCCTTTCCCCGATGGAATATCGAGAAAAGGCCGCAACTTCATATACTCTTTTTTCTATAGTCTACTTGAGGGGGTATGTGCACGAAGCACGAATAAGGAGTTTTTTCTTCTTTACCGAAAAGAAGAATTTTAAATAAAACGTGCTGTATATATATAATGAAACATTTTTGGGGCGAAGGAGAGATGATTAATGAAAGCGGCAGTTATGGAGGATTTCAACAAGCCATTAGTAATCCACGGAAACTTTCAAGATCCAGATTGCGGTCCAAATGATGTCATCGTAAAGGTGGAAGCGAATGGAGTTTGCCGAAGCGACTGGCATGCATGGGTCGGAGATTGGGAATGGATTGGATTGAAGCCTGAACTTCCTCACATTCTCGGGCATGAATTCGCTGGCATTATTGAAGAAGTAGGAAAAGACGTAAAGCGGTTCAAAAAAGGAGACCGCGTTGTTGTTCCTTTCAGCCTAGGCTGCGGAAACTGTGAGCATTGTCAAACAGGACACCAAAACGTATGTGAAAACTTAATCATCTTCGGATTTTCTTGTAACGGGGCTTATGCCCAATATGCGAGAGTACCGTTCGCAGATCAAAATCTAGTTCATTTGCCTGATTCCATCGACTTTACCACAGCTGCCTCCCTTGGGTGCCGATTTATGACGAGCTTTCATGCGGTTGCCGATCAATCAGGGGTGCAAGCAGGTGATTTCTTTACCGTTTACGGTGCGGGCGGCGTCGGTTTAGCCGCGATTCAAATCGCCAATGCGCTTGGAGCCAGGGTTATCGCTGTTGATATTGATGATGCCAAACTGGAAAAAGCGAAAGAACTAGGTGCTTTTGCAACGGTCAATTCAAGAAGGGACAATCCTGTCGAAGCAGTCATGGAAATTACTAAAGGCGGCAGCGACATTACGTTGGATGCACTTGGTATTGCCGAAACATGCCGAAATGCGATTCTTAGCTTGCGAAACCGTGGAACACATGTGCAAGTTGGATTGACGACGCAAGAAGAGGGTGGAATGATCGCCCTTCCAACGGATTTGATCGTAGCAAAAGAGCTGCAAATTAGAGGATCGCTTGGTATGCAGCCACATCGATATAAGGATTTATTAGCAATGGTGGAAAGTGGGAAGCTGCATCCAGAAAAATTGATATCCAAAACGATTTCTCTTGAAGAAGCAAGCGGAGTGCTCGAATCGATGTCTCAATATGGTACGTTAGGATCCGTTGTGATTAACCGTTTCTAACATTGTGTGAGGGGGAAGCTCGCAGGCAGGGCAAAAAGATACAAAGCGGAGCAAGAAATAAATACGATCATCTTAAGAAATTGCTAAAATGAATAAAGCCATTGGTTGAAAAGGGGAGGATTCATAGCACGAGGACCATCCCCTTTTTTCAACATATAGATTCTGATACCGATATAGCCAAACGAATGCTTTTGTTCTTTCTTTATTTCATGTCCACCTATTCTGCATTCAAGAAGAATACGTCCGACAGCATGCCTTATAGTAAACTGTCGGGTGTTGGGAAAACTAATTTTAGCGATTGAAAACAATATCGCTAATTTGGGCAGTTTTGTTCAAAATGAACGATTTTTTTAGTGCGTGCCTGTACTCTCCGAAATTTGCCGAAAGATGGATAGGATAAATTTACAAGATATTTACCCTATCTTCGCAATCGGTAAATCAAAAAATGCTATCTTAATAATCGTTGCTGGGATGGTCGCAATGTGCTGATAATCCCTAAAAATATTCACAGAAGTCAGGAGGGTATCGATGCAATGAAAAACTTGAAAAAGAAACTGGGTTTATCCGCAGCTGTTGTTTTATCTACTTTAACGTTTGCAACAGCGTATGCCGCGACTTCTGTTCCAACAACTTCTACAACACCAGAAAATCCTAATGTAACCTACATAAAAACTGATGAACCTACATCTGATCGAATTGATCAATTAAAAGAAATCGCCATGTACTATTACTGGCATGGCGGTGACCTTGAAAAAGCAGAAAAAGAAATATTTAAGGGAATCACACTGAAAGGCAAATATGATGTTGTGGAACAGGCATTTAAAGAAGCCACGCTAATCGATCCATATAATCTTGATCTGAAATTTTCACTGGCATCCACGCAAATCATTCAGAAAAAAATTCCAGAAGCGTTACAAACGTATAAGCAAATATTAAATTTAGACCCAAATAATTTCAATGCCAATCTGCTTTACGGGGTTTACTCCAAAATAAATGGAGACATTCGTGCTTACAAAAGCGCTATTTCAAAGTTAAAGCGAATAGATTCTAAAAAAGCAAATGAATATATTCGAAAATTAAAAACAACAGAAAGTATTATAAATAGCAAATTAAATACGGAAGTTCCTCAACATTTACCACAAAAAGATCATGCCATTGTCATCCTTGGATATGCACTTGCCGATGATGGTTCGATGAGACAACCGCTGATGGAACGTTTAAAAGTAGGCCTTGCCATTGCAAAACAATACCCACATTCAAAGATCATTGTAACTGGCGGAGTTCCTAAACAAGGAATTACGGAAGCGGAGGCAATGAGCAATTGGTTGATTTCTCAAGGAATTGAAAAAGACAGAATTATTCTCGAAGATAAGTCAACAGACACGGTGGAAAATGCCCTTTTTACCACTGCCATACTTGAAAAAGAGGGAATAAAAGACGTGACCCTTGTAACAAGTGCAAGCCACATGAGAAGAGCGTTAACGGTATTTAAAGAAGCCAGCGATTTTTATGATAAAATGAATGGCAAAAATAGCAACAGAAACTTCACCAATGTTGTGTATTTAGATTATCCATCTATAGAGGAAGCACACAAAGTATCGAAAGATGAAGAGTTTGTTATCTACCGTGACCTGTTTAGAGTTTCTGGAATTTGGCAATATCCTGGGCTTCAAAGATAACGAAAATCACGAAATTAATTGTATACTATATTCACCTTTATTGATATAATTAAAGGAAATTCCCATAAACAACCCCCCTTGGCACCCAAGGGGGGTCAACTAACCAAAACTTTCTCCACATTCCCCCTCCCTGAAAAGAAAGTCGCTCCATTGCCCATATCGGCAACTCGGTCGGGGGTAAGTGAGTTTACCAGATGTTTCGTGCCCGGGGAATCGGCCCAGAGCCCTTGAGTGACAACGACGCCTGAAAGTACGTTTTCTCCAACAGAAACTTTCAATATACATTCTCCTCGATTGTTCCACACTCGGACTTGATCTCCATCCTTAATACCTTTCGATAAAGCATCTTTAATATTCATATGCAAACGTGGTTCTTTTTCAAAAGAAATGTGTTTTTCATTATTAGAAAAGGTTGTGTTTAAAAAATGATGGTTAGGGCCAGGCACAAACAAAAACGGGAAGTCTCCATCGTTTACAAGTGGTGTATAGGTTGGCAAAGGAGGATAGCCATCTTGTTCCATCTATTTTAGCTCCCGTACGTTTCATTGGATATTTCAAGCGCTTTGGATCGTAAATTCGTTCAATTATATTCTGTACTTTATTGCATATATTTCCCTTTGTCACAGGATGATTCGGATCTCCCTGTATTTTTACAATTTTTCCATCTTGTTTATGTACCAGTAACTGATGTTAGTCTAAAAATTGGACACGGAGAACAGGGAGATTATAATAAACTTAATTACAATAGGTTCGAGGTGTCCAATCATGAAAAAGAGAACATTTGATAAGGAATACAAGATTCAGGCTGTTGAATGATGCTTGGAGGGGGACAAGTCCATCGCACAAGCGGCAAAAGAGTTAGGTTTGGCTTACAACACTCTTCACCGTTGGGTCAAAGAATACAAAGAAAGCAACGGAACGAGTTTTGTAGGTTCAGGCAACATCAAGCCACAAAATCAAGAAATCATCGAATTGCGCCATCGCAATCAAGAGTGGGAGGGGGAATTAGCGATCCTAAAAAAGGCGTTAGGCATCTTCACCAGAAACCAGAAGTAATTTACGCCTTCATTTTTCAATATCGAAATGAATTTCGTGTGGTGAAAATGTGTCAAGTGCTCGACATTTCCAAAAGTGGGTATTACCACTGGCTCAAGCGCGCGAAAAGTAAACAGAAAGAACGAAAAGAACAACTCACTCAACAGATTCGAAATGAGCATCTAAAGTCCCGTAAGATTTGCGGAAGCCCAAAAATTACGCAAGAACTACGCAAACAAGGATTCGTGTGTCTCAAAAGACGGCCGCTCGCATCATGAGCGAAGAAGGCTTGAGATCCATTACCGCCCGTAAATTCAAAGCCACTACGAACAGTAACCATCCTTACAACGTATATGCCAATCTGTTGGAACAGAACTTCCAAGCAACGGCTCCGAATGAAGTATGGATGGCGGATATTACGTACATTCCTACCGATGAAGGCTGGTTGTATTTAGCGAGTATCATGGATTATATACTCGTAAGATGGTAGGATGGTAAATCGATACACGAGTGACGAAGGAGTTAGTCATCAAAGCGTTACAACGGGCTCTAAACAGCGAAAAACCAACGGAACGAGTGATTCATCATTCGGATCGTGGAAGTCAATATGCTTCGAATGACTATCAGCAACTCTTACAGGAACATCATTTTCAAATGAGCATGTCGAGACGTGGAAACTGTTACGACAACGCTTGTATAGAGTCATTTCATAGCCTCATCAAGAAAGAGTGCATTTATCTGAATCGATTCCGCACGCGAAAAGAAGCGAAATAAGACATTTTTGAGTACATCGAATGCTTCTACAACCGCAAAAGAAGTCATTCCGCCCTTGGCTATGTATCGCCATGTGAATTTGAGGCTTCATACTACGCTCACCAGAGAAAAGTAGCTGCATAAATTCAGCTATTCTCTCAGTTTAACGTATCTGTTTTCTTGACATAACACCAGTTTTTATCCCAAAAAAAACTATAATATTTCTATAACAAGAACAATGTAAGGAGGAACCACTATGCTCCGTGGACAAAAGGTGTTTTTCCATGCATCAAAAGCAGATCACAAGCGGCTGTACGCTTGCGACCGTGAGTCAGATCTTGTCTGGAAAGAGTACCTTTGATTAACGAAGGAACACTCCTTCTTCAGTACGGAAGGTGAATTTCGAAAAGCGAGCTACAAAAGCAAACGAAAGGAAAGTTCCATCTTCATAGTCATTCGATTCAAGCCATAAGTATATGTTCGTCAGATAATCCTCTCATCAAGACCTCTAAAAAGGACTTTCCACCGCTCATTATCCCGATAAGAAACTTGAAAAACTGATGTTGCTTACTATTCTGCCGAAAAGGCTTCCGATGGGTTCATCCGAGTAGGGGAAGGAGTCCTTCTTCTTCGTCGAAGCTTCTTTGATGAATTTAGTAAAAACTCCCACCTTCAAACGGAGTGTAGGTGGGAGAGGTTCATGAATAACCTTAAATCAGATAGGGTGTTCTCAAAATCAGGGGGTAATCCGGTAAAAGAGGGGCAGTTTCGCTAGGCATTACACGTTTAATAACAAAATTGGAAATCATGTTCACCGTTTGGAAGTGTGTTTTTTAGTCACTGCATATGGTTTCCAAGACGGGCGGATTTGTTGGCGTACATTTGCATTTTGGCGTACATTTGCGTTTATGAATGGATTATGCGTTTTGCAACATGTTCGGCGTACGGAGCATACTTTCAAGTTATCAATGCCCGTTTGGTTACTATTACCAGTTATTCTGATTCTTGTAATTCTATTGGAGCCCACGTTAACGCCTAAAGGGTCCCAATTATCAAAAAGAGGAGGAACAAAATTGGCTGGACCTACTACACTTGCAATCAAATTGTTATTTGCATCAAATGCTTCTAGAGTAACATTTACAGCGGAAGCATAAAAGAAGCTAACAGAAGCGACTGCGGGCTGAAACGTAATCTCACGAGTGGTACCACCTATCCAAAATGCTACTGTATCGGGAGAAGGCCAATTTCCAACATTCCCTCCCTCTAGAAAAAGCCAACCGGGAAACGATGCCAATGTTACACACAAAGGGATTGGGGGAATTGGAGTTGAACTTTCTCCACCTTCAAACGTAGTAAGACCACATCTATTGTTACAACTACACCCCCCATTGTCACAAATGACTTCTACAGGGGTGTTCGGAGGATTTTGCTTCACGGTGACTAGGGAAGAATCCCCTCCTGTAAGAGTAAATTCCATAAAATACCCTCCTTTTTGATGCTTTCCATTTAGCCAAGCTACTACATATTAAACGTTTTTTTACTGAAAGGTGCCTTTTTATCAATAATTAGGCTCGAAAACCTGGGGATGGACATGAGGTTCAATTTGAACAATGAATATGCATGGTCTCACGAAACAGAAGTCTTATTCCGATTTTTAGGTTATATTCTCGTTTTTTCTCGGCAAGTAATCTATGATGGTGGTCTACTGGCAGATACAGTAGACCATTTTTTATTTAGTTTTAAATAAGCGTACTTAGGTCCCAAAAATCGAATGTTCAGAACATTGCGGCAGACGTTGTGCTTCATTCATTTTCAGATGGGAAATCGCACAAACCTTTCTCATCGGATTTCTGTATTTATATCTTAAAATCTGTCTAATTGCTGGGTCGTATGAAATTAGACTTCTGCCCATACACAGTAACCACATCACAATCACATGTATACAATATTACACACCGAGAAAATGAAGAAGAGAGGAAACATATATGAAATGGCTTTATCTAAACGATCTTGTTCCTCATATTGGTGGATCATTGGTGCAAGGAGAGGGAAATCCACTTATTAAAAATGTAGTAACGAAACGTTACAAGGTAGATAATCACACATTACTCTTTGATTTATATACAAAAAGGAAAATAAATTCCAAACTGTTCAAAAAATTTAAGCCTATTGTCGTTGTAACGGAAAAACCACAAGACTTTAACCATCTTGGCGATGACGTGATTGTCATAAAAGTAGAAGATGTAGATGAGGCCTATTGGAAGTTTATTGATTATTACCGCAGTCTTTTTGATATCCCCATTATAGGGGTAACAGGAACCTGTGGTAAAACGACAACAAAAGAAATGATTAAACATATTCTTGAAAAACGTTATAAAGTCCAAGCCACTTATAAGAGTTTCAACGGCGGTCATCGAAATCATCGTTATCTTCTTGGAATTGATGAGACAACAGGAGCAGCCGTGATTGAAATGGGCGTAGACTCCCCAGGGGATATCACTTTTTATATAAAATATTTTCGTCCTCAGATAAGGGTTTTGTTAAACATTGACGTGTATCATCTGGTGGGATGCAAAACTCCGGAACGTTATCTGGAGGCGAAAGCGGAAATTCTGCATGATTTAGATCCGGTGAACGGAACTCTCATCTTAAATGCAGATGACGAGAACATCAAAAAAATTGATGTGAGTAAATTCCGCAACATCATTCTCTATTTCGGCTTCAGCGATGGATGCGACTTTCAAGCAACGGATGTCGCCTATGACCGAGGAGGTATGAGGTTTACGCTCCGTCATCAAAATCAAACCTATCCAGTCTTTGTGCCAGGGTATGGCAAACATAACGTGTATAATGCTCTTGCCGCTATCGCAGCGACGTGGAGTGCAGGGGTGGATATAAAGGAAGCATGCGAGCGGCTGGCGTCGTTTAACCAAGTGATCGAACATTTGGAGTTCCGCTCCGGGCTGGGTGGTTGCACTGTCATTGACGATACGTGGAATGTAACTCCTCTTTCGATGGCAAACGCTCTTCAAGTAATGAAAGAAGTTGCCGGTTCAAAAAGCAAAATCGCTCTTTTAGGATATATGCCCCAGTTAGGGGATGGAGATTATGCACAGCAAGAGTATGCCAAGATGGGAGAGAAAGTAATCGAAACACAAGTGGATTTTCTCATTGTGGTGGGGGATGAAGCGAAGGAAATTGGAAGAAAAGCCCTGGAACTCGGAATGGATCCAAGTAAAGTTTATTTCTCCAACAGTGGAACAGAAATCTATGAGATTCTTCACCCCCTTTTAAACGAGGAAGCGATCGTGCTTCTCAAGATCCCTCACCGTGTCATGGTTCAGGACTCATTTAAAGAACTGAAGGCGAAAATTATCGTTTCGTGAATGGAGGACCCGCATGAAAAGTTTATATCTCCAAGATATTCTTGCAGCGATAGGTGGTACTGTCATACAGGGATCCGGCAATCCCTTGATACAAGATGTTACCTATCGACCCAAAAAAATTAAAGACCAAACGATGCTGTTTTACCGCTACAACGATATGAAAATTGACAAAAAATTGTTTCAAAAGTACAAATCGGTCGTTGTTGTTACAGATAATCCTGATTATTTCCAAGATATAGGCAAGGATGTCATTCTTATTAAAGTCCCAAATATAGAGGAAGCCTATTGGAAGTTTGTTAACTATTATCGCCATCTTTTTCAGATCCCGATTATCGGCATCACTGGTACCTGTGGCAAGACAACGACCAAAGAAATGGTAAAACATATCTTAAGAAAATATTATAAAGTCCACTCCACCTTTCTCAGCAATAATCAACGGTCCCTTAATTTAAAGTATTTGCTCGGAATTGATGATGAGACACAAGCAGCTGTCTTTGAAATGCCTGTTGTTGCCCCAGGTTATCTGACCAATACTATCCAATATTTCCAACCCCAAATCAGAATCTTGTTAAACATTGATGTCTACCATTTAAAGGATTGCAAAACACCGGAAGTCTATATGAAGGCGAAAGCCGAAATCATAAACGGATTAGATCCGAAGACAGGGGTTCTCATCTTAAACGCTGATGACAGTAACATCAAAAAGGTTCTCGATGTTAGCGGATTTCAACGGGTCATCTATTTTGGCTTCAGTGACGGATGCCATTTTCAAGCGAAAAATGTCCGCTACGTGGATGGAGGAATGCAGTTTACTCTAAAGCATCAAGATCAAACTTACGAGGTTTTTGTGCCGGGTTACGGCAAGCCTAATGTGTACAACGCCCTTGCCGCTATTGCAGCCGCATCCAGTGCGGGCATGAGTGTAGAGGAATGTTGCGAACGATTGGCATCGTTTGAACAGATGAAAGAACATCTGCAATTCCGTCACGGAGCGGGCGGCTGCACCATCATTGACGATACATGGGATGCGGCTCCTCTTTCCATGGCGTCCGCACTTGAAGTACTTCAAGAAACTTCCGGCTCGAAAACGAAGATCGCGATTTTGGGATATATGCCCCAGCTTGGGGAAAGCGAATTTGCAAGGCAACAATATGCGAGAATAGGCGAAAAAGTGATGGAAACACAGGTTGACTACCTGTTTGTCGTAGGGGATGAAGCCCGGGAAATCGGAAGAAAGGGAATCGAGCTTGGAATGGATCCGAGCAACGTTCATTTTTGCAGCAGCGGAACGGAAATCTATGAAATTCTTCACCCCCTTTTAAACGAGGAAGTGATCGTGCTTTTCAAGATCCCGCAACGTGTTATGTTTCAGAACTCATTTAAAGAACTGAAAGCAAAAATTATCGTTTAATGAATGGAGGGAGGCCCCGCATGAAAAGTTTATATCTCCAAGATATTCTTGCAGCGATAGGTGGTACTGTCATACAGGGATCTGGTAATCCCTTGATACAAGATGTTACCTATCGACCCAAAAAAATTAAAGACCAAACGATGCTGTTTTACCGCTACAACGATATGAAAATTGACAAAAAATTGTTTCAAAAGTACAAATCGGTCGTTGTTGTTACAGATAATCCTGATTATTTCCAAGATATAGGCAAGGATGTCATTCTTATTAAAGTCCCAAATATAGAGGAAGCCTATTGGAAGTTTGTTAACTATTATCGCCATCTTTTTCAGATCCCGATTATCGGCATCACTGGTACCTGCGGCAAGACAACGACCAAAGAAATGGTAAAACATATCTTAAGAAAATATTATAAAGTCCACTCCACCTTTCTCAGCAATAATCAACGGTCCCTTAATTTAAAGTATTTGCTCGGAATTGATGATGAGACACAAGCAGCTGTCTTTGAAATGCCTGTTGCTTCCCCAGGTTATCTAGCTAATACCATTCAATATTTCCAACCCCAAATCAGAATCTTGTTAAACATTGATGTCTACCATTTAAAGGATTGCAAAACACCGGAAGCCTATATGAAGGCGAAAGCCGAAATCATAAACGGATTAGATCCGAAGACAGGGGTTCTCATCTTAAACGCTGATGACAGTAACATCAAAAAGGTTCTCGATGTTAGCGGATTTCAACGGGTCATCTATTTTGGCTTCAGTGACGGATGCCATTTTCAAGCGAAAAATGTCCGCTACGTGGATGGAGGAATGCAGTTTACTCTAAAGCATCAAGATCAAACTTACGAGGTTTTTGTGCCGGGTTACGGCAAGCCTAATGTGTACAACGCCCTTGCCGCTATCGCAGCCGCATCCAGTGCGGGCATGAGTGTAGAGGAATGTTGCGAACGATTGGCATCGTTTGAACAGATGAAAGAACATCTGCAATTCCGTCACGGAGCGGGCGGCTGCACCATCATTGACGATACATGGAATGCGGCTCCTCTTTCCATGGCGTCCGCACTTGAAGTACTTCAAGAAACCTCCGGCTCGAAAACGAAGATCGCGATTTTGGGATATATGCCCCAGCTTGGGGAAAGCGAATTTGCAAGGCAACAATACGCGAGGATAGGCGAAAAAGTGGTGGAAACACAGGTTGACTACCTGTTTGTCGTAGGGGATGAAGCGAAGGAAATCGGAAGAAAAGCCCTAGAACTCGGAATGGATCCAAGTAAAGTTTATTTTTCCAACAGCGGAACGGAAATCTATCAAATCCTTAAGCCTTTTTTAAACCAGGACTCTGTCGTGCTTCTTAAAATCCCTCATCGCGTCATGGTTCAGGACTCCTTCCAAAAGTTAAAACAGGCAATAATGCCTTAACTCAAATTTCATGCGATATCAAAAAATGAAATTTTATAAATGAAAGGGATCGGCGATGAAAAAGACGACTCAGTTAAGAAGTCTAATCAATTCTAATTCATTGGAATTTATCATGGAGGCTCACAATGGATTGTCGGCGAAAATTGTGGAAGAGGCCGGATTTAAAGGAATTTGGGCGAGTGGACTATCTATTTCCGCTTCCATGGGAGTAAGAGACAACAACGAAGCTTCATGGACACAGGTGCTGGAAGTTTTGGAGTTTATGAGCGATGCTACGTCCATACCGATTTTGCTGGACGGGGATACCGGCTACGGAAACTTCAATAATGCCCGACGTCTTGTAAAAAAATTAGAATCAAGGCAAATTGCCGGTGTTTGTATAGAAGACAAATTATTTCCGAAAACCAATTCTTTTATCAGCGGAGAAGCACAACCGCTTGCGGATATCGAAGAGTTTTGCGGTAAAATCAAAGCGATGAAGGATAGCCAGACTGACGATGACTTTGTTGTCGTTGCGAGAGTGGAAGCTTTTATCGCAGGCTGGGGGCTCAGAGAGGCGCTTCGCCGCGCCGAGGCTTATCGTCAGGCGGGGGCCGACGCGATTTTGATACACAGCAAGAGAAACGATGCTGCTGAGATCGAAGCATTTATGAAAGAATGGGGCAACAGACTTCCAGTTGTGATTGTACCGACAAAGTATTATTCCGTTCCAACGCAGAAGTTTAGAGAATTGGGTGTTAGCCTCGTGATTTGGGCTAATCATAATCTAAGGGCAGCGATCAAGGCGATGCAGGAAACGAGCCAGCAAATTTGTCAAGAACAAAGCCTTGTGAATATAGAGCCTAACGTTGTTTCTGTAGACGAAGTGTTCAGGCTTCAGGGAGTAGATGAATTGAAACAAGCCGAAAAAAGATATCTTCCGGCTTCTGGAAAGAACGTGAATGCCATTATATTGGCGGCGAGCAGAGGCGATATGGATGAGCTTACTGCAGAGATTCCAAAGACTCTGCTTGAGGTTGGAGGAAAATCCCTACTAGCGACGCAAATTGATGAATTTAATAAGGTTGGCATCAAAGATATTTGCGTGGTTAGAGGCTTTGCCAAGGATAAGGTTGCCGCAGCGAATTTTTCGGTTATTGACAATGACTTGTTTGCAGAAACGAAAGAACTTTACTCCTTATATCTAGCTAAGGACAAAATTAAAGAGAATACTGTGATCAGCTATGGAGATATTATTTTCAAAAACTATATCCTCAACGATCTTCTGAACGATATGAACGACATTACCCTCATTGTTGACGCTGATGTAGAAACCATCAGTCATGATAAAGACTTCGTATCCACCGACACACCTTATTCTAAGAAACTTTACTCCAGCACTGTCCGGTTTATCAAAATGTCAGGGGACTTGAAAGAAGAAGAAATCCATGGTGAATTTATCGGTCTCTGGAAGGTGACAAAAAACGGTTCCAAAATTGTAAAAAAAGCTTTAGAAGAGCTATCAAAAAGAGAAGACTTCAAACAGCTGACAATGGCAGACCTTTTTAATTACATTAGTTCGTTCCACCCTATTGCGGTGAAATATATCAAAGGTTCATGGCTTGATATCGATACCATCCGTGATCTCCAAAAGGCAGGTGATTTATTTGATAAACACTAAAATGTTCGGTGAAGAATTAAAAAAGATGGGCTTTCATTTCTTCAGCGGGGTACCGTGTTCTTTTCTAAAGAACTTAATCAATTATGCCATTAATGATTGTGACTACGTTGCGGCAACGAATGAAGGTGAAGCGGTGGCGATTGCCGCGGGGGCTTATCTGGCAGGCGAGAAGCCGGTCGTTCTCATGCAAAATTCAGGGTTAACCAATGCCGTATCACCATTGGTTTCCCTGAATTATCCTTTTCGCATTCCTGTGCTCGGATTTGTAAGCTTGAGAGGCGAACCAGGCATTCCTGATGAACCGCAGCATGAGTTGATGGGACGTATCACAACACAAATGCTGGATCTTATGGAGATTAAATGGGAATATTTATCGACTGACTTCGAGCAAGCAAAAAATCAGCTCGTGCGAGCTCATTCATATATCGAAAGGGATCAAACCTTCTTTTTTGTCGTGAAAAAAAATACGTTTGAAAAAGAGCCGTTAAAGGATCAAAAACAACGATCCAACTTAAACGTGTTAAAGGTCGGGAAAACGAAAGATGATCAACTTCCAACCCGAATCGAAACATTAAAGCGGATCAATTCATTAAAGGATAACAACACCATTCAGTTGGCCACAACCGGAAAAACAGGACGGGAGCTCTACGAGATTGAAGATGCTCCGAATAATCTATACATGGTGGGTTCCATGGGCTGTGTCAGTTCTCTGGGACTTGGGCTTGCACTGGCCAAAAAAGATAAAGATATCGTCGTTATTGAAGGAGACGGGGCTTTGCTTATGCGCATGGGAAGCCTGGCTACAAATGGATACTACGCTCCAAAAAATATGCTGCATATTCTATTGGATAATAACACACATGATTCAACAGGCGGCCAGAGCACTGTATCACACAACGTAAATTTCGTGGATATAGCAGCAGCTTGCGGCTACTCGAAATCTATTTACGTTCATAACCTTGAGGAATTGGAATCGTGTATCAAAGATTGGAAGAGAGAGAAAAGTCTTACGTTTTTATATATGAAAATAGCTAAAGGATCCAAAGAAGGTCTCGGACGGCCGAAAATGAAGCCATATGAAGTGAAAGAAAGATTGAAGGTGTTTCTTCATGATTAAAACGGCAGTCATTTTAGCGGCGGGAATGGGAACCAGACTGGGAGAAAGAACGAAAAATCAGCCTAAAGGCTTCTTAATGCTTGATGAAAAGCCAATTGTAGAACAGTCTATTTGCAAATTGCTTGAGATGGGAATCGAAAAGATCGTGATTGGAACAGGCTATTTGGCGGAAGCTTACGAGCGTCTCGCCACGCGATACCCGCAAATTACATGCGTACGTAATGACGAATATGAAAAAACAGGCAGTATGTATACCCTTTATAATTTAAAGGATCATATTTCGGATGACTTTCTTCTTCTTGAAAGTGACTTAATTTATGAAAAAAAAGCGTTAGATATATTAATCAACAATAAAAGGCCGGATGTTATTTTGGCGAGTGAGTTGACAGGTTTGGATGACGCAGTATTTATCGAGACCGATGAATATCGTTTTTTGCGAAATATGGCAAAAAAAGCAAATGAACTCAACCATATCTATGCGGAGTTAGTAGGCATTACGAAAATCTCCTATTCTACCTTTCAAGCCATGTGCAACTTTGCGGAAGCGAGCTTTGATGATGACCTTAAACTCGATTATGAACACGCTCTTGTCGGCATTTCCAATCAAGTGAATCTATACGTTCACAAGTTGAATAATCTTGCCTGGTGCGAAATTGATAACGAACACCATTTGCTTCGCGCGGAACGTTATATCTATCCCATGATTAAAGCGAAAGAAAAGAATGTTCCGCTGGTAAAAAGAAACATCTTGCTCAATCCGGGGCCTGCGACAACGACGGATACCGTTAAATACGCGCAAGTAGTCCCTGACATCTGTCCGAGAGAAGAAGAATTCGGCAATGTCATGCAATTTATTTCCGATGAACTTACAAAATTTGTTGCAGACCCCGAGCATTACACCACTGTTTTGTTCGGGGGGTCGGGCACCGCAGCCGTTGAAGCAATATTGAGCTCGGTAATTGGTGAGGAGGCTGTGCTTATTGTCAATAATGGCGCGTATGGCAAGAGGATGTGCCAGATTGCGGAGGCATATGGGTTGAATTATATCGAATATCGAAGCAGACCAGACGAACCTTTGGACCTTGCTGCGATAGAAGCGATGATTCAAAACTCTGCACGTAAAATTTCCCATCTGGCCGTCGTCCATAATGAAACAACGACAGGCCTCCTGAATGATGTTGAATCCATTGGATGTCTATGCAAAAAATATCAAATCCAAATGATTGTCGATGCCATGAGTTCCTTCGGGGCGATCCCGATCGATATGGAAGCCATGAATATTAGTTATCTTGCCGCGTCCTCCAATAAAAATCTTCAAGGAATGGCCGGTGTCGCATTTGTAGTTGCTAAAAAGGATCATTTAGAAATGACGAAACACCTTCGCCCGCGAAATTTTTATCTTCATCTTTATTCACAGTACAAATATTTTTTAGAAACGAAGCAGATGCGATTCACCCCTCCGGTGCAGACACTTTATGCTCTAAAGCAGGCTATCATTGAGACACGTCTGGAAGGGATTGAGAAGAGGTATGAGAGATATACCAAATCATGGGAAGTGCTGATCAATGGCATTACTCGCTTGGGTTTAACCCATCTAGTCAAGGAAGAGCATCATTCCCGAATCATAACAGCCATTATGGAACCGAATATCCCTAGCTACGATTTTCAGGAGATGCATGATTATTTTTATCGCCACGGATATACCATTTACCCTGGCAAGCTCGACGGACAGAATACCTTCAGGGTAGCAAATATCGGGGATATTACCTATAAGGACATGGAATTATTTGTGAATTTACTTGAACAGTATCTAATAAGCATAGGTTACTGCATGGAAAGGAAGGAGATTCATGGCGATTCCAAAACATAGATTAGCAGCTTCTGTAGCTGTTGTTAATAGTGAGAACAAAATTCTTTTAGTTAAGAACTGGAAAAGGGGATGGGAATTCCCTGGCGGTTATGTAGAAAACGGTGAATCCATCAAGGCGGCGGCCATCAGGGAAGTCAAGGAAGAGGCAGGAATTGAAGTCCGCTTGACCAAATTTTGCGGAATCATTCAAGATGTCGAAAACAGCAGATGCACGGTACTTTTTCTCGGGACGCCGGTAAGCGGTGAATTAGCGGGAGGAGACGATGCTTTAGATGCGGGTTATTTTACCATCGATGAGGCTTTACGGAAGGTGAGGTGGAAAACTTATAAAGAAAGAATTTTGAAATGTTTGAATGAAGAAGAACATCCTTTTTTCATTGAATCCTAATTTAAAGGAGATGAATGTTTTCATGGAATCCTAATTTAAGGGAGGATGAATGAATGTCTGCTTCCTATATATCTTTGACAACAGAAGAAGCGATCGCTAAATACAAAAAGAACTATGATGAGTACGTCAAAAAGGAATTAGTGAGAGTGGCTCAGTATAGAGAAGCATATAAACATATCAAGGGAAGCTTGGCCGATAAAATCGTAGAACGCGCGATATGGTATATGGAGCACGGCTATACGGTATATGGCCATGGCTATAACTCATACCATTCCGACGGAGTTGTCGATTGTTCGGGGTTTACGAAATTAGTCTATGGCGATTTTGGTTTTGAATTAACTGGCGTCGCTAAAAAATATGACAATATCGGTACAAGAGTGGAAGGTGTATATAAGAAAATAGTTGATGGGTATTGGAGCCTCGAAGGGTTAGAAAACCTTTGTCCCGGAGATATACTCACTTGGTGGAAACAGCGGCCCGACGGTACTTTTTACATCGGCCATGTTGGGATTTACATGGGGCAACTCGACGGAAACCCAGCGGTAATCTGCACAGCAAGTGGAGCTCCTACAGCCATTGGGATTATCACCGGCTTTAAACGCTGGTATGGACTGCATTTCTATAATGCTCAACGAATTTTGCCGGAAGGCTCATGGACACCGGGAAAAGTGATTCCTGGCCATGAAGACAGAGGACCGGTTATTCCAGAGCGGTATGTACTCCCGCCGCAAAAGCCTATTGTTATGCCTAAGACCCAGAATTTCCAAGATTAATGGCGATAAGCCTTTTTCATCTCCTTAAACAACGCTTTCTATATCTATGACAATAGAGGAGGTGAAGCTTTTTTATATGTTAATTTTTTAACTTCTGCTCTCCCCCTTGAATCGACTTACAAAGGTTCATCATTTCACATAAATGATTTTTATTTACGCCAACTGATTGAGGTGGATTTATTGCAGTCATACACCAATACATGGCGCAGTCATAAGATAGAGTATCGAAAGCTGCAATCTGATCGGAAGCAAAGAGGTGAAGCTGGTGCAAACCGAAACCGTTGATTTTGGTTTTATATATAATGCAAAAAAACAGCAGCAGATTTTTCAAAAAATGATTGACCAGTTTAGCAAACGCTCGAAAGAATACAACATAAGAACAGTCTTGTTTACATTAGAAAATCTGGATTTGGAGGAACAGGTTGTTAGCGGCACAATCATCGAAGGGGATCAGGTAAGCCAAGGATTTTGCGAATTACCTCCTCTTATTTATAATTTTGCCCTGCATTCGGTTGAGAGTAAAATCGAAAAAATGAGAAAATTAAGAAAAATGGAAAATATAATGGTCATCAATCCTATTAATCGTTTTGTTCAGGATATCATTTTTGAAATGTTAGCCTCTTTAACAGGCTCTGAACAATTTCTTTTGTCGTCAGCAACATTAAATGCCGCTACTTTAACGGAGTATCTCCACAAGTACGACACGCTATTTCTTCTGCCGAAAAAAACGTTTCACCCACCAAAAGCTGTGGTCATCAAAAAAACCCGGAACAACAATTACATGATTTGTATCGGCCAAAACGGACAGATATGCGAAAAGAACGATATCGTTAACTATATCGAAAAGATGACTAGCAACAAAAAACATATTCTAATGAAAGGAATCGAATGCTTTAAATGGGAGAGCGATCCTTTGGAAGCCAGAGTGTATCTCCAAAAGGATGCAAACGGAGAGTGGTCCGTTACAACCATAACGGCCAAGCACGGCATTTTTTCAAGAAATGCATTTTATCATGCCACAATAAGCAGTATACTCCGCGATCTTTATCATAACAAAAATGTGGAGGAAACATTAGCCGATATTTCTTTACGAATAGTAGGATTTTTAGATTTTTACATTCCCTTCATGGGGAGTTGTACACTTGATTATATATTTGATGAGAACGGTTGTCCCTACCTCATTTACGTTGCTGGTTTTGAACAAGATTCATACTTGTATCATCACATGGATTCGGAGGCACAATCGAACCTTCTGAATAATGCTTTTCATTATCTGTTATTTCTAATGCATAACCATGTAATGGAAAGGGGGCAACAGAATGAAGTGGATAAAAGTGGAGAGAGGGGATGTTGAATGTACGGATGATTCCAAAAATACAATATATGTTTCAACGAATCTGGCAGACAAGTTGAACACTCAGACCAAACTGGTATTTGGCCAAAACGAAATCCCCATCACAGTGCAAGCTTTATCCTCTATCGATGAATGTACGGGAGATCATTTTCATGATCCTGCTCTGATCCGGCTTTCCCAAAATGTGTTTGACCAGCTTTTGATTCAGAAATCTGCCACGTATCAGATACGCTATACTGACACAACGATTTATATAGGCCCAGTGATTGGTTTTCTGCTTGGCGACCAGCATTATTATTATCACCATCGCAGATTGAAGGAATTAACGGATGCGATGGGGGTTTATGAAAAAGTCGGAGGTCTTTTTATCGCGTTCAGGCACTGCTCCATAAGCTGGCCGGAAAAGTGTATTTATGGTCTGTACTTCAATTATGAGAACAAAAGGTGGGTATATGGCAAATTGCCGCTGCCGTCAGTCGTTTATCGTAGAGGATTTAATTCCAGGAATAATTTCGTCACTGAATGCAGAGATGTTTCCAATTGGGAAGTATTTAATGATGTAAGGTTTGATAAATGGCAGTTGTATACTCTATTAAGGGAAAATGATCAGCTGAAACCATATTTGCCAGAAACTGCATTATTAAACGTTGACAGTTTATCAGCGTTCCTCGGTAAATATTCAAAAGTCATTCTGAAACCTAATAAACTTTCTAGAGGAAGAGGGATATCTATTATCACATCCAAGCCTGACGGGACACTGGAAATTCATGATTATCGACAGTTTACCAACTTTACGATTCCTGCATCACAATTGGAGGATTATCTGCATGAAGGAAAATATTTAAAACGCGATTATATCATTCAGCCTTTTTTGGATTTAGCACGAATTGACGGCAGTCCCTGGGATATAAGAGTAGTGATGCAAAAAAACAGATGGAAGCAGTGGGTTTGTAATGGAATAGAGTGCAGACTTGCAGGAACGGGTAAGATGATTACAAACATTTCCAATGGAGGCAGAGCGCTTGAGTTGAGTGAAGCGTTAACATTAGCCTTCGGTACCGAAGTGGATCCCATTCAAGTAAGCAAAGATATTCACTCCATTTCTATGGAGTTTTGCAAAATGATGGATCAAACAGGATTCCATTTTGCTGAATTTGGATTGGATCTTGCTCTTGATCAACAAAAACATTACTGGTTTATAGAAGCTAATGTTCGTCCAACCTTTAAAGGATTTAAAACATTGGATGATCGCATCTACCGACGGATATGTTACGAACCTATTCTTTATTCAGCTTCTATTGCCGGTTTTGGCTGGGAGGATAGCGATGAATCCGAAATATAAAATCATTCCGGACCTGCAGGCTCAAGACTGTTTGACGATCCACCCGAGCACTGCGAAACAAAAAAATATTTCCGCCTCGAAAAAATGGTTTCTTCGTTTTGGCATCCAAGCGTTAGAAATTAAACTGAAAATATCTTCTAGGTTAAACGAAAACGAAATGAAATTATCGATTGGAATGATTGAGTCCTTAAGGATTCCTCTCAGTGGCCGTTACGAAATCCGACGGGAGGGAAATGAAATTCTGGTAGGACCTTATATAGGTATTCTGACCGCATCAAAGAAGAGCATTTTGGACGATAGTGTGCAATATTTATCCAACTACTTATACGATTATGACCGCATTGGCGGAGCGATTATTGCCTTTTCACTGGAAGGCATGGATCCTCTCAAATATACAATAGAAGGATATATGTTTAACCCGGACACGAAAGAATGGGAACCAGGCGTTTATTCGTATCCAGCCGCTGTGTTTAAAACCATTTATCTTAACAAAAGCTGGAGAAATCATTTTCAAACGTTTTTCGGCAATCGGCTATTTAACAGTTATGTATTTAATAAGTGGGAAATGTATCAATGGTTAAGTCAAGAATCTCACTTAAAGCAGTATTTGCCTGAGACGATTCTCTACAAAAAGCCGCAGGATCTTGAATCCTTTTTGAACCTTCACCGGCAAATTTATGTAAAACCGCTTCATGGCAGCATGGGTGAGAGAATTTTCAAGGTCTCCAAAAGCGAGGAACATGGTCTGAAATTGGAGTATCATCAGGACGGTATCCCTTATGAGATGACTTTTTCTAATCTCTTTAGCTTGGCTGATTTCTTCAAAAGCCAATTCAAGGGGAAAAAGTATATCTTGCAGCAAGCTCTTGACCTGATATCTTTCGAAGGAAAGAAAATCGATTTCCGCATCGTGATGGTAAAAGACCAGGCAGGTGTGTGGAATGACATGTGCATGGTGGCCAAATATGGACAGCAAGGCAGCATTGTGACAAATATTTTAGCGGGCGGTACTGCCGAAGTTGGAGAGATTACACTGCAAAAAATCTTTGGTCTTTCACCCGAAGAGGTCTTTAAGTGGCGGAAAGAAATATCGCGCATCGTACACGAAGCCGCACAAAGGATTGAACAATGCGGGGTGCATTGCGGAAATTTAGGCGTTGATATCGGCATAGACACCCAGAGAAGGATGTGGATCATTGAAATGAACAATCTAAACCCTAGTCCGTTGTTTGCGCTTGATATTCATGATCGTCCGCTGTTTTATCGAATAAAGCTTTTGAATATGCTTTATGCCAAAAGACTAGCCGGGTTTCCGGAGGAATTGTCATGAAGCTGTATATTAAATGGATTCCAGCGAAAAAAGCCAACATGATTTTTCTTCCCGAATCAATCATGGATGAAAGGGAAGTGATACCTCGGCGGATGATCTTACAAATTGGCATATGGAGACGGGAAGTCGAAGTGGAGATTAGTAACGGCATACCTGAAAATGCGATTGGTTTATCAAGCGCAATAAAACTGCCATTTGAATTGCCTGAACACCTTCCATATGAAATGGAAATAAAAGGAAGGAAACTGCATCTTGGTCCGGTGATTGCCTTTATGGCTTTCAGGGAAGACCAGGATATCACGCCTGAGTCATTAAATGCGTATAAAGACTACTTAAGCAGCTACTCAGACATACGGGGACTCATTTATATTTGCGCAGCCAATAAAATCTATTCATCCACCCAAACAATTGAGGGTTATTACTATGACCCGGCTGCGAAAGAAGATGAAACTCCATGGAAGTATGGCTTTTTTCCGTATCCGGACGTCATCTACCGGAAAATAGATGTAAAAAAGCCAGTGTATAATCGAATTATCTCTAAAATTGGTGAAAATATGTTTAACTCCTATTTATTTAATAAGTGGGAATTATGGCAATGGCTCTCCCCATATCCTTATCTGCGCGAACACTTGCCATATACCCAGCAGCTCGAAAACGTTCAAAGCTTGGATCATATGTTATCTTTATATGGGGCCGTCTATTTAAAACCGATAGAAACAAGAAATGAAAAGAGACTTTTTAAAGTGGATCAAACATGCGGAGGATATTGTTTCGTTGACGAATCTGCGGGGGAAAGATGTTTTCCTTCCCAAGAAGAAGCGGCGGAATTTCTTAACGGCTTAATAACGCATGAGGACTATCTTATACAACAGGCAGTTTCGGCCAAGAGATATGGAGATCACCGCCTTGATTTCCGGGTCATTCTGCAAAAAAATAGTTCCAAACATTGGAACTGTTCGGGCATCATTGCCCGTTTGGGGGACATAACTGGAATTACTGCCAACTTTGACCGGTCAGGAATCTTTTTAACCGGAAAGGAAGCGTTGAGGAAAGTTTTTCAAATGAACGAAAGGGAAGTATTTTTAAAAGAACAGGAAATGATGGATCTTTGCATCTCGGCCTGTAAAACCCTTGATAAATGTGGAGGGAATTATGCGGATTTGGCCATTGATATGATCATAGATGAAAGCTTAAAAGTGTGGCTAATGGACATCCATCAGCTGTATGACCACAAACTGCCTCTCTATTCGATCCAAGATAGGCAAATGTATTTAAAAGTAGTCACCACTCCATTCGAATATGCGAAATCTCTGGCTGGTTTCAGTTCATGAGGAACGCTCCCTTGCATGCTGGACGGTGTGCGGAAACATTCATTGTTAAACTGGGGGAAGGTTGGCGGTAAAATTTTATACTCAGTTTCATCATGATCCTTTTTTTGTCAAAGACAAAGAAGCCCATACTTACTTTGGGCTTCCTTATTTCTCATCTTCCCTGACATTATAGGCCATGCTGTATAACACTAATTGACTGTCGATTTCTTCTTCTCCCTCACGGCGATCCATATAATGGTGATTGCTATGTTCGTCTTGTTTTTGCGCTTTTACGTTGTCAGAAAGCATAATTGATAATATTTTTTTGATTTGCTTTTTCAAATGTTCTGCGAAAATGGGAACAAAATTTCCCCACGCTTTTCCATATTCCGCGTCATCATGTCTGCTGACGATAAAAATATTTTGTTTTCTCCGTTGTGATGGAAATAATAAATCCGGCTATGTTCAAGAAATCGACCGACAATGCTGCGCACTCATATATTTTCGCTTACACCCGGAATGCGCGGGCGCAGACAACAAATTCGCGAACGATTAAATCAATTTTTACATCCGCTTGTGATGCTTCATACAACTTCATAATGAGCTTTTTATCTGTCAATGCATTCATTTTCGTGATAATTCTTCCATTTCCATGATGTTTATAGAAGTGAAATTCATCTTCGATTAACTTAATCAAATCACGGCGAAGGTCAAACGGCGCTACAGATAAATGATGAAATTCTGGTTTTTCCATATACCCGCTTAAATAATTAAAAAAGTTTGTCGTATCGTTTATGGTCTTCAAGTAAAATCGCCAAATTCACGAATATTAGTTGTATACCATATTCACTTTTATTGACATAATTCATCTTAAAGGAAATTCTCATAACCCCCCTTGGCACCCAGGGGGGTCAACTAAGCCGCTGAAGAAGGGTGGTTATTATTAATCTGTCTACTTGACAGGGATATGTTCAAAATACTCTGGCCTTTTTATTTTCCTTTTTCTTCAATCCAAAATTTTCTCCACATTCACCCTCCCAGAAAAGAAAGTCGCTCCATTGCCCATATCGGCAACTCGGTCGGGAGTAAGTGAGTTTACCAGCTGTTTCGTACCTGGGGAATCGGCCCAGAGCCCTTGAGTGACAACGACACCTGGAAGTACATTTTCTCCAACAGAAACTTTCAATATACATTCTCCTCGATTGTTCCACACTCGGACTTGATCTCCATCCTTAATACCTTTCGATAAAGCATCTTTAATATTCATATGCAAACGTGGTTCCTTTTCAAAAGAAATGTGTTTTTCATTATTAGAAAAGGTTGTGTTTAAAAAATGATGGTTAGGGCCAGGCACAAACAAAAACGGGAAGTCTCCATCGTTAACAAGTGGTGTATAGGTTGGCAAAGGAGGGTAGCCATCTTGTTCCATCTTCCTTGAATAAAGTTCAATTTTTCCGCTAGGTGTTGGCAGTTTTCCTGGCAACAATGGTTTTACATTTGCTTTTACATACTGCTTTTTAACCAATGTTTCATAATCGATTCCTTCAAGGTAAGGATTGTTTGGGTTATCCAGGGCTTGCGAAATCATTTCAGCTTCTGTCTCATATAAACATGGATCCTCGAAACCCATTTTTTTCGCAAGCAATTGGAACACTTCGACATTCGATTTGGACTCTCCATATCGTTCAATAACTGGCTGCTGAATTTGAACATAATGGTGCCAGTATGATGTATAAAGATCCGTATTTTCAAATGAAGATGTTGCAGGAAGTACAATATCTGCGTATTTTGCTGTTTCTGTCAAAAATAAGTCATGCACGACGACAAAGAGATCTTCCCTTGCCAGACCTTTTCTTACTTTATTGCTATCCGGTGCGACAATCGCAGGGTTTGTGCCGTACACGAATAAGGATTTTATCGGTGGGTCTAATTCCAATAATACCTGGCCAAGCAGGTTCATGTTTATGATGCGTGTATGTTTATTTTTCAATAAATCCGGGCGTTGCAAGCTCATTGTATTAAGGGCCAAATAACCACTATTTGATTTGATGGCGCCGCCGCCTTTTACAAGCCATTGTCCGGTTAGGGCAGGAAGACAAGCAATGGTACGAATACACATGCCCCCATTGTCATGATGCTGAAGACCATTGCCGATTCGAATAAAGGAAGGCGTGATTTGGCCATACATTCTGGCCAGTTTATAAATATCTTCAACGGGAACACCTGTTATTCCGGAAACAGTGATGGGGTCGTACTGGACAACATGCTCACGCAACTCTTCATGTCCGACTGTATATTTCTTTAAGAAATCGTTGTCTACCATGTTTTCGGCAAATAAAATATGCATCATGCCTAGGGCAAGAGCAGCATCGGTACCAGGCAATATTGGAATGAACCAATCTGCGAATTGGCCGGTTTGATTTTTATGTACATCAATGACAATGACCTTTGCACCATTTTTTCGAGCTTTTTGCGCAAGTACAACTTGATGCATGTTTGTGCTTACAGCATTGATTCCCCAGAAGATGATTAATTTTGAATGAATAGTATCTTCAGGGTCTATTCCAAAGCCGCCTCCCATTGTATATTTAAGACCTTCCGAGCCGGCCGACGAACAAATTGACCGATCGAGCAGGGAGGCACCCAATCGATGAAAAAACCGCCGGTCCATTCCTTCGGCGCTGAGTCTTCCCATGTTGCCATAAAAGCTATACGGAAGAATGCTTTCAGGTCCCTCTGTTTGGATCAGCTCTTTCCATTTGGCAGTAATTGTCTCAATCGCTTCGTCCCAGCTTATCCGCTCAAATCTCCCTTCTCCTTTAGCTCCCGTACGTTTCATTGGATATTTCAAGCGCTTTGGATCGTAAATTCGTTCAATTATATTCCGTACTTTATTGCATATATTTCCCTTTGTCACAGGATGATTCGGATCTCCCTGTATTTTTACAATTTTTCCATCTTGTTTATGTACTAGTAACCCACATTGATCGGGGCAATCCAGAGAACAAACGGATGGAAATACACCTGTTGGCTGCTTTACAAATGAGAGCATATATAGGCTCCTTTCATCATCAGGTTGTATCATAATACTATTTTGTTAATTTAAAACATTAATAAAATGACTTTATTGATTTAGATGGTTAATATAATAATAAAATGGTTTGAAGAGTGAGATAACTCATTGGAATAGTTAGATTGACAATTATCCATTTAGATAAATCCTAAAATTAAATATTTTTAACTTTTACATCTAGAGAGGTAGAGGAACTGGCCCAATTGATCCCCTCTGGATAATGAACTCTTGTCCCCATAAAGACAAACACCTCCATCAATCGAATAAAGTTATACTTCGATTCAGGAGGTGTTTTTTCCTTGTCCCATTTTACTAAGGCACTTTACTATTCATCCGAGTTTTTTAATGCTAATAACAAGATATTATCAACCATCAATAATAACTAAGAATGGCTGCATTTTCTAGAAATACAACCCACGTTCGGCCGACAAATCTTTAATGTCGAAATTTAGAGATTTTGCACGAGGCTCTTTGTTCCCTTGTTATATTCACCGTTTTTTTCTCTTCTGTTTTTATTCATGAAAGAAAATGTGGTGAGCAGCAATAATATAACAAGGCAGACGGTAGAACCGATGATATTATTTTTATTAAATATAAAAGAGATGAAGATAATCAATAAAGATACGATTGCTAATATAGTGGTGTATGGGAACCATTTTACCTGAAAAAACGGTTTCTCCTTATAATGGGAACGGAGCTTTAGTTGGGCTAAACAAATACTCATCCATACTAAAAGAACCGTAAAACCAGGTATCGTCATGAAATAGCTGATGACTTGATCTGGAGTCATATAAGCGAAAAATACACCAACCAATATACATATGGTGACGACAATAATACCGTTTATCGGTATTCCGTGTTTGGAAATCTTTAATAACCTTTTTGGAGCTTCACCGTTTTGCGCCATGGAATACAACATTCTGGAAGTTGCATATATTCCTGTGTTTGCCGCTGATAAAACGGCTGTTAAAAGAACAAAATTCATGATATGAGCTGCTCCAGGCAGTCCTGTGATGCTTAATACCTGAACAAATGGGCTTTCTTCCCCCGAAACTTTATTCCATGGCATCAAACCGCATATAATAAGAATAGGAAGAATATAAAAAAGAATGACTCTCCATACGGTTCCCTTAATTACTTTTGGCAATACCTTCTCTGCATCTTTTGTTTCTGTAACAGCGACACCAATTAGCTCTGCCCCGCCATATGAAAACATGACGACTAAAAGGGCACTCAACATTCCTCCGATTCCATGAGGAAAGAATCCGCCGTGTTCCGTGTAGTGAGACAAAGGATCATCGATAGCGCTTGGAATGATTCCTGATAAAATACAAAAACCTAAAATAATAAAAACGGTTAATGCGATAATCTTAATTCCCGCGAACCAAAACTCAATTTCCCCATAGTACTTTACATGAAACAAGTTAATTCCGATGATCAAAACGGTACAAAGAAAACTTAAAAGCCATAACGGTACGGATGGGAACCAATATTTTAAGAAGCTTCCTGCCGCTAAAATTTCGACAATGGTGACAATAGTCCAATTGATCCAATAAAGCCATCCTACGATAAAGGATATATGGAATCCAAACGCTTTATATACAAGATGCTGAACGTTTAAGTTGGGATAGACAATGGCCATTTCCGCCAACGCCGCCATCACGATAAATAACAATAGGCCGCCTAATAAGTAAGCGAAAACGACGCTTGGCCCCGCTATATTTAGCGTATCTGCACTTCCTTTAAAAATGCCCGTTCCAATCATGCCTGCTAGAGCGATAAACTGAACGTGTCTAGGTAACAAACCTTTCTTTAAATCTTGATGATTGTTTTTCATGTTGGTCCTGCCTTCCTGTCGCAATATTAAATATTTACAGATAATGATAGAGTTATAAAACTAAAATAAAGAAAAGGTAAAAAATGACCAAAGATGGTTAAGACGAAAGCTGCTTTCTCATTAATAAATTCCCTTTCGAAACTTTTTTGCTTAAACGCTTTTATGCTTTTACGCTTTTATGTAGTTAAGCATAAAATTTGTTTTTAGAATATAATAGTATCCTTCTGTTTGTCAAGAGCGTGTCGAAAAACTCATTCGAAATGTGCATAAAAAAGTCTGTTTCCTGGGTACGGAATCGCAACATTTTTCCAGTTTAGAAGAGGGAAATGCGTATTGGAAAGCGAAAGTGCCATCCAAATCTACATGGGGAAGGGGAGTAATCCCAAAAGCGGAAAGGTTTTATTATATTACACGGATGGATGCCAAACGCAAACACCTTCGTAGAAGATATGGCTTGTGGAATGGATGGATGCAATCTTTTTTGGGGCGAGCGGCTGCCCCGCTTTCCGGGTCGCGCCGTGCGGGGCATGTTTTATCTTTTATGTCTAACGTAAAAAAAGAAAGGGCAATCAGATATGTGGTTAAAATCCAACCAAGCGTGTTGGTGATAAGCACTTAGTTTTTTCCTATGGATAGTCTATTTATTTAATAATTTTTCCAAATGTTTAACCGTAGGCGTTAAATTGGCAAGGAAGTAAGATTCTCTTAATCTGCGGGATGGATCGCTTTGCTGCAAGTAACCGGCTCCCCCATGATGCAACATCGAACCATGGACTGCTTTTAAAGTGAGATAAGTAACGTTTAAACGGATTCTTAATAAATCTTCACAATGTTGCGTCAAATCAGGAGATTGAACAAGACGATATATTTCTTCACGGATGGATGTTAGTTCGTTTTCTAGTTCCTCTGGTTGAATGCTTAAATATCGGTTGCATCCGTTTTGTTTATTTTGTATCTTTTTCATCGACCGGATAGAAGCGTCTGTGACTCCCAATCCTAGTGGGATTTGATAAATAAGAAATGCAGGACGTATTTTTGGTACAAAGTCATCCGCTTGCTCAGAAATAATCCATTGATCCGGAATGAATACTTCATTGAATGTGCATGCATATGTTGCGCTTCCATTCAGTCCTAAATAGTCCAGCTTTTCTTTTAACACCAATCCTTGAGCGTGGCATGGGACAAACGCCATGATCCGCTGTTTTTCATTAACAGATGCGATAATACCGAACCAATGATTTTGCCCTAAATTGGAGACAGACGGCAAATGGCCGTTAATGATATATCCTTTCTGAGTCCGTTCTGCTTTCAAATGGAGAGATTCAAGCCCATCGTAATATTTCATAGGATTAGACAATCCGGTTCCTCCAAGCACCTCTCCGCTTTCAAGCAGCGGTAAAATTTCCTTCTTGAGGTAGGAGTTTTCGCATGTTCGCAAGTATGTTAGCGCCGCTAAGTGGCACCAAAGGGTAAAAGCTGTTGTCATGCATATTTTTGCCGTTTCCTCGACTAATTGTATTTCACGCAAAAGAACCTCTTTTTTAGAAAGTCCCGCTGACATTAGGAAACCGTATTTCCCGATACTTTCTAAAAACTCACGGGGATAATAGGCCTTTGTATCAATTTTCCTTACTAAAGGCTTTAATTGGTTGTAAAGTAAATCGTTCAAAGTTTTTTTTGCTTCTGATTCCATAATGGCCATTTACCGCCACCTCCTATCCGGTTATGTATTTTCTTTGTGAATGGGGGACATCAGTCCAATGACTCTTTGGATAGTCAAACCCCAGCGGGAATGTGAAAATTCCAGCTGAGGTTAGGCAAATGTTATTTGTTTGGCAAAATTTCTGTAACCGTATCAATCGGTGCTTTTACTGCTTCACGGGCTCTTTTGACGGCTGATTCATCCGGAGCATTATAAAAGCAAAGGCATTTTGTCATATCTTCGCATACATAGGTTCTAGAGAAGGTGACTTCTGGTACTTCTGCATAGTGCACGGAATTCTTTTTCTTTCTGTCTAAATATTCTTCCATGGTGAGATTTTCAGGAAGGTTCCATTCGACTACGTAGTTTACGGTATCAGCTTCTTTTTTGACATCTTCAATATCTTTTCCAACCAAACGAACCGGTTTAATAAGAGTAACAGGAATGCCTAACTCTCTTAAGCGATCATTAATAATATTTCGTCCTTCGCTTTCAAAAATGAAAAATGCTCTTGAAAAATCTTTGGAAACTTGGACTTCAATAAGACTTGTGCTGTTTTTACCTAGTTCTTCCCGAATCTCGGAAACTTTCTTTTCAAATTCTTCTTTGTTTTTTACTGCCCCGTTTAAAATCGATTCCACCAAGTAAAGCGCCATTTTCATTTCCTCCTTTATTATAACATTAAATTCTTATAGAATTAATATGATTTTATGGTAATTTTATTATAGTTAGTTCAAAAAATCAACCCCAAAAATAAATTATTCTGAATTTATTATTTTGTCACACAAACTTGGTAAGTATGCCTCCATATCACATGTTTTGGGCCATGAACATGCACTATACCAGAAGAAATTGGAAATTCGGCGTCTGATGAAACAAAAAATTTTTCGACGGTCGGAGGCAAGTTGCCGAAAGTGGAACATGATGCTTCGGTAAAAAATAGTGGTGAACGAAATTTCTATTTTGTGAAAGGTAAGTTATAATTGAATCGAGACGAAAACAGGAGGTTTTTTATGAAAGAAAGATATGATTTGCCTTGCAATATTGCCCAATCATTGAACATCATCGGAGATCGCTGGACATTGTTGATTGTTCATGAAATTTTAGTGGGGCATACAACGTTTAATGAAATAAGAAAAGCGTTAAAAGGGATATCCTCTAATCTTTTATCGGATCGTTTGAAATATTTAGAAGAAACCGGTTTGATCACTTCTACTTTGTATTCCGAACATCCTCCAAGATACAAATACATGTTAACGAAAAGCGGAAAAGATTTGGAAATGGTGTTCAACGCCCTAATTCTTTGGGGCAGGAAGCATTTAAAAAAATGTTATAAAAAATTGGTGCACGAATCTTGCCAGCATGAAGTGGAAATTTCCTATTATTGCCCTCACTGTAAAACAAATGTGGAGAACTTGGCCGTTGTGGAAGTCCATTCTGAAAATACTTCCGAAAAGCTGTGATAATGGCTAATAAAAAAAGATAGAGAGGTATGATTATCAAGACCTAAAAAGATAAGGTTTAATATGTTTTTTGTAGGGTAGTGCTTTAGGATTTTTACAAATGCAGAATACATGGAAAATCCCCTGATTTTTGATTAAAAACAGGGGATTTATATGCACTCCTTATTCAAGTATTGCTTCCGTTAGTAGTCTACCGTTAGGCTATGAACTTAGTAAGCCATGCTATATAGTATGCTCCGGGAACCAATAAAAATTGAGCTAAAATTGTTCCAAATAACTTTGAAGTAACCATCATGATCGAAATGCTTTTTAGTGTTATGTAATTCCCTTTCCGATTTACCACATCATCGGCAAGAATTGAAATTTTAGGGTCAACGAAAATAGCCAATAGAATAGTGGCTATACCGTTGATTAGACCTGAAGCCATAATGGCAGTGTTTCTCCATTCAGGTACAATTAGAGATGCATACAAAGCAGAAAGCGCTCCTACTGTATATACGGCAGTAACCACCATATTAAAGAAAAACAATTGTTTAGGTACATTGCTGAGGTTTATGTCTTTTATGTAAGACCATCTTGGTAAGTGTATATGTTTTATGCCTCTCTTTAAAAAAGCAATATTAGTTCCTTTTTTCATCAACGCTGATACTGAACCACGGTTGTTTGAAAGATGAATGATTGCTCTCGAGAAGATGGCGATGAAAGTGGGGAGAAGCAATATTCCTAATAACGTACCAAGAGTAGATGAACCTATCAGTATCCGAAACTCCATTTTTACAAACTCCAGAGCATCATGCTTTGGAGTAGTATCAATCAAACTCCCTGTAAACGGCTGCTGCATTATATTGGCTAATCTTGAAACAATCACCATTACGTTAAATAAAGATAAAGCAGAAGCGATTAACTTTACTCTAGCGCCTGATAACCTTACTGCATAGGCTAATGTCTCTGTGCTATGAATAATCAAAATGAATAGCGATATAAATAAAACTTTCTCATTTGTGAAGTCCATATTTTTCCTCTTCGTTTTCGAGGATACTTCTATTATAATTTGCAATCCAAAAATTTATAAACTGTTATCGCATATTCTGGCCGTTTGTTGGATAAGGAAGGGGATAATGCTCTCTTCTATTCAACACTCTATAGTCTAGACCTCACTGCGCTTTTCGCTGTGGGTTATGGCCTTCTCCACTTTAAAAAATAGGTTTATATAAATATCTAAATCTATTATGTAGAAAAAAGAGGATATATGCTCTTATATTGAACATAATATCCTCTAATCACTAGATTCTAATTATTTATTCGGCAACATTCCCCAATGCTTTTCTACCCATCTTTCGAATAATTGGATTGCTTTGTCAAGAATAAGTCCCAAGATCCCGATGAAGATGATCCCGGCTAAAACAAGATCCAAGCGCAATGAATTTCTCGCATCGACGATTAAATAACCCAATCCGGATTGGGCGCCGACCATTTCTCCTGCGACGAGGAAAATCCAAGCGGTACCGAGTGCAATGTGAAGCCCGTTGGCGATAAACGGAAAAGCTGCAGGAAAAATGATTTTCGTCAGTAAATGCGGTTGCTTGATTTCAAAGTTTTCCGCTACTTTTAAATATGTACGATCCACTTTTCTTACAGCGGAAACGGTAGAAAGCAATACAGGGAAAAACGCCGCGATAAATATAATCACAATCGCAGGAATGTCCCCAATTCCAAACCACAAAACAATAAAGGGCGACCAAGCAATCGGCGAGATTGGCCTTAGGACTTGAATAATCGGGTCAATAATATTCCATAACTTTACTAGACGGCCTAAAATGAGTCCCAATATAACAGCAGTAACGACTGCTGAGAGATAACCAATCAAAAACCGGATGAGGCTCACTTTCAGATGTACAAATAAAGTTCCGTCGGTAAATAGAGTCCAGATTCCTTCCCCTACTTTTAAAGGAGAAGGGAAGAGAGCCTCTTCATAATTTCCAATTACAATCACGGTTTGCCATACAGCAATTAATATCGAAAATCCTATGATGACGTTGGTGAATTTCTTTATCATGTTCATAACGATCACTTCACTTTATCTATTAATGAATTATCGACAAATTCCTCATAGGACGGAGGATTTTTGGACAATCCCGTTTCGATCATGTACTGCCTTAGTTGTTCGTATGCGCTTTTATCTATTTTTAAATCGTTAAATGAAATCCATTTTAAGGATAAATTGAGCACATCTTTATTCACCTTCATGTATTTGGAGGAAGACTCATAGGTATACTCATCTTTTAATTCTGCTTTTTTCCCGGCTTTGACGTATTCACTTACAAACTCTTGAGCGATTTTTCTTTCATTGCGGATAAAATCACTTCTTAAAACCAGCGCACAGCACACAGAATGTTTCCAAAGGTCTTCAGATTGGAATAACACCTTACCCTTATTCATTGCTACAGACAGAGCCCCAAAAGGTTCTGCCACTGCATATCCGGATATTCTGCCTTCTGAAAGGGCTGCCGGCATTTCAGCAGGAGGCAGTTCAACGATATTCACATCTTTATATTGAAAACCTTCCTGCTTTAACATTTGATAGAGCAATAGATTATGTGTAGAAAACTTATGAGGAATCGCAAAGTTTTTCCCTTTTAAATCCTTTACGCTGTGAATATTATGGGAAGTCACAACGACATTTCCATCTCTGTGTCCTAACGCCACTGCTTTTAAATCAACGCCTTGTTCTTTTGCTTTCATCGCCAATTCCACAAGCACGCTTGCTCCATCAATCCGACCTGTATTCAGTGCATCCATCAGTTCAGGCCATGAGCCGAATTTGACGAGCTCAAGATTGAAATGTTGAGATTGACCTTTTTCTAGTTCTTTTTCTATATATAGAGGTATGGCGTGGGTAATCGGCAAGTATCCTATTTTAATGGTCCGCTTTCCGTTTATTTCGGAATGAGCATTATTGGAATTACAAGCAGTTAGGCTAAAAACAATTGTCATGACGAATAAAGAAATCATAAATTTCCTTAATTTTTTCTTCATGAAATATGCCTCCTTTTTTATTATTACGCTGCATGATTGCACTATCTAAAGATTAAGCCAACTCTACTGGCATAGAGGTTTATATACATCCCTGGTTAAGATTAGTTAAATATTATAATCAACGGGAGGGGTCGGACGATGAAAATGAAATTCTTCAAGAATAATCTTTCGGTAATATTGGAAGTCTCCGTGGCTCCGATCTCTAGGCCTTGGGGTGTCAATTTTTAATTCTCTATGGATTCGGCCAGGATTTGCGCTCATGATCAACACCCGATCTGATAAATATACTGCTTCGTCAATATCATGGGTCACAAGAATGATGGTTGTCTTTTCTTTATCTTGAAGACGCAAGAGTTCGTCTTGTAAATAATAACGGTTAAAAGTGTCCAGTGCGGCAAACGGTTCGTCCATTAATATTACCTCTGGTTGAATCGCAAGCGCCCGGGCAATCGCGACTCGTTGTTGCATCCCGCCTGACAATTCATGGGGAAAACGTTCAGCATAGTCATGTAAACCGACTAATTTTAGATAATCGAAAGCACGGCCTCTTCGTTGTTTGGAGGTTAAGTTTAAACCTTCAAGGCCTAACTCCACATTTTTTAGGACGGAACGCCAAGGCAGGAGGCCATAATGTTGGAATAGCATTACACATCGCCGACTAGGTTTTTCTACTACATTTCCATCCAAAATGACATGCCCTTGATCTGGTTTTTCAAAACCGCCGATGATGTTTAAAAGTGTACTTTTTCCACAGCCGCTCTGTCCAAGGATAGAGATGATTTCTCCTTTTTTTATATGAAAAGAGATTTGTTGGAGAACTGGTTCTGATTTCCCATTATGAGGAAAACTTTTACTCAAATTTTCCACTTGAATGATCACTGAATTGTTCATCGCCTAACCTACCTTTCGTTGTTTTAAAGAAGAAGACGGTCATTTTAGGCAGTGAATAAACACAGTATTTATAATTAATTAATTAATTCCTATATGTTTAATATGATTAATATTTGTTAGTAATTTTATGATACTTTGTTCAAAAAATCAACTTAAAATTTAGAACAATTCTAAACTTTGAATTTTCTAGATAGGTTGAAGTCGATCCGGGGATCATGAAAGTGCGGGAAACGGAAAAACACCTAGACGCCGAAGGGAAAAACCGAATATCCAATCGGCGGTTTGTAAGGCAGTTTTGCTTTTTCAAATCAACGGTTGGCAACGAAGTATTGATCGATGGCGAAACGAATGGGAAAGAAAAACGAATTTGTTGCGATTGCGCCCATCCATTAACGCATGCTTTCCCGAAAAGAGTTGTTTCGAGAACAATAAAAATTAAAACGAGCAGAAATCTTATCAAGAAGAAAAGATTATTATTGACGAAATTTTCTTAATAATATTCTAGATTTATAGAAGGATTTTTCTATATATATGGTAATATCTTTGTGCTGATATGTGATGTAGGTTGGCCGTTTTTGGCTGCAAAACTCGAGAAGGCAAGCGGTATACGGTTAACAGATGAAGATTTTTTACAGGGGGATGGAAGTTAGCGGGAGGAACGATGGATTGCGAAAAAACACCGCTTTCAAGATGATTAGCAAGGAATCGAATTCGAGCGGCAAATCGCACCGTTTCGAAAAGAACGAACTATTGTCCGTTCATTTAAGAATTTCGTCTTGGCGCGCGAAAGGGCTCACGAAGTTTGATTTCGAACTGGCGAAAAAGTATGATGAGGTTTACGAGAAAATGAAATGATCAACACAGGTAAGAGGGGAAGACAATGCTTTTGAAATGGATTCGATGTGAAGTGGATGAAGAAAAGAAAGCTGCGTTTTCCGCCGCGCAAGAAACATGGCGGGATTTGAAGGGATATCCCGGTTTTCTCGGACAAATAGGCGGCTGGAATGTTACAAAACCGCAAGAAGCGTGTATATTGGCGTTTTGGGAAAATCTTGATTATTATCAATCTTTTATGAGCAATAAACATGACGAAATTTTTGATAGAAGCAGGCAAAAAGGGACGTATCACAAAATCGCAGTGGACATGGTTGAAGTAAAACAGCCTGCCGAATTTAATCATATGATTATGTCCGAAGTGCTACAAAAAAGCAAAAAGCTGTACGTTATCCACTCGAACAGAATAAATGAAAAACAAACGCTTTCCGATAGGATAAAACAAGATAAACAGATATTGGCGACGTTTCTTTCGGAAAATCAATTTGCTGTTATATGTACGACGATGGAACTTTCTCAAAGTGAATGGAAGGACACGCCTCATACACAAGTTAAGCTGGAAAGTGTGTGGACGGTTGTTTGAAAAACGAAAGAAGCGTGAAAAAATGAAATTGTACATTGCTTCTAGTTTTGCCAACAAAGAAGCGGTTTGCGCTTTGGCAAGCCGTCTAATAAAAGAAGGTTTTACCCAAACATATGTCTGAACAAAAAAGGTTCTTACGTTCTTTTGGTGAATGATTACCTATCATCCTGTTGGGGGGTTCTATTGTTTTATTAAAATAATGATTACAGTCTATAGAGAACACGTTTTTCTAACAGAGCTAATCCAGCTCGGCTATACATCATTCGTTTAATAGTTTTCAACCGGTTGATTTGCCCTTCCAGCACACCATTGCTGTATGGGAGAAGAAAAGCATGTTTTACGGCCTGAAAATCACTGCGCAAACGCCGAGCATATGGATAAAACGGCTGTTTTGAATCCGAAAGCTGATGAAGCAGCCAACGTAAAAAATGATGGTAGTCTGCTTGACGAATCGCTTCGCGATAATCTTGAACCATTTCATAGATGGGGTGAACATTGGAGTAACTTTCCAGACATTGTTCCAAATCCATGATCTCCTTCTCAGAAAGTTGATGACGTGGAGTCCATATCCAATAAGCGGGTTGTTTCCTTGAGATACGATGTTCCAGCATCGATGGATCATTCCTCTTTCGGTTTTGTCAAATCTTTTCTACCGTGGTTCGTACCGCCGAAAACGTGACGGAATATCCTTCTTTGCGAAGAAAGGAGTCGATAGATGGAATGGTATGACCTTGCGCTTCTAACTCGATGACACGGTTCAAAAAAGGGGAAATCGATGTTTTTCTTCTTCGCCGATGAATTAGTGGTGGAGTTGTCATCTGGAGATATTTTTTTACCGTTTTCCGATCCAGCTTATATTCCTTCACAAGCCTAGAAATATTCTTGCCTGATTGATGAGCCATTTGGATTTCTTGAATGAGTGTCCATTTTTGTTCCTGGCGCTGCTTTTTCCTCTTTTTTGCCTTTGTCATTTCGATTTCATGAACAGATGTGTTCGATTCACTCCATGTCATCACAGAAGGAACGAGGGATAAAAGAAGGAAATCTAGTCTCTTCTTCGCATTCCCGATAAAATGCCATCGATCGTAAACATGAAGGATGGAAGGATTAGCATTGGCAATCCCTTGACGGAATCCTGTAAATCCATCCCGGCTCATCACTTGTACATGGGAATAGGTTTTCAGCCATTCAGTAAGTGTTTGCGGCAGCCGATTTAGCAAGAGAGCAACAGGATGATGACTGCAAAGATCACAAATTATCGCTCCATACGTATGGCCTTTTCGAAAAGCAAAATCATCGACTCCGAGGAAAGGGAGACACCTCTACAGGAATAGGAGTTTTGTGAATCATCGTTAACAATGAATCATGGCTGATAGGCAGATGAATCGCCTGTGCAATCTTTTCCGCAGCTAAACAACTCGTGGAAAAGGCAATTTGTCGCAAAGTGTGTTCTGCCCGAAGCGTACGACGGCCATGCGGCGCCAGCCAGTCATAACGCTCTGTAAACACTTTAACGGAACAAGAAGAATCATCACAAAACCATTTTCGAGAAATAAGCAGGAGTCGAACAGGCTGATCAGCGATAGGAAGATCTTGAATCACACGTGTATACCGACTATGCGGGCGAGAGGAAACATGATGACAGTCAGGACAGGAAGAAGACTCTCGGTTGCTTTTTACCGTTAAACGTAAATGATCACCGGCATCAGACACATCTAGTAACTCGATAGTTGAATCAAGAGGAGACCAAGAAAGGTTAATCATCGTTACAAACCCCTTTATTTTTATTATACCCATGTAGTTAATAGAAAGTTATCTCCCCAAATTAGCGTAAGAACCAAAAAGAAAAGATTCATCTACAATTTAATGCCTATCACCCGCAAGGAATGACTCGAATTGGAGACCTCTATTATATGTCCTCCGTGGAAATCATCGAAAAACCGGTGAAGTATGATTCCCGTAACCCGGTGTTTCTGGAGAGTGCTGGTCAAGGGCTCCGACTTTATGTTGTACCGGATGACGATGATGCGTCTTTGCTGGTGTATGAAACAACCAACCTTAAATAATAAACAGTAGGACCTGATAGAAGTTTGTATCGCAAAAAAAGAGCTATTCTTCTTCAAAAAGCATAGGAAGAATAGCTCGTTATATGATTGCCTCACTAAGAAACCCGGTGCTATTCCTTCTTCCCCAAAAGCCGCTTCATGAATGCAATAAAATATCTTCTTTCTTCTCTCCGCATGTGAACGTCCTGCCGTGATCGTTTCCACTTTATGTAAAAGATAGAGTGAATATAAAAACAATTCCTTTTTCCTAGATGTTTAGTATTTTATTACCTTTTATACAAATTAATGTTTATGATAACATCATTTTGTAATTTATAAATTAGCAAGGGAGTTGGAACATATGTGGAAAAAATCAATGATGGCTTTGCTTCTCGGTTTTGCATTCATTGTTGTATCAACGACGAATGCATATGCGGCAAGTGTTAACGTTTGGTTAGATCCCGGCGATTATGCAGACGGATCCAGCAAACTGTGGGTTCCTACAAACGGGAAATACAGGTGGGGTGTAACGGTGAATTCCGGCAGCTTGTATAGCGTAAGATATTATCTTAAAAAAGACGGTGTTACGATTAAAAGCGGAATTATAAGTCCTGGCGGGTCAATCGGTCCTTTAATCTATTCGGCAAATCCTGGAGGATACTACTCCCTGCACCTTGATTGCAACCCAAATGATTCGGATTTCGGTTGCAAAGCATACGGGTTTATTCAAAACTATTAATCACATAAAAAAGTGCTCATCTTAACATGATATGATTCCCTTTTAGTAGACAGAAAGAACCTAAATCTGTTTGCTATGGAGGGGATTTTTTTATGGACAAAAACTATGATATCGCGTTTAAGAAAAAAGCGGCGGATTTATACCTAAAAGAAGAGATGGGATACCAAACAGTGGCAAAAAGAATGAAGCATTGATTTTTCCATGGTTCGACGTTGGGTGAAACATCCAGGACACATTCCGCCAATTTTGCCAACTACTTCAAAGATATGGGATGAAGGCCAGTATGTCGAGAAAAGGAAACTGTTGGGACAAATGAATGCATGGAGAATTTCTTTAGCCAATTTAAGACAGAGTGTTTTCGTCTTGATTTTTTCCGCACCGCTTTATGTTTTCGAAACAGGAAGGGAACATTTTTCTTTTTATGTTCGTCCGGCTGGCTTGAGGAGATGAAATATTTATAAGAAAATACAGAAAATTTATTGACTTCCATGGGCGAAAGGAATATCCTAATTATGAAGTTTGAAAAGCAGAGGAGAGATGAGCAATGAGTTTAGTTCAGAGCAGAAAAGGGTATTTTGGCGAGTTTGGCGGGAGTTTCGTGCCGCCGGAACTGCAGGAAGCGCTTGATTACTTGGAAGAACAGTTTTTAAAGTACAAAGATGATCAAGAGTTTAATGATGAATTCAAGTTTTATTTAAAAGAGTATGTCGGGCGTGAGAATCCGCTTACTTTTGCAGCTCGGCTTACCGAGCGTTTAGGCGGGGCGAAAATTTATTTGAAGCGTGAAGATTTGAACCATACAGGTTCACATAAAATCAATAACGTCATCGGACAAATTTTGCTTGCGAAACGAATGGGAGCGAAACGCGTCATCGCTGAAACGGGGGCGGGACAACATGGCGTCGCCACCGCGACGGCTTGTGCGATGTTTGGTATGGATTGCACCATTTATATGGGTATGGAAGATACAAGACGCCAGTCATTAAATGTGTTTCGCATGGAGCTTTTAGGCGCAAAAGTCGTTCCGGTATCAAAAGGACAAGGAAGATTAAAGGATGCAGTCGATGAAGCGTTAAATGACTTTGTTCAAAACTATAAGGACACGTTCTATTTGCTTGGTTCAGCGGTTGGACCTCATCCGTATCCAAGTATCGTTAAACATTTTCAGTCTGTCATCAGCGAAGAAAGCAAGCGTCAAATTTTGAAAAAAGAAGGACGTTTGCCTGATGTCGTCATCGCTTGCGTTGGCGGTGGAAGCAATGCGATTGGAGCGTTTGCTCATTATCTTGATGAACCAAGCGTACGTCTGATCGGCGTCGAACCGGAAAAAGCGGCGACGCTTACAAAAGGTGTCCCATCCGTGCTTCATGGGTTTAAATGTTTAGTGTTGCTAGATGAAGAAGGAAATCCTCAGCCGACTTATTCGATTGCCGCTGGTCTTGACTATCCGGGAATCGGCCCTGAGCACAGCCATCTGAAAGTTTCAGGACGTGCCGAGTATTATACGGTGACCAATGAGGAAGTTCTTGAAGCATTTCAACTTTTATCGAAAACAGAAGGGATTATTCCAGCGCTTGAGAGTGCCCATGCGGTTGCTTATGCGCTGAAGCTGGCGCCGTCATTAAGCAAAGAGCAAATCATTATCGTCAACCTTTCAGGACGTGGAGATAAAGACGTGGAGCAAGTATTTCATATGTTAAAACAGGCATAAACGACTTGTGGAATTGTAATGTGTCAGGAGGCTGTCTCAGGATATGAGACAGCCTTTTTTATTTGGATAGCCAAGTGGCTTTAAACATTACCATAACAAGGCGGTTGGTAAGAATTACTTTCGCTAATGGCCATTGAAATATCTTACATGGTGTCGCAGGCATGTATTTGATTTAAGATTCTAATGATATGATATCAAGAAAAAAGAATGGCTATGTCAAAATAAATATATCAAGTCTAATCCTTGCCGGTCCGCCTGTGTAAAGGATTTTTTTATTATTCCACTCCTCATAGAAGAAATAAATTTCTTCCGTCATCTGTGGAGTTACACAGGACATTGAGACTAGAGAGCAAATGGTTTATGTCGTGTTCTTTGTAGGGATTGCTATCCACCGTGCAGATTTTTTTGAAATGTATTGACTTATGAGTCAATATTTCTATATAATGTAATTGACTGATCAGTCAATGGATGCAAAGCCACCCGAAGGAGAGGAATGTATGAAAATTGTAGATATCAAGAATTTGACCAAGACTTATAAAAAGAACCGGGGAATTAAAAACCTTACCTTTTCCATTGAAGAAGGAGAAATTTTCGGGTTTATCGGTCCGAACGGAGCAGGCAAGAGCACAACCATTCGAACACTGTTAAATTTCATTTATCCGACTAGTGGGAGTGCGACTATTTTTGGAAAAGATATCATCAAGCACTCAAAAGAAATAAGGCAAGACGTGGGCTATCTGCCGTCTGAAGTCCATTATTACGATGATATGAAGGTGATCGACTTATTAAAATACTCAGCTAGCTTTTATAAAAAATTTAATCCGAAGAGAATGAAGGAACTGGCGGAAAGACTTGACTTGGATCTCCATAAAAAAATCGAAGATCTCTCGTTTGGTAATCGAAAAAAGGTGGGGATTGTCCAAGCGCTTTTGCATGAGCCAAAACTTCTTATATTGGACGAACCGACAGGCGGACTCGACCCGCTGATGCAAAACACCTTTTTTGAACTTCTTGCAGAGGAAAGAAAGAAGGGGACAACGATCTTTTTCTCCTCCCATATTCTTTCTGAAGTGCAAAAGATGTGTGATCGGGTCGCCATTATTAAGGAAGGGGAACTTGTTAAAGTAGAAACGATTGAAAATCTTACGAAGAAAAATTTGAAATATATCACGATTACATTTGAACGAGCGGAACCAATAGACCTCAAACTGGAAGGAATAGTGAAGAAAGAAGTAAAAGGAAATGAAATAACGTTGCTTTACAGCGGGGACATAAAGGCGCTTCTAAATAAATTGAATGCCCTGCCGATTAAGGATTTGTTAATCGAAGAGCCGACTCTCGAAGAAGTATTTATGCATTACTATGAGAAGGGCGGGGTTGACAATGATTTTTAAGAGAGAGTTGAAACGAAATTTAAAATCATTAATCATTTGGAGCGTCGTACTCAGCGGTCTTATTTTATTAACGTTAAGCATTTATCCTCAGTTTGCCGAGCAGCAAAAAAATGTGGCAAAGCTGCTTGAGGCCTATCCGCAATCGGTAAAAAAAGCGTTTGGAATGAATGAGCTAAACATGGGGGATTTAATGGGTTTTTACGGTGTAGAAATCTATATGATGACTACCCTTCTGGGAAGTATATACTCGGCAATTCTTGCGTCTAATATCTTGGCCAAAGAAGAAAATGAAAAAACGATTGAATTTTTGTTGTCAAAACCTGTCACAAGAAGCCAAATAGTAACAGAAAAACTTCTGGCCGTTTTGGTAAATATTTTGATCTTTAACGGGATTACGACAATAGCAAGTATCATTGGATTTCAATTTGCAAAAGACCCGGATGTTCCGACTGACACGTTTAGTTTGCTAATTGTCGCAACGATATTGCTTCATTTGACTTTCGGTGCTATTGCCTTTATGTTGTCATCGCTCATGAAAAAAACACGAAATATCCTTTCCATCTCACTGGGGATTGTCCTAGCTGCCTACTTTATGAATGTGATGGCAGGGATATCGGAAGACTTAGAGTTCCTAAAATATTTCAGCCCGTTTAAATATGTGGACGCCGCCTCCATTATTAATGATAACAAGATTGAGCCTCTGTATATCTTTATTATGGCTGCGGTTATTTTGATTAGTATCTTCGCTTCATATATGGTATATAAAAAGAAAGATATTGCAGTCTAATGAAATTAGAGGTGTTAAAATTGTATTCAGCTTTTGAAAAGCAGCCTAAAGAAAAAAAAGACCTGATAATCAAAGTGGCCATCGAAGAATTTGTGAAAAATGGCTATGAAAAAGCCTCTACAGATGTCATTACGAAACGGGCGGGAATTTCTAAGGGGCTTCTTTTCCATTATTTTAAGAGCAAGAAAAACTTGTACCTTTATTTAGTGAATTATGTGAAGGACTTTCTGACGGAACTAGCAATGGAAGAAATGGAAAAAATTCAATCTGATGATTTCTTTGAAAGGATCAAAGAAATCGTCCTGTTGAAACAAAAACTAACGGTTCAGTATCTCCAAGAAACTCAGTTTATCACGGATGCCTTCACCAATCCTCCTGTGGCAGTAAAGGAGGAAATGGAAGAAATTATTAAGAAACATTACGAAGCTTATCAGGAAGATTTTTTACTGGAGCATGTTTATATTAAAGACCTGATCCAAATGGAAAAACTTAGAGAGGATATTTCCGTGGATACCGTGATCCGCATGACCATGTTGATTGCCGAACAACTGTCTAATAAGTATATGGCTATATACAAAAATAAGCAAATGGATGTCATGAGTGGTGTGGAGTCTTTGATAAGGGAACTGAATGAATATCTTAAGATAATGAAATATGGGATCTATAAACCAGAATAGATTTTTGCTTTCTTTTCCCGTGGTATTTAGCTACGGGATTTTTGCATATTATTTTAAGATTTGTTGAAAATTATTTAAAAATAAGACATTCTCAAGGTGTATTGCACAACAGATGAATATGTTGTAACCTTTTAGTTGTTTTTACAACAAAATACGACTGTTCATCTTCTTATCTAGAGAGGCGGAGGGACTGGCCCGAAGAAGTCTCGGCAGCGGACTCGTTTTCGAGTGCTGTGCCAAATCCAGCAAGCATCATGCTTGAAAGATAAGAAGGGTTTCTTATATAGATACGTATAAGGCCTCTTCTTATGTTCAGATAAGAAGAGGCCTTTTCTCTATGTGAATAGGCCCTTCGAAAAAATATAAAATGAGGTGGAAAGAGTGGAGTTAAAAAAAGGAAATCTATTTGCGTTATTTCCATTTGTCGTCTTTTTAGTGTTGTTCATTGGTGCAGGAATTGCTATGGGTGATTTTTATAAATTTCCAGTCATTGTGGCGATTTTGATTGCGGCAAGTATTTCGTTGATGATGAATCCGAAAGAGTCTTTAACGAAGAAGGTTGAAGTGTTCACCAAAGGGGCTGGAAATGCCGATGTTATGTTAATGGTCATCATTTTCTTATTAGCAGGGGCATTTTCGGAAGTAACCAAAAAAATGGGGGCTGTTGAATCAACGGTCAACTTAGCTCTTTCCGTTATTCCACAAAATTTATTAATAGTCGGTTTATTTATTATTGGATGTTTTATCTCCATTTCGCTGGGAACTTCTATGGGAACGATTGTAGCATTAGCGCCGATTGGAGTCGGAATCAGCGAACAAACGGATATTTCTTTGGCATTATCGATGGCAGCTGTCATTGGCGGTGCCATGTTTGGAGACAACTTATCTTTTATCTCAGACACAACGATTGCGGCAGTACGAACACAAAATACGAAAATGAAAGATAAGTTTAAGGTGAACTTTTTCATCGTTTTACCAGCAGCCATTATCACCATCGTTCTTTTCTGGATATTTCCTGCTGGAGAGCAAGCGGAAATGACGAATCAATCTTTTAATTGGATAAAAATTTTGCCTTACCTTGGTGTATTGGTGACTGTATTAATGGGTGTCAATGTACTAGTTGTGTTAGCAGGCGGCATTTTATTAGCAGGGATCATCGGCCTTCTTGATGGAAGCTATAATGCAATGGGCCTCATTCAAGCCATCGGTGACGGGGTCGCTGGAATGCAGGAATTGTCATTGCTTGCGATCTTAATTTCCGGTATGGTGGAAGTCATTAAACATAACGGTGGAATTGATTATTTACTTCAATTAGTAACAAGAAATGTAAAGTCGAAAAAAGGAGCACAATTTGGTATCGCAGGATTAGTGAGTTTAACAAATCTTTCAACCGCAAACAATACGATTTCCATTTTAATTGCTGGCCCACTTGCGAAAAACATTGCAGATCAATATGACATTGATCCGCGTAAATCTGCCAGCATATTAGATATTTTCTCATGCTGTTTCCAAGGGCTCATCCCATACGGTGCGCAAATGCTTTTAGCAGCAGGTGTTGCTTCCATTTCACCATTAAGCATTTTGCAGTATTCATTTTATCCAATCTTAATTGGAGTTTGTGGGATGCTTGCGATTGTGTTTGACTATCCAAAATTGAAAAAGCCAAAAGAAGTGAAGGTGGACTTACAAGCGAATAAAGCGATATAAAGAAAAGGTCTCTGATATGGAGACCTTTTCTTTATGGGGGTGTTCTGATATGTGAGCGTTTCCGTTTGTGAGATGATTTCCTTCTTTACATAACCACTGTCCAAAATAGTGGCTATCACTACATAAACAAGTCATAGTTGCTCCGTCAAAAAATATATTTTTTCTTTACTTTCTCTTTAAAATAGTCTACTACGATTTTGTGAAAAGCCAGATGAGGGACGTGGCTGTTTGTTTTTCATCATTCGATTGAACCCCTGTTTATTCTGTTAGTGGTTTTTCTATGATTTAAGTTAGGATGGAAGTATGCAAAAGCTCACTGACTTATACCATTATCACATTATTTTGAGGCAACAACTTGATACGAGGCTTGGTTAACATCGAGTTTTATCCACCGCTCGTTCTTCCTCTGTATCGATGTGAGTGGGGAATTCGTCCGCTGATGGTTGTAACACCGGAAAATTCGTGATAATGCCCTCCGCCTGGAAGTGGAATAGCCGGTCCGGTAACGCCCCTTATCTCATGTCTATGTCCATCATCGAAGGAGGTAAATGTAAAATAACGGTGTGTATGCGGAACACCGCTTGGCGCAGGTTCTGTCACGCCAACAAATTTATGGCTATGGCCTACGTCAAAAGAAGTAACCCCAGAGAATTGGTGAACATGCACAGGCCTGCCATCCCAAGTAGTAATATACAGGTTATGCGAGTGATAGGAGTCGGAATCATCAGAATGAACCAAGTATCCGCTAACAGGTATCTCCATCGTTTTTTCCCCTTTCATTCATTTTCCGTATATCATATGATGATGGGCGTCGAGATGTTATGGGGCAGTATCAGATAGATTTATTTGTTTACCAAACAAAAGAAGATAGTACAGAAAATGAATTTAAAGTAATCAAAACAGCTGTCAAAACTGATTACCCAACTCAATCCGTTTTTTTGGCATAATACCAATTTTCAATGCTACAATATAGAAAAACAACCAGGATGGACCGGGTTGAACGCTTCAAGCATCGACAATATCCCAAGTCTAATGTTGCTTCATTTTGATAGTGAAAAGTAACGAACTAGTTCACGGATAAACCACTAACCCTTAACGTGCTGCGGAGGTGTTTTGGCGTGAACAGTCGGCGGGAGGATGTCAAAGAAATGTGGAAGCGCTTTATTTTTGAAAATGAACTAGATGAAAAACTTTCCCCCATTGTCAAAGACTCGTGGATTCGATCAAAAAAATGGAAGGTAGATCCTTTTCAGCCATATGGCCAAATAAAAAAAATTGAAACGGAACGGTACAAAAAACTTATTGATTGGTCCATGCCATTAATGGAAGGGCTCTATTCCATCGTAAAGGGGTCCGGATTTTTAGTCATCCTTTGCAATGAAAAAGGTCAGCTATTAAAATCAATTGGCGATCCGGATACCCTAAAAATGGCTGTTCAAATTGGTTTTGTCGAGGGGGCGGATTGGAGCGAACAAACCATGGGTACCAATGCGATTGGAACATCCATTGTTATTGATCAACCTGTACAGATATTTGCGGAGGAACATTATTCGCAAATATGCCAATCATGGACTTGTTCCGCGACTCCGATTCATGATTCAAAAGGCAACATTATCGGAGTATTAAATGTCTCCGGCCCATATGAAAAGGTGCATCCCCATACATTAGGGATGGTGGTTTCAGCGGTCAAAGCTATTGAGTATCAATTAAAATTAAATGAAAATACGGAAAAAAATATCATGATGCAAAGGTTTTTGGAAGCGACAACCAATAATATGAAAGAAAGCATCCTAATTATTGATACGGAAGGAAAAATTATAAAGGCCAACGATCAGCTGAAGAAGCTCCTTTGTCTTGATCAGTCGCACCTAGAAGGAAAAAAGATCAACGAAATTTTTATAAATAAATCCATTGTCTCCAATAAGCCTGTCTATCTGCAAAACCAAGAACTCCATTTAAAGGTGAAGCCATCAAGAAATACCCATCATGTGATGGTCGATAAAATCCCCATCTATAAAGACAAACATTGGATTGGTTCGATGATCATGGTGAAAGAAATCCAAAAAGTGCGCCAATTTGTCAATCACTTATCCGGAAACCAGGCAAAAATAACGTTTGATGATATTATCGGGCAGCATCCTCATTTCATTCAAAAACTGAATGAAGCCAAACTTGCTGCAGAGACCGATTCAAACGTTTTAATATTAGGGGAAAGCGGGACGGGAAAAGAAATGCTTGCACAAGCAATCCATAATGCAAGCAAGAGAAAAAACAAACCGTTTATTGCCATCAATTGCGGCGGAATCCCTCGCGATCTTCTTGGCAGCGAGCTGTTTGGCTATGTGGAGGGTGCTTTTACTGGAGCCAAAAAAGGAGGAAGTGCAGGAAAATTCGAACTTGCTGATGGCGGCACTCTCTTTTTAGATGAAATTGGTGAAATGTCTTTGGAAATGCAGGTCCTTCTTTTACGGGTTATTCAGGAAAAAGAAGTAATGCGGATCGGCGGCCATAAAGTGATACCGGTGGATGTCCGGATTATTGCAGCTACGAACAAAAATCTCCGTGAGGAAGTTCAAAAGGGAAGCTTCAGGGAAGATCTGTTCTTTCGTCTCAATGTCATGCCGATTACCCTGCCTCCTTTGCGGGAAAGAAAAGAGGATATACCACTTCTTGTCCGTCACTTTATCGGTAGGCTTTGCAAAAAATTAAACAAACCGTTTCCAGAAATCCGACAAGACTTTTTAGAAGCTCTCATTCAGTACGACTGGCCAGGGAATATTCGGGAATTGCAAAACATACTAGAAAGAACGTTAAATCGGAATACAAAACCAATTTTGTCTGCAAAAGATTTGCCGGAAGAAGTGTTTCAAATGTTTCCAGGGCAAAAAAAGGAGGAGATGTTGGTACATAGAGATGAGATCAAAAAACAGTCTATTATCCAGGCGTTACGTTTATGTAATGGGAATATCACGAAAGCAGCCAAACATTTGGGAATTTCCAGAAGCACTTTTTATCGACAAATGAAAAAATTTAACATTGCTTATTAACAAAATTATTGTTTCATTTTGTATCAAATTGTATCAATATGTGGCAACAAAGTGTTCCAAAATGGGACACTTTGTTTCTTTTTACTGAAAGAATATTAATTGAATCTATTATCTCGTAAAAAATTTCTAGATTTTTTGATAGAACGATGAAACTATTTGTGGCAGATCGATCAATTTCATATTCAATAGCTTCCTTCCCCTCATTCGTCTGTGTTGGCACGTTTTTTGCGTATTAATGGAGATGAAAACGTTTTATTTCCAATGAAGGAGGAGAGCAAGTTGGCGACGATTTCTTTGGATCATCTTACTTGGATGTACGAAACAATGTACAAAATTCGTTATTACGAGGACAAAATGGCAGAAGCTTACGCCGAAGGAAAAAACCCTGTCTTTAATATCGGTGCAGGGCCTGTACCGGGTGAAATGCATTTGGCGACGGGGCAAGAACCGGCCGCTGTCGGTATATGTGTTCATCTAAAGAAAGAAGATACGGTGACGTCCCCGCACCGTCCGCACCATCACGCGATCGCAAAAGGAGTAGATTTAAATAAAATGACCGCCGAAATCTTTGGGAAAGTGACTGGACTCGGAAAAGGCAAAGGCGGGCATATGCACTTATTTGATCCAGATGTCAAATTTTCCTGCGGAGGAATTGTCGGAGCGGGCATTCCACATGCACTTGGGGCGGCGCTTGCAGCGAAGAAAAAAGGGACGGATTGGGTAGCGGTTGCTTTTATTGGAGAAGGAGCGGCCAACCAAGGAGCTTTCCATGAATCTTTAAATATGGCAGCACTGTGGAACTTGCCGCTTATTGTCGTGATTGAAAACAATCAATACGGAATTTCTGTCCCTAAGTCCGCATCCACATCCGTCCCATCCAATGATATAAGAGCTGTTGCTTATGGAATGAAAGGATATTATGTGAAAGATAATGATCCGATCGAAATGTACAACGTTTCAAAAGAAGCAGTGGAACGAGCGAGAAAGGGAGAGGGGCCATCGATTATTGAAATTGAAACTTACCGTTATTTAGGGCATTTTCAAGGAGATCCAGAAATTTACAGAGATAAAAACGAAGTTACTTTACTTAGGGAAAAAGACCCCATTGTTCGTATGCGTCAAATCTTAATCCAAGAATACGAAATAGAAGAACAACAGCTGATCGAATTGGAAAATAAGGCAAAGCAAGAAGTGGAAGCCGCTTATCAATTCGCGCGCGAAAGCGATTATCCTGAACCGGAAGATGCTTTAAAAGATCTGTTTGTCTAAATCACTATAGAAAGGAGTCGTCAAAATGCAAAAAACAAAGCAACGCTTATTAACGGGAAATAAAGCGATTGCAGAAGCGATTAGATTAGAAATGGAAAGAGATCCAAACGTGTTTGTCATGGGTGAGGATGTCGGTGTATACGGAGGCATATTTGGGGCGACGGAAGGATTATTTCAACAGTTTGGTCCTGAACGGGTGATCGATACACCGATTTCTGAAACGGCTTTTATTGGGGCTGCGATTGGAGCGGCTGCAGAAGGAATGAGGCCGATTGTCGAATTAATGTTCGTGGATTTCTTCGGCGTCTGTATGGACCAAATTTATAACCATATGGCAAAAATTCCGTATATGTCAGGGGGCCGGGTTAAGCTGCCGATGGTGTTAATGACCGCCGTTGGCGGAGGATACAGTGATGCTGCCCAGCATTCGCAAACATTATATGCCACTTTTGCTCATCTTCCGGGAATGAAAGTGGTGGCTCCATCCACCCCGTACGATTTGAAAGGAATGATGATTTCTGCCATCCGGGATGACAATCCAGTCGTCTTTATGTTTCATAAGACATTACAAGGACTAGGATGGATGGATCAATTGGACGCATCTGTCGGACATGTTCCGGAAGAAGCATACACCGTACCAATCGGCAAGGCGAAGGTGGTAAGAGAAGGGACGGACATTACGATTGTGGGCATCCAAATGACGACCCATCACGCTTTAGAAGCCGCGAAAAAGCTGGAACAACATGGAATTCAAGCAGAAGTCATCGACTTGCGTTCACTCGTTCCATTAGACCGCGAAACGATCCTTCAGTCGATTAAAAAGACGCATCGTTTGCTTGTTGTCGATGAAGATTACTTATCATACGGCATGACGGCGGAAATTGCCGCGATCGCAGCCGAAGAAGGTTTATATGATTTAGATGCGCCGGTCAGAAGATTGGCTGTTCCGGATGTGCCAATTCCATACAGCCGTCCGCTTGAACAATTTGTCTTGCCAAATGCCGATAAAATTTTTCACGAAGCAATGAAACTAGTCAACGAATAAAATCGATTTCCAATACAGGAGGTAGCCATGTTAATCGAAGTGAATTTGCCTCGACTATCCGATACGCATGATAAAAGTTTGATCACCTTCTGGCACGTTTCAGAAGGTGATTCCGTAGAAAAAAACGATACGCTCGTTGAAGTGCAAACAGAAAAAGCTGTTTCAGAAATTGAAGCTCCGGAGTCAGGCGTTGTAAAAGAAATCCGAAAAAAAAGAGGTGAAACTGCCGCGGTTGGAGATGTATTGGCCATCATTGAAACAGCATCTTCCACAGAGGAACAACCAAAAGTGGCACAAGAGATTCCGGTGGAGAGAAAAGCTACTCCGCGTGTAAAAAAATTAGCAAAAGAACTCGGGGTCGATTGGCGCCTTGTCACTCCGACTGGACCTAACGGCAAAGTGACGGAAGAAGACGTCCGAAACGCGGCAAAACAAGGCGAAAACGAAAAACAGTCAAACCGGTTTGTCAAAGCAGCACCATCCGTGCGCAAATTCGCACGAGAACACAATGTGAACCTTGATGAGGTGACACCAACCGGGCCGAACGGAAGAATACTAAAAAGCGATGTTGAGGCTGTCATTGCCAAACGAAAATCAGAACAAACAGAAGCGGAGAAAGAAGCGGCAGCCAGCAAGGAACCAACGAAAAAAGAGACTATCACACAAAGTCAACGAAGAATCCCGCTTACTGGCATTCGAAAAGTGATTGCAAACGCCATGGTTCATTCAAAATCGGTGATCCCGCATGTGACTCATTTTGATGAGGCCAATGTAACAAATCTTGTGTCCCATCGTCAAAGAGTAAAACCATTTGCGGATGAAGAGGGAATTAAACTCACCTATTTAGCTTATGTAGTCAAAGCATTAACAGCTGTATTGAAAAAATACCCGATGTTAAATGCTTCATTGGACGATGAACGAGAAGAAATTATCTTAAAAGATGAATATCATATCGGCTTTGCCGCCGACACCAACCGCGGCCTTGTCGTTCCGGTGATTCAACACGCAGATCAAAAGTCGTTATTTCAAATCGCCAAAGAGATCCAGGAACTTTCAACAAAAGCAAGAGATGGTTCCATTAAAGCGGATGAAATGACAGGATCTACGTGTACGATATCGAACATCGGATCAGCGAATGGTTCCTGGTTTACGCCGATTATCCATCATCCAGAGTCATGTATTTTAGGAATCGGCAGAATTGAGAAGAAACCTATTGTGGTCAATGATTCGATTGAAATCGCTTCGATGATGGCTTTATCACTCAGCTATGACCATCGGTTAATCGATGGCGTTTTAGCGCAAAAAGCTTTAAATGAACTGAAAAAATATTTAAGCGAACCGGATTTGTTATTTGTAATATAAAAATCTCGTCAAACAGGATGATTTTCTTTTGTCGTAGGCGAATACAAGCAAGGGCCTTGGGAAATCCCCAGGGTTCTTGTTTGCTTTTTGAACGTGTTGCAAAACGCATAACGAATGCATAAATGCACATAAAAAATCCCCCATATTGCATCAAAGAATGAATAAGAGTCTGTTTTCCGTGATATCAACGGGAACAGACTCTAAATGTGGATGAGATCAAAAGCTTGGATATCTTTCTATTTCACCATATTGTTGAGCCAACACATCAATGGTATCACATAGCCGTTCAATCGCTTTTTTGAGTTCATTAGCAGGCAGTCCGGCAAAACTTAAGCGGATATATTGATTCGGTACGTGTGTCGGAAAGCAGGCGTTTCTTGGCAGAAAAGAAATCTGTTTCATATGCGTAGTTCTAAAAGAATATCTGCATGGACATTGTAAAAGATTTGTCGAAGCAAGAAGAAGTCAAGAGCTTTTATAACGAATGAAAACAACAAAAATTGATGGACTCATCAATAATGCCGGTTTTGATTTATACAGGGAATTTTTTGTTTTATGATATCATACCCTTTACTAAACCACTGCTCATGCTTCCAAAAGACGGAAAGAGGAGGAGCCTCCTGCCCTATGTATAAACATATTGTAAAACAAGGAGAAACCATCTTTTCTATTGCGATGGATTATCGTATCTCCGTGCAAGCTTTGTTAAATGCCAATCATTTAACCATATTTTCTCGTCTCGTTCCCGGTCAGGCGATTATGATTCCTCATCTTCCTGCAAAAGGCTCAATTCCATATACCATCCATATTTCTGTCGGCCGCCGGCAGTTAACATTAAAAAGGAAGGGAAACATCGTTCATACGTATCCGATTGGTGTTGGAAAAATCGTGACGGCAACACCTGTCGGCGACTTTATCATTGTCAATCGCCAACCGAATCCCGGCGGGCCGTTTGGCGCTATGTGGCTAAGTTTATCGAAGATTCATTATGGCATTCACGGCACCAATAATCCATCTTCCATTGGAAAATATGTATCAAAAGGATGTATCCGAATGCACAACAAAGACGTCCTACAATTAGCCTCGATGGTGCCAAACGGCACAGAAGTTTTCATCCGGCCATAACATCAAGAGATGTTGCAAACAAATATTTTTTAATGGTTATAAAATAGGGGATGTTCACTTTCAACAATATGTCGTACAACTTTTGGGACTATATACGGTGAGAGTGGGGCACGTCCTTTCTTTATCTGTTGAAATTTACAGCACACAAATTTGTATGTATCCATTGCAAATACGACCGGAATTGTAACAGTTTTGCCGGAAATGGAACCCGTAGACCCAAGAGGATCAAGCGTTACGAGAAGCGAAAAAATGAATTCGTGGCTTAGGGAAGGAGAACGCAAAGCTATGAGCATCTTCGCCAAAAACTGAAGTAATCAATGATGTATGAAAAGATATACTAGCCATTGACTTCCTTGTAAGAGAATGAAAGTGTCAACACCTTCATTCTCTTACAAGGCAGGCAAGCAAAGCGCGGTAGAAAAATCTCTATTTTTTTGACATAATACTATATCATCGCGAAAAGGAAATAGTTATTTTTATAACTGGATGAGGGAAATTGCAGATGTGTTCATTTCATACCGGAAATTGTATAGCTTTCAATAATATATTTTTGGAAGAACATGAAAATAACGATAATCGGAACAACCATAAAAGTCGACCCAGCCATTTGTAAAGCAAAGTTGCCGCCATTAGTGGTAGATGATGGAGCAAATAAAAGTTCAGAAAAGGAGTCATGATTCGCTGAATCTCCCTATACCAAACGGAGAATGCGATGTATAAGAGGACGGAGGATTTGTTCCCCGTCCTCTTGTTCATTCAAATATTTTTACCTTTTTTAACAACGAAAAAAGCCCTCGCTTTTTGTTTTCTAAGTCTTCTTCAATCGATTTATCTTCCTCTTTAAGAAAGGTTATTTCATTTCTTGAAACCGTGTCTTGTGTTTTGGAAGCTGTTTTTGCTGGTTCATCATGATAGGTCAGTTCTGCTAACGGATTTAGGGGTGTTGCTTGAATTTCTTTGTCAGAAGAACTATTTATTTCCATATCCAATGTTTCCTGTACATTCTCCACCATAATGGAAGCAGTGGTACTTTCTGCTGGAGATGATACATTTGTTTCGTCCTTTTTCATGAAATGCTCATCTTCTGTTTCTTGATTTTCGGATTTCATCTCTTCAAGAATTTCATGGCTATCAATGTTTTCGTTTTCTTCTTCTTGAACAGCAGTGTGATCTATCATATCATAATGAATTTCTTCTTCAATATCATAATGGATTTCTTCTTCAGTTTGTTTGGACATAGCCTGATGTGTTATCCATTGCTCAGATACCTTTTCCTCCATACATTTGGATGTTATTGGCTCTTCTTCTGTTGTGTCCCTTAGTTCAGTAGTTGATTTAGGTATATCCAATGTGAGGAGCTGGGTGTCTGAATGGTCATCTTCAGTGGCTGTGTATAATTGTGTTGGTGTTACTGGATTGGGAGATTTGTCATCATCCTCTCCCGGCTGTTTATCTCGAAATGGTTGGCGAGTGTTTTGGGGTTCAATTCGTACATGTTTAATCTGGCTGAATCTCTGAGGATATACATTGGACGTTTGTGAATTTAATTGATTTTGGCCTTTCTTTTTAACTGGGGATATAACAATCTGTTGCTTTGTTTCATCAATGAATTCCTGTAATTTTAGAAAGCTATTTGTAAATGAAGTTGTAACTGGATTTTTTTGCGAAGGAGTTATTTCTTTTGGTTTCTCTTCTACATGGGGAGTTTCTTGTTGTGTTGTTAACAGCTGTACTAATTGTGATAGTATTTCTTTCATTTCGTTCATTTCTGGATTTGACGAATCCCCTCTTTTCTGATCCATTCTTTCTGTTAACTCTGAAAGCTGTTTCGATATTTTCTCTATTTCTTTCGAAAACCGAACGGTCTTTTCAAGAATAGCTTCCATTTCAATTTGTTGATGTAAAATATTCTTTTGTAAAACCAACAAATCCTTTTGTTTCTCTCTATCAATTTCTGACAACTTTTCTTCGATGACACGGAATTTTTTTGTTAATGTGCGGACTTCTTCTCTCAAATCTTCTGTTTCTAGTTTTTGTGTAAATAAAATATTTTTCAACTCTTCAAAGTCTCTCAAAACCTTATCACTGTTTTCCTTCAAAAAATCATAATCTTTTTCCATAGTCTTGATCCTTTCTACCCAAGATGTGAATGATTCTAATTCTGATTTGAACGACAGATACTCATTCATAAGAGCGCGATGGGAAGAGAGTTCCCTCTCCAGTGACCGTGTTTTTTCCTTCATGATCTCTTTTTCTTTTTCCAGTTCAGCTTGCCTTTGTTTCGAAGCAGCTGCATCCTTTAATAAGGATTGGATTTTTTCTTCATTTACCTCCACTTTTTTCTGAAGAATCAAATTTTCACTTCTTACTTCTTCAATCTCATCATGCAATAAGCAATTTTCCTTTTTTGTTTCCTCTAACTCTGTTGATAAACGGTCAATCTCATGATTTTGAGTGGAAATCGTTTCTTTATAATCATGGCATTTCTCTTGGAGCTGGGTGTTTTCGTTTGTTAACTGTTCCATTCTTTGTTTATAGTTAGATAAGTCACTTAATAAGGATTGGATTTTTTCTTCATTTGCTTCCTCTTTTTTCTGAAGAATCAAATTTTCATTTCTTACTTCTTCAATCTCATTATGCAATAAGCGATTTTCCTTTTTTGTTTCCTCTAACTCTGTTAATAAGCGGTCAATCTTATGGTTTTGAGTGGAAATCGTTTCTTTATAATCATGGCATTTCTCTTGGAGCTGGGTGTTTTCGTTGGTTAACTGTTCCATTCTTTGTTTATAGTTAGATAAGTCACTTAATAAGGATTGGATTTTTTCTTCATTTGTCTCCACTTTTTTCTGAAGAATCAAATTTTCATTTCTTACTTCTTCAATCTCATTATGCAATAAGCGATTTTCCTTTTTTGTTTCCTCTAACTCTGTTAATAAGCGGTCAATCTCATGGTTTTGAGTGGAAATCGTTTCTTCATAATCATGGCATTTCTCTTGGAGCTGGGCGTTTTCGTTTGTTAACTGTTCCATTTGTTCTTGAAGATGGTTCGATTGTTGATCGGATTGAAACGAAGCAAGCATGGTTTTGTACTTTTCCAGTTCTGATTTGAGGTGGATAATTTTTTGTTCCAATTGGATGCTTCTATGCTCTTCGTTCACGGCCTCACCACCTTTTTGGTGATCTTTAACATGGAAAATGCCCATTCTTTAACAATTATATGCAAGATCCTAATAAAGATTGACATAGAAAACCATTTGCATACGCTGAGAAAATTGGGCGCTGATACTATCACTCTTGTTGGCAAATTACATAGTATAGAGTAGCCTGAAAAAAATGAATGAAAGGAAGGTTATTTGATGCCGATTAACTTAGAGCAATTTGCTCAACAATTTAGTCCTGAGTGTATTCAAGTTTGTAAAGTATACGACTGGACCACGAATGTAGTGTCGCTCACACAAGATATCACATTTACTTTCCCTGCTGGTTCTCTTACTGGTATCACCGTTACTCAAGTCAATTGTTCAATAAGTCTTTTAGAATGTGCTGAAGACGGTCCACGCCGTGATATCGAATGTATGGTAGGAGATCAAACAGTTACGCTGCAAGCTGTTACATTAAGCAAAACCATTCAAGTTGTTTTAGAGGCAATTGGAACCAATGCAGCTGGCGCACAAGTGACTGTATTAAGTAATCCGGTACTGATTACAGCAAGTGAAGAAGTGATTCTTTGCGCACCAGAAGGCACAACAGTATGTTGTAATCAAACACAAAATGATTTCAACATTTGCCGAGTGGGGGCATTTACACAAACTGGAGATACCATTACTGCGACAGTTTCATTAAGAATTTGTCAAAGTATTGTCGTCACATTTGAAGTCATTTTAGAAGTGGCAGCGAGATTTTGCCAACCTCGTCCAGAAATTATTTGCGAGGAAGAATGTCCAGTCGATGTATTTCCACCGCAATGTCCAACTATATTCCCAGTTATGTAAAAAAGGAGCTACAACTCCTATCCATTTAAAAAAGAGGAGATTTACTCCTCTTTTTTCATACATATAACATTGAAAGAAGTCTTTATTTTCACAAGGAGGGGGAAGATGAGCGATCATCTGCTTTTGGAAGTAGAAAAAAAAGTTCGTACGTTGGAACGGGACATTCAGGCAGTCAAGCAAACATTGAACGAAATAAAAAAAGCGAAAGAGCAGGGGAAAGGCATTCCTCATATAAGTGTTATTTCTTATTTTACGTATTCGTTATTATTGCCGAAAACGGCAGAGCAAAAGGGAACCGTCGTCGGAAATTTTGTCATTCACAATACCGGTTCCGTTCCTCTTGAAAATCCTTTCATATGTCTAAAGGTGATGCCAAAAGAACGGGTGATATTGTCCGCTAAGCTTGGAGAGGATGTCCAATATGATCGTCGTTTGAATCCATTAGTGATGGAACCGTGGCAATATATTGATGAAAATGCGGATAAAATCGTGGAGGAAAAAGGAGAATTCTGGTTAAAGCCTGTCCACATTTCAAAAATCGAGGCTGGACAGAAATTATCTTTCTCCAATTTTCAGTTAAAGTTTGATATTAGAGAAGAACAAATGACTTATAAAGTGGAAGGGTTTTTTTATTGCAAACAACTTCCAAATGGGGTTCGGGCTTTAAACAATATTGTCATTCATGTGTAACGAAAATGATTTGATCGAAATTGGAAATGTTCATAGAAAAATGAAGACGGGAGAAGCGAATTCATTTCCTAAATAACGGAAAAATGAATCATGGAATGAATACAATGTTAGTGAAGGTAAAATGACATGTTTTTCATTAGATAAGGAAGGCTGACTCAATCTCTACTTTTGCCCTGTTTGAGTCAGCCATTGTTTATTTATGCTTCTCGAACGACAAGAGCATTTAATGCACGAGTTTCTGCACTATAAGTAATACCAGCTATAGCTGCAACGTTTATAACGACACGGTAAACGTGTGTTCCGACGCCTGGTACGTCTACCCAAGTAAGGTTCGGATATAAAGTAACCGTAGCAGCATCAGTTATTTGAGTGTCTATATCGAGCTGAGCCAAATCTACGAATGCTCCTCCATTTGTAGACCGCTGTAGAATATAAGTAGCACCTGTTACGTTAGTTGTTACTCCTGCGTTAGCGGATGTAATTGCTAATTCAACCATGGAATCTAATTTTACCTCATCCCCGCTAAGCGTAGCGATTGGCTCAAGAGTAAGCACTACATTTGGATTAGTAGCAGCTGTGAGCGTTTGAGGGGTTGCTGATTGTGTAAAAAACAATCGCGGAAATAAGCCTCCATTGCATAAGCAAGCCATAATATTATCATCCTTTCAAATCAAATATTTTTTGTTTTCGTACTACTGTATTAAATGACAAACGCAGAGAAAATGTTTCGGATGAACAACTATTCTTTCGCCCATTTTTGAATTCTATAGTGTGATAAATGGGAGAATTATCTAGAAATGATTGTTATGATGCTAGTTTAAAAAGTAGGCACACCAAATAGAGACGTTATCATAAAACGAATTGCATGGAGGGAATGGCCAGAGGAGAAACGTTTTGACAGAGAATTAAAACGATAAATTTAACTTTCTTCTCATTCTTATGAGAAGTAGGAAAGGAGTTGATTAGTTATCATCTTCTTGATTATTACTGTCTGAAGTTTTATGGGTTATAGACTTTTGGTAAGCCAACTTCTGTTTTTGGCAATTAAAAAATGTATGAAATGGCAAATAAGAATATTCAATGATCTGTATAAAATTTCATGCCTATTGTCGCTTGACATGGAGCCTCTGTGGGAATGCTTTCTGGCAAGGGGCAAGCCACAGGACTTTGCAAGGCATATAAGCCTATCATACCCGCCACTCCATGTAAAGCGGTGAATATGCAATAAATTATGCATATCCTTAATTGTTAAACACTACAATTCTTAATTGCCACTAACAGCCCAACTTCTCCCGTTTTACGCAGCCTTTACTTGGTGTAACCAACATAATATTGATTTCTAAGAAAGGCATGCCACTCATGCACGAAATATTTCTTAATAAATATCTATTAAACATTTTACTTCCCATAGATGGTGTTGCAAAACTATAGTAAAAACTCAAAATTGTGCAGTTCATCCTTTCAAAGTGGACTTTTTCGAATGGCTAGTATGTCTTTGAAGGAACAACACTATAGCAAAGCTAGGAATCGATTTTGGCGTTGCAGAAAGCACATATTGCTTGCAATTGTTGCACCTTGGTGTAAAATCGGGAAAACAAAAAGATATCCTCATCATGAGGATATCTCCCTTTTGTGTCGACTAGGTCGTGGGCTATTTAAATTATTTAAATTAACTGATGGCAACACCAGCACTTGCAAAACCAGTAAGGACACCGATATTAGTTGGACCAGGTGGTGTAGTAGTTGGATTTAAAGAAAAAACCATTAATAGTTTGTCACCTGCAGCTACCGGGAATGAGGCCGTAACAGTACCAGCTGCAGTATTGCCAACGGTAACTACAGGGCCGAAGTCTGGTACTAAATTTACAAAAACGCCTGTTGGAGTAAAGGTGTTGCTAGTTGCAGGTGCTATCCATAGTTCGGCTCTGACTGTACCAGCTGCAGCTAAAGTTATATCCACTGTAGCACTAAAGAATGCAGATATGGATGTGATTGTTCCGGTGCGAGGAACCACGAATGCGAAGTCAGGAATGTTCGTGGCACCGACACCTAGAGTTAGTGTTCCTGCACCAAGATCAACAGTTGGCGCAGAACTTCCGAATCCAACGATAGCTCCAGTATTAACTGTTACACCTGCAACATCAGTTCTAGTCAGTACAACAGGAGTTGTTCCAGATGCATACGGAATGATAGCACCAGCACCTGGAGGTCCTGCTGGTTCAGGTCCAAGTACTGTTATCGCTTGCGCATTAGTACAGCCACATCTTACCCTTGGTCTATTGTCACTATTACATTTTTCTTCCCAATGTTTTGACAATAAATTTCACCTCTCTTAACTAGGATGCTTTAATATATGAGCAGGATAATAAGTTTGATTAGACAAGAGTTGTAGGTTAAATGCTTGAATTTCCAAAATTAGTCGATTGAATATTCGGAGAGTAAGATAACCAAAAGGAGGTATTCCCTTTTTCTCTTGTAGATTTTTCAGTTCAGAATGTGTAATAAAACGCATAAAAGGAGTAAAAAATCTATTACTTTGGAAATCATATACATTGACCAGCCAATTTTTTTTCGTTTCGCCAATCAATCCTCGAACTCGTGAGGAGCGAAAAGATGCCTATGGTCGGTCGATTCCTCAGTATCTAAAGACAGTATTATTGGGAAAATGTCCGTTTCGTTTCCGCAACACGATTGAACAGGTATTCAATAGACAAAGAATAACGGACTAGAACAGCCACGTTGGGTATGGGTTAACTGCTATTTACTGCATGTACAATTACGCATATTTATGCAAAATTTTGAGTTTTTACTATAGTTTGCAACACCATCCTCCGTATTTAAACTGATTCATTTAAAAACACTTAATCTATTTACCCTAGTATAATCATCCATTTTAAATCGATCTGGAAGTTCACTGTAGACGTTCGCATGATTTCGCTTTAAAGAAAAAGAAAATTAAGCAATGTCGACGATATCGTTTGATTTTCTATAAACAAAATGTAATAATTTTTGTTACAGAAGAACATGTCTTTTTTAAAAGAACACTTTAAGTGGTGGTGAATTCAATGGATGCGATAAATCATTCACCAGTGGAAGTAGGGGATTGGGTAAAAGGGAAAACAAAAAATGGAGAATTGATATACGGTTATGTTGAAACAGTAAATTCATTGCAAGGAACTGTCAAAATAAAGGTAATGGATTGTGATAATGAGCAAATCATTGGAAAAACGGTTGAAACACTGAAACATTGGGTGAAAAAACTGCCGATCTCGACTTTTGATAATGAGGAGGCGATTAAGGCATTAATTGATTTGGCTTTATTAACCAAGGATGAAAGCTGGTTTATGGAATTGTCCGCTAAATTAAAATCGATAAGACAAGTTGCAAAAGAAAGCGAAATGAAGAATACCACTCATCCTTCTTTTAAAAATGGATTGGGAACATGCGGCATGAAAGATGAATGTTAAAAAATACTCATGATGCGCACCAAGAGCGACAAGCGTAATGTTATTCATTTAAATCAGGTTAAAAAAATGAAAACAAGATGAACATAATCGGCTAACACGAAAAAACGCCTCATCTGTTTCGTTTTCGACGATCCATCGTGGAAACTCCATAGAGCTTGTTTCAATAACCCTTTATCTGCTAAAGCAGAGAAATCTCGTGTATATGAAGGTGCTCTTGCATGGGAAATCTTTCTTCATGTGGGATGACATTTTCATTTGAATGAGATTTCTTGTGCAAGAGCTAGAGCTATTTTACGTTTTTATATAGGGCTGTCAGAAATTAGATTGCATTTCCTGCAAAAAATTTTAAGAAATCAATTTAATTCGCCTAAATATATCGACAAATCTAGATATATATAAATATATGTGTGTTTTCGCCATAAAGTGTCTTTTCTCTTTTATGGTTAACAGGTGGTGCTGATCTAGGAGATATTCTCCAAGGTGGATAGTTCGTTAAGAGCGGAAAGCTGGTTCTGTTACGTAGTGATGTAGAGAATGGGTTACCTTATTGATATACATTCGATGCTTCTGAAAGATGGGCGTGTCCTCCGCCTTTGGGCGGTGAAATGAAGAGGGGGCTGAATCCCAAAAAAGTTTGGGAGCAGCCCCTTGAGTGTTACGATTGCTTTAGCACAAAGGCAGTCGATTTCCTTTTAATTGGTTTATGCAGAGAGAAGGATTTCCTGGAACGGTTCATTTTTGTTTTCCATTCTCCAAAAAAGATCATGATTCATCGATGTAAATTGATGCCTTGTTTGATGGCTTTTTTTCAATGCTCAAATCAATTCTCCAAAGGAGAATGAGAAATCGAAAGCGATTTATCCGATGTTCTCTGTTTTTCTTTTTTGCTTTCGGGTGCCTGGATATGGATAGCTTATTTCTTCAGCCACCTGTTTCATTTGCTTCCGATCCTCCGTTTATTGCCTGTTTTACGGCTTAAAAATAGAATGGGCCGCTGGACTGGGGGTGAGCACCAGTATAACCAGGCTTTCCTCTAAGGCTTTGAGCGAGTGCTCTACGTTTTTTTCCAGGCTGACCAGATCTCCCGCTTGCAATATCACTTCTTCATTTGCGGAAAACTGGATTCGACCCTGAAGTACAAACACGAGAATATCGCTGGTTGTCTTATGTTTTTCCAATACCTTGCCTGGAGGAAAGGAAAATTGGACTACTTTTGATACGCCGTTATCCAAAATAGGCTTTGCAAATTGTTCTTCGAATTTTAATGGATATACCTTCACTTGAATTCTCTCCTTAACGGTCGGGTCTGCGGATGGTTATTTTGCATGAGTCTCGTTTTCCTCGGCATATTGCAATGGTTCATTAGTGAGAGACCAGCCGGTTTTGAGACCAAGGATAAACCAGCCAAGCACCAGAGCACCAATTGCAAAAATGGTGTCACCAATCACCCGCAGCCATACGAAGTTGTGAATGATCTCCTGCGACATGAACTCGGCTGAACGTGCATACCACATACCGTGCTGCACGCTTGCCCATGTCTGCATCAGACCAATCGGAAGCAGGCTTAATAGAACCATTAAGGCCAGTCCGATATTGATCGCCCAAAACGAGAAAGAAAGAGCCTTTGTTTTCCACTTGCGTCGTTTGGTCAATCCCCGCAAGCAAAACAGCATGAGCCCAATTCCCAACATGCCGTATACCCCGAACAGCGCCGTATGTCCATGTACTGGCGTGGTGTTAAGCCCTTGCATGTAATAAAGCGCAATCGGGGGATTGATAAAGAATCCGAACAATCCAGCACCTACAAGGTTCCAAAAAGCAACCGCTATAAAATAGTAAATCGGCCACTTGTAAGCCGCTACCCAAGGACGGGCGCGGGAAAGGGTCAAATTCTCGTACGCTTCGAATCCGACTAGTACTAACGGAACGACCTCAAGTGCACTGAAAGTAGCACCGAAGGCTAACACACCGATCGGAGTTCCGCTGAAGTATAAATGGTGGAACGTGCCGATAATTCCGCCAAACAGAAAGATAATCGTCGAAAAAAGAACCGAAGTGGTAGCCGTTGATATTCGCAGCAACCCCATACGTGTGAACAGGAATGCGATCACCACGGTCGCAAATACTTCAAAGAATCCTTCTACCCACAGGTGCACCACCCACCAACGCCAGTACTCGGCAATGGCAAGATGTGTATGTTGCCCCCACAAGAGTCCCGGAATATAAAACACCGGGATCGCAGTGGAAGAGATCAAAAACAGAATAAGCAAGTGCCTGTCGTCTTTTGCCTTCCTTAGCGCAGGCCAAATCCCTCGTACCATCAGGAACAGCCAGAGGAAAAGTCCGACAGTCAGGAACAACTGCCAGAATCGGCCAAGATCCGTATACTCATACCCCTGGTGCCCAAACCAGAAGTTTGTGTCCAACCCGAGACGCTGCCGTACGGCAAACCACTGGCCGGCCATGGAACCGACAACGATAATCAGCAAACACACAAAGAGAACATTAACAAAAAATCGTTGGTATTTCGGTTCATGGCCGGAGACCGCCGGAGCCACAAACAACCCGGTGGCAATCCAGGCAGTAGCAATCCATAAGATCCCTAATTGAGTATGCCATGTACGTGTTATCGAATAAGGCAACCATTCTGCAAGCGGTATTCCGTAGAAACCGGTTCCTTCCACTTGGTAATGTGCCGTAACCGCTCCCAGGCCAACCTGAATCACCCACAAAGCGGCGACTACCCAGAAATACTTGAGTGTTGCTTTCATGGAAGGTGTGGGTGACAAGGCAAGCAACGGGTCTTTTTTAGGATAAGTCTCCTCCAATTCGACGTGTTTTTGTTTGGCATAATACCAAGCCAAAGCTCCAATGCCGGCCAATAGCAGAACAAAGCTGACTACAGACCAGACGACCATAGAGCCGGTCGCCACATTACCGATTAAAGGTTCATGCGGCCAATTGTTCGTGTACGTGATGTCGCTGCCTGGACGATTGGTCGCACAGGCCCAAGTTGTCCAGAACAAAAAAGCGTTAAGGGCTTTCATCCGCTCTGGATCTTTGATGGTCCCGCGAGGGATCGCATATTTATCACGCAAATCATCCAGTTTTGGATCGTTGCCAAATAAAGCAGAGTAATGCTGGCTGATGGCTGTAATTGCCTGAGCGCGTAAAGGGGAGACCACCAAATCTCCCGTGTCCGGTTGATAAGTATTCGTTCTGATTTCTTTTTTCAATCTAGTTCGCAGCATCGCTTTGCTTTCCTCATCCAGCTCGTCGTAAGATTTTCCAAATTGATCTGCCGCATATTTGTTCAAAATCCACATAGCTTCCCGATGCAGCCAGTCGGCATTCCAGTCTGGTGCCACATATGCACCATGCCCCCAGACTGATCCAACCTCCTGCCCGCCCATTGACTGCCAAACGTTTTGGCCTTCCTTAATCTCCTTGTCGGTAAACAGGACGGTACCCGTACTGGTCACTACTCGTTTAGGAATAGGCGGCATCGTTTGATAAATTTCCCCTCCATAATACCCTAGGATTGCGAATGAAATGACGAATACGAGTGTTAAGCTGATCCAAAGACGAGTAAGCCGCATGATTAGACCCCTTTCTGTTTTATATTAGTAGTAACAGATGTTTAAAAATAGTTTAGGCTGTATCACCTTCCTTTATTCAAAATTGGCATAATCACAATACATAACAGAAGGTTTCGTTTCAGATGTGGTTAGTATTTTCTATACATAACGTAATAGGAACAATGAGATATCTAGACAGAAAGGAGAGATCATTCGTAAACAATTAGTAGGAACAGTTAATCGTATAGTTTAAAAGTCAATTTTTCTTAACAAAAGGATTGCCGACGAAGATGCGGCAATCCTTTTGTTGATATCCATCGCCTCTAGTGCAAGTTTACCCAGCGATAAAACCTCCAGACCATCGCCATAAACAGCGAATACCCAACAAACGAATATAGGTGTTTCCATTCGGAGCTGTGGACAAACCATCCTATGGTCTCCGCCTGTTTTTCGATCCATGTCATGAACAGGCTCATTGTGATGAGAAACAATCCTCGTGGCCATGGGCGCAGCCTTGCCATGACGTAAAGAAAAAAAGTGACAAAGAGCGGCAGGCCGATTAAAGTAAAGGAAAGATCAATCGAAAAAATGGCTGGGAACGGCCGATGCGGAAAATGGTACCATCCATTTCCGACAAAATAAAGGTCTAAATATGTTCCAATCCATGAGGCAAAGAAAAGCGTAGAAATATAGGCAGGAGCGCGTTTAGTGCGAAGGAAAGAAGGTGTTTTTGGCGATGATCGCCAGCTCCATTTTTTCGAGCGTTTCACAATAGGCATGGGTAATCTCTCCATTTATTTGTTCGTTTGATTTCACAAGGTATTCCACAACATGCCAATCATCAAACCAATCGCCGGGCTCCGCTTTTTCATGGACAACATTTTTCCATGCATATAGGAGTCGCGGGCTGTAAATTCGGGGCACCCCCGGCTGTATTTGACAATCTTTAATCCGCCGGCGGTACGGTTGCCTTGGGGCCAATTCCCAAACATCATTGAACAGATGGGGCCAATAATCTTTCCTTGTCCCGGTATGGGGGTGAAGCGAAGCCCAGCGGAACACCCTTTCCAATGTGTCGCCGTTTTGAAACAGCAACGAGTATAGCCGCTTTCCTAATAAAATCCGTTCATGCAGCGAATGGAATTGATGGAGCGTTTGACCGATGAGAACGGTATTTCCTTGTTGATCCTCGTACGGAAACAAAATATGGTTTAAGCTGAGAAAGTCTTGCAGTTTGAATTCGATGGTATGGAAGACGCTTTTTTGAAAAACGGGGTTTTGGATAACCCGTTTTTCCAAATAATTTTGCTCGTTAATGACCAGGGCAATGGCAAGAATATAAGGATCGCCGCGGCGCCAAAAATGGTTCCAAATCGTTTCCATAAAAGTCGATACGTGAAGCATCGGAAGAAGGTAAAACAGCGGCTTTCCCCGTTTTTTGCTTTCTTCATACAGCAAAAATTGCGGATAGATATCTTGAAAAATAAGCCAGTTTCCGCGTTCCAAAAAGGAGAAGAAAGATTGCCGTTCCTCCTCGGTTAATAAATACAACAGCAGTTCCCCTTTTAAATCCGTCATATTCCAGCCGCCGTTTCTCGATACCATATGTCCTAAAAAAGCCCAGTGAATTTCGGGGTGGCGCTTGTAAAAGTCCAGGTATGCCGCTGTTCTTGTGACATTATTTTCGTTTTTCTCCTTTGTCCGGGCTGCTATTTGCTGCACGAGCCGTTTTTCTTCCATGGTTAGATTGGACTCTTTTACAATATGGCTCATCCCTTTCCTCTTTTTCTTTAATTCATTTTTGATGTCAAGAAGCGCCGGGGAGAGGGAAGGAGTTTTCTTTTTTGCCCAAAACATGCGAACCACTCCTTCTGCGAATCGTTTTGCCGGTGCGGGAATAAGTATTAGAGGGGGATTATTATGCTACTAGGAAGGGATGGCGAGTGTGACATACAGCATCTCGGGCGAACTTAGCAGACTTGTGGCGACGGTGAAACGGGAGCAAGCTCCCGATGGATCGTGGCGCTACCCATTTGAAACTGGCATTTCTACCGATGCTTATATGATCATCTTATTACGCACGTTGGAAATAAATGATGAAGATCTGATTCGGAAACTGGTGGAACGCATCGAAAGCAGGCAGGAGGGCAATGGGGCGTGGAAGCTTTTTTACGATGAAGGGGAAGGGAATGTCACCGCGACAGTGGAGGCGTATTATGCTCTTTTATATTCCGGGTATCGAAAGAAGACGGATCCGCATATGCAAGCGGCGAAACAGCGAATTTTAGAAATGGGCGGAATCGAAAAGGTACATATGTTTGCAAAGTTTATGTTGGCTATGACTGGGCAATATCGCTGGCCGAGGTTTTTTCCGATTCCTGTTGAATTTTTGCTGCTTCCGTCTTCATTTCCGCTTCATTTTTTTGATATTTCCGTGTATGGGCGGGCCAACCTCACACCGCTGCTCATCTTGACCGATAACAAATATTATCGAAAAACACGAAAAAGCCCTGACCTTTCCGATTTGTTTCTATCGCGGGCCGATCACGGCGAAAAATGGGGACTGCGGGCCGATCGTCTGTTTCTTTCGTATCTCAAACAATCGCTCATCGGGCTGCCAGGACAGATTCACGCCGTTGCGAAACAGCGCGCCGTCCAATATATGCTGCAGCGTTTGGAAGCGGATGGAACGTTTTATAGCTATTTTAGCTCGACGTTTCTGATGATTTTTGCGTTATTGTCGCTGGGATATCCGAAGGATCATCCTATCATTGTCAAAGCGATCAATGGACTCAAAACGTTTCGTTGTTCCATCAATGGATATACGCATATGCAATATACGACGGCAACGGTTTGGAATACCGCTTTAGCCAGTTACGCTTTGCAGGAGGCGGGCGTACCACCGTCCGATGCCGCCATCGAAAAGGCAAACCGCTATCTTCTTTCCCGCCAGCATTACCGGTACGGAGATTGGGCGGTGCACAACCCTTACAGTTTGCCGGGGGGATGGGGATTTTCCAACATAAATACGATCAATCCTGATGTGGATGATACGACTGCTTCGTTGCGGGCGATTTACCGCCAGGCGTCCAAAAAGACTTTGTTTCGCCACGCATGGGACAGAGGCCTTCATTGGTTGCTTTCCATGCAAAATGATGATGGGGGATACGGAGCATTTGAGAAAAACGTCAATAAACGTCTGTTTCATTATGTTCCCATTCAAGGTGCGGAGTTTTTATTGACAGACCCATCGACAGCAGACTTAACGGGAAGGACGCTGGAATTTTTGGGAACGTTTGCGAATTTGACGAAAGATCATCCAGCTATCGCGCGCGGGGTCGAGTGGTTGATCGACCATCAAGAAAAAAACGGATCATGGTATGGCCGATGGGGGATTTGTTATATATACGGTACATGGGCGGCGGTAACCGGAATGATCGCTGCCGGTGTTCCCCCGACGCATCATGCCATCCAAAAGGCGGCAAAATGGCTATTAAGCATTCAAAACAGCGATGGCGGGTGGGGAGAGTCGTGTAAAAGCGACAGCACAAAAACGTACGTACCATTGCGGGCAAGCACTGCCACTCATACCGCCTGGGCCCTAGATGCCTTGATCGCTGTCTTTGATCAACCAATTCCGGCAATTCAAACCGGGATTCAATTTCTGCTTCAATCTATCAAAAAAGAGGATTGGACAGCTTCGTATCCGACAGGTCAGGGGATGGCTGGCGGATTTTATATTCGCTATCACAGTTACCGCCGTGTATTTCCGTTGTTAACATTAAGTCACTATGAAAAGAAGTTTGGGTCGCTTCCGACGTGAAAATAGGAGGGAGTGGGAGAGGATAACCTCTCCTATTTTCGCTTGCTTCATCCTACGTGATGCTCATTTTCATCACTTAAAATCACCACAAATCCTTGGTTTCCGTCTACACGAATCATTTGCCCATCTTTGATTTTCTTGGTGGCATCATTCACTCCCACCACAGCTGGGATTCCGTATTCCCGAGCCACAACGGCACCGTGCGTCATCAGTCCGCCCACCTCTGTAACCAATGCTTTGGCTGATTGAAATAAAGGAGTCCAACCGGGATCGGTATGAGGAGCAACAAGAATTTCTCCTTCATTGAGATGGGCTTCTTCCGGTTTCAAGACGATCCGGGCCTTACCTTCAACTACTCCAGCGGAAACCGGACTTCCAACAAGAGCACCTTCGGGGAGCTCTCCTTTCCTAGGGGAACCTGTTACAATTTCTCCTTCACTCGTCATTACTCTAGGTGGTTTCAATGTTTGGTGCCATTCATATTTTTCTTTGCGGTCAGCAACAAGTGAGGAGACATTTTGTTTAAACTCTCCTTTTGAGAGTTGAATCAACTCGTCAAGAGTCAAAAAAAACACATCTTCTGTTTGCTGTAGAACCTCTTTTTTTACCAGTTCTTCTGCTTCAGCCATAATAGCTTTTTTGCATTCATCCAAAATTAAAGTAAGCAGATATTTGGGATGCTCCCGAAGCCCGCCCATATGGCGGTATACCTCAATAAGACGTTTGAGCCATTTGGACTTAAGACCTCGACGTCCAACATGATCCATAATGCGCTGTATAGCTTCTTGGGCTTCCTGTTCACCTTGAATGAACTTTTGCCGATGTTCCCTTGGCTTCACACTGCGTATGTGTCCCAAGATGGCAGGGACGAGTTGGGTAGGAGCTTCACGCCAGCGCGGCCTTGTCAGGTCAATTTCACCTGGGCATCTATGTCCGTATTTGGCAATAAAATCTTCAAAACTTCGTTTAAATCTCTCTCCCCCGCGTACATTTAAGAGCCCTTCAAAGAAAGTCTGATTATTCGCATGTTTCAGATACTCCTTCACTTCTGGCAGTTCCCGAACCAGATCGGCCAAATCGCCAATCTGCAGGCCCATCTCGCTGGTGATATTGCCAGGGAGGGATTTATTTATTTGATACAGTTCTTTGTCATCCCCGATCCAACGAATAAGTGCTCTCTTTAACAAGAGGAATGAGATTGGGAAACAAATAACGTAAGGAAAGATGTTCTGTAACATCGCCTTTCCGAAGGTGCTTAATTGATGTTGAACCGTTTCCAGGCGTTCAGCCCCGCTTACACCCTGCAAATCTTTTCTGACCTCTGTCCATTTTTTCTGCATGAAGCTTTCAACTTTGCTTTTCGCTGATTTCGGGTCACGCTTGAAAAGATTTTTCCATACCTCTTTTATGATCGGGGCAACGAATTGACGCGCTGACTTCACTAAACCCGGTTTAGGGGGAACTTGGAGAAACTCAGGCCGATGAATGACTTCACTGATTTCACGGCTGAGCGCTTCATCAAATAAATTTTTTAAAGCTATGGGCAGCACTTTTCTTCCCAGCTTGGTACGAAGCACTTCCGTAGGATTAACAAAAAGACGTCCCCCAGCTTCTAAAAGAACCGTTTTCGGAAAAATGGTTCGTAAGACTGAAATTCCCAATGGTTTCATGGCATCTGTCATCATTTGTACATGGCCGAATGAGAACATGACACGGAGCGGTTCTTGCGGAATGTCGGGCAGAGGATATAGCGAAGTGATCGGCCGGCTTTGCACAATAAAAATCTCTCCGTTTTCCATACAGAACTCAATATCCTGTGGCGAGCCAAAATGTTTCTCAATTTTTTTTCCCAGTTCAGCCAAACGCAAAATTTGGCTGTCCGTCAGGGCTTGTTTGGTCTGTTGATCCGGAGGCAAGTCTTTTTTCACCGTACTTCCTTCAGGCAGCGAGTAAATCGCTATTTTCTTTTCCGATACGTTTTTGTGAATGATTTTACCGGCTTTCACTTTGTATAAATCCGCCGAAACCATTCCGGATACGATGGCTTCTCCCAATCCGAAGCTGGCGTCAATGGAGACCACCTTACGATTTCCACTCACAGGATCAGCAGTGAACATGATGCCTGCGATTTCCGGGTTCACCATCCGTTGCACCACGACAGACAAGTAGACCTGACGATGATCAAACCCATTTTTTGCCCGATAGGAAATGGCACGGTCTGTAAACAAAGACGCCCAACATTTTCGAATATGTTGAAGCAGTTCCTCCTGCCCCTTAATATTCAAATAGGTATCCTGCTGCCCAGCAAACGAGGCGGTAGGCAGATCTTCAGCCGTTGCACTGGAACGGACGGCATAAGCATACTCTTCCCCGACTGATTTCCAGGCAAGAATAATTTCATTTCTCAACGGAGCAGGGATCTCTAGCTGACGCAAGTGGGTACGAATACGCTCTCCCAAATTCCGCAATTGATTTAAATCATTCGGGTCCATTGCATTTAGTTCATCTAACAGAGAATTCATTTCGGGACTGGTAGCGATAAAGTCTTGATAAGCCAGTGTTGTAATACAGAATCCACCGGGTACCGGGAAACCTGCCTTACTCAGTTCACCCAAGTTCGCTCCCTTTCCTCCAACATAAGGAAGACAGGAACGATCCACTTGTTCAAAAAATAATACATATGATCGCATTGGTTGGTCCCCTTTCTCTTGTCTTTTTTCGCTGTAATGTACAAATAAATTAAATATTTTTACATATCGTTAGATTAGAACACCAACTAGGGACTGGGTGATCATGTTCTCTTTTTCTCATTTATTGAAAAAATCTCTTTAAGCTCATTCTAATACAAATTTTTACAAACGTAAAGTGAGTACTCACTTTATTTTGGGGTGAGAGTTATTCCATCCAATGCACGGGAAGCCGTTCATCTTTTCGGGCTGAAATGATTCATCAATGAAACAGATCTGGAGATTAAGGGACATTATACGAATACAGCTGGATACACACCGATCCAGTTTTCGGGTTGAGTCATATCCCACGTGCTTTAAATATTAGGTAAAAGAGAATCAATAGTGGGAAAAGGAAAAACGATGATCCACTCTTTATCGAGGTTTAAAATGGGGATTTTTGCGTTTTGTATCCCCTGGAGTGGTAAATCCGCGAAAAAACGATGGGCCCCTTACTCACATTTCACAACCTTTAGACAAAAGGTAGGATTTTTTTCGATTGTTGTCAAATTAGTTAAAGGGAAATTACGCTACCGCATGAGCATTTACATTCATGCCATTTATTAAGCGTGTAATGGACATGAAGTAACTGTAATTTTCATAGCAGATCGATGAGTTTGTGTCAGTAGATGGACGTTCCTTAAGCTTTACACCGGTGTGTAATGGTTGTTATCCATTCTGAACTACAAAATCAGGGGAGGCAAATGGTATGCGATTAACCGATGAGGAAGTGCAATTCTTTTTACAAGAGATGGAAGGTTGGAAACTGGTGGAGGAGCGGTGGATTGCGAAAAAGTATCGCTTCCAGGATTATTTGCAAGGAATCGAATTCGTGCGGCAAATTGCGGCAATTTCAGAAGAAGCAAATCATCATCCGTTCATTTCTATCGATTATAAGCTCATCACAGTGAAAATTTCATCTTGGCGGGCGAAAGGGCTGACGAAGCTCGATTTTGAAATGGCAAAAAGATATGACGAAGTTTATGAAAAAATGAAATGAGAAATGCAGGGGGAGAAACATGGTCAAAGGTCAAGTGGCGCTTGTCACCGGCGCGACGCGCGGGATCGGTTATGAAATTGCGAAAACATTTGCGGAAAACGGGGCCAAGGTGGTTTTAGCCGACATGAACCTCTCCCACCTTCATTCCATGAAGAGGCGGGAGTTTCTTACCATCTCCACCAAAGAAGCTTCTGCGCGGAAGAAGGTGGTCTTCTTCCACTCGATGAATGCATCGGAAGCCTTCTGGATGGGTCAAGTAAAATATCGACTTTGCACCGATGGGGCGGTCCAACCCTTCTACTACTTCTTGCTTACGCAATCCGTAGATACGTCAGATTCGTTTGTACGTTCCAATGCACAAAGGTACCATGCAGCGCCTTGCTTAATATATTTTTCGCGCCATGAATGTCCCGATGTTCTTCATACCCACACCGGCACACAAACAGGCGGGAAGACACTTTTTGTCTCTTTTGGCAGACAGGACATGTCTGACTTGTAAACGACTCCTCGATTTCATGCAAGCGAATGCCATGTGGAGCCAGCTTATAAGCGAGATACTGCTTCACTTTCCCGAATGACCAATTCGAGAGCTTTTGCGCTTGTTTGCGGCTCGTACGTTTTTTCTTTCTCGTGTTCCGCTCTACTCCTTCGACGTTTCCGATATACACATCGGAGGCGGATTGCTTCAAACACCAGTCGACAAACTGTTTCGTCGTTTTATGCAGCGCATCCCGCAGTTGCCTTTCCGATTTCGATAACACGTATTGTTTCGCCCGTTCATATTTTTTCCATCGGCGTGATCCTTTTTGACATTTCGATTGGCGCCGCTGAATCTCCGCCAGTTTTTTATTCCGCAGCCGGTGAAGGGAGCGTATCTTTCTTCCCGTGATGAGGAGGGCTTGTCCGTTTTCGCAAAACGCGCCGATGGTGTGTACTTCCCCAAGATCGACTCCAACTGTTTTCCCCGGTTTATACGCTTTTTCCTTTTGTCCATCTTCATACGTCACGGCCAAATAAAGACCTTGATCAAAGCAGCATTCGATTTCTTTGATGGTTCCCTTTGGCAGATGCGACGCATACACGACAATTGGCTTTTCCCGTTTTCCATGATTGAATGCCCATGGAGAGTTCGATTTTTCCGTTTTCGTAAACCTTGAAACCGTTTTTCGCCCATTTCGTTGGGAAGTACTTCTTTTTCTTGTAGGGATAACGGGCAGCATGTCCTTGTTGAATCGCGTGGTGTGCGGCTTGTCTTGCGAAGAGGTATTTGTGGCAGACCGCTTGAATCGATTGGCTGTGAAGATGGAACTTCCTTTTCGTTTGTTTTTGCAGCTCGCTTTTAGTGATCCAGCACCCATGCTGGAGGAAGTGTTCTTTGGCTAAGCGGAGGCATTCATTCCAAACACGGGCGGATTCCCGATTGCAGGCGTACAAGCGATCCAAATCCGATTTCGTTGCCTGAAAAAACACTTTTTGGCCACGAAGCATGAGCATTCCCTTCTTTCTTTGCCTGATAGGATAGTTCCATTATAGCACATATGTTCGTTTTTGGGGATCAAAGACTTCCTGATTCATCTCCCTCCTTCACTCCGTTTGGAGGAAGGGAGACTTTTCGGGAAAAATATTAAAATTTTTTTAAAATAAAAAAATAAGTTAATATCGCTAAATAAATGAACAGGAAAAAATACGAAATATCAACCTCCACAATCCCCCAATCGCATTTAACGGTTTTTCTAAGTATATACTTTAGCAACGCGTGCTGCTTTTACTTGATGGGGATGCATGATAACATTAAATTAAATGTTGGCAGACAGAGAGGAAGAGGAATAGTGATGAAGCAATTGAGCATTTTAGCGAAAATCGAAAATCAAATGGAACGATTTTCACCAGCAGAAAAAAAGATTGCTGCGTATATTGTGGAACATGCGGAGCTTGTGCCGAATATGACGACAAAAGAATTGTCACGAAACGCCGGAGCAAGCGAGGCGAGCGTCGTGCGCTTTTGCAAAACGATCGGCATCGGCAGCTTTACGGCGCTAAAGCTGGCGCTCGTCCGCGAACTGACGATCGCCGATATGAATATCAATGATTTTTCCGTTATTGAAAAGCAAGATGCGCCGTATGACTTGTTCAATAAAGTCACGTATGTCAATAAAGCGGCTATTGAGGCTACGACGACGACCATTGATAAACGCGAATTGGAAAAAGCGGCGGAAGCAATCGTCAATGCGGGTAAAATTTTGTTTTACGGGGTCGGCGGTTCCGCCGCTTCGGCCATGGATGCCTGCTATAAATTTACGAAACTCGGTTATGTATCGGTGATGTCTCCAGATTTTCACACGATGCTTCCGCTTGCCGCCAATTTAAAAGAAGGGGATGTGTTTGTCGCCATTTCCACCTCAGGAAGGACAAAGGATGTGCTGGAAATTTCACGGTTTGCGAAAAAACAACATGCCACGGTGATCGCCATCACCAAGCTTGATCCTTCCTCCCCATTATATAAAGAAGCCGATATTAAATTATGCCTCCCCGATGTCGAACAAGACCATCGCATCGGAAGCATGGCATCGAGAATGACGCAGCTGAACGTAATTGATGCGCTTTATTTAATCACTTTCCATAAAGTGGGCAGCCGCGTAATCGAAAAATTCCATGAAACACGAGAAGAAGTGGTGCGCTTAAGAAGGTAGAAAAGGCGAGGGTGCAAACTCGCTTTTATTTTTTCGTCATAGATTGATATTTTATTTCATAATTATATAATAAAATGGAGAAATAAAATTTCATAACCAAACAAGAAGGTGACGAGATTGCTAGAACATCTAACAACTGAACAGTGCAATGCGAAAACGAAAAACTTGGATGAAATGACAACGAAGGAAATTCTGCAAGTGATGAACGAAGAAGACCAGACTGTCGCTTTGGCGGTCTCCAAACAATTAGACCAAATTGAAAAACTGGTGCAAAAAGTCATCGCATCGTTTCAACGAGGAGGCAGGCTGATTTATATCGGTGCGGGGACGAGCGGCCGCCTTGGCATTTTGGATGCAGTAGAATGTCCGCCGACGTTTGGGACCGATCCAGACATGGTACAAGGAATTATCGCCGGTGGATTGGAAGCGCTCACAAACGCCGTTGAAGGGGCGGAAGATGATGAGGGGTTGGCAGTCCGCGATCTACAAAAGGTTTCGTTGACGGACAAAGACGTTGTCGTTGGCATTGCTGCGAGCGGGCGCACGCCGTATGTGATTGGCGCCCTTCGCTACGCGAAACAAATCGGTGCGACAACGGGCAGCATCGCCTGCAATAAAGGGGCGGAAATAAGCAAATATGCCGACGTTAGCATTGAAGTCGAAACGGGACCGGAAGTATTGACCGGATCGACCCGTCTAAAAGCGGGAACGGCGCAAAAAATGGTGCTCAACATGATTTCGACCGCTTCGATGATCGGAATCGGAAAAGTGTATAAAAACTTGATGGTGGATGTCCAGGCAACGAATGGGAAGCTGAAAGAGCGAGCAAAGCGAATTATTATGGAAGCGACAGGCGCGGATGCGAATACGGCGGCGCGCTATTATATGGCAGCGCATGGAAACGTCAAAACGGCGATCGTGATGATTTTGTTGCAATGTAGCTATGAGGAGGCAAAAGAGCGCCTGCAAAAAGCAAATGGTTTTGTGCGCAAAGCGCTTTAAATAATAAATAAATAAAGGGGAGAGGAGAACATGAAGCGGGAACAACAAATGGCCATGGCAATATTAGAGCGGCTTGGGGGAAAGGAAAACATCACGCGCATTGCCCATTGCATGACAAGGGTGCGTATGTCATTGCGCGCTCCGCACAAGGCAGATATTGCCGCGTTGAAACAAATCGAAGGAGTAATGGGAGTTATTGAGGATGAAACATTGCAAATCGTCGTCGGTCCGGGCGTGGTCAACAAGGTGGCCGCGGCGCTGTGCGAGCTGACAGGGTTGGAGCTTGGCGAAGTAATCGAAGAAGATGTGGCGGAGCGGACAAAAGCCGAAATCAAAGCGCGCAACCAAACGCCGTTGAAGCGGCTGCTGCGGAAAATCGGCAGCATTTTCATCCCGTTGATTCCAGGCCTTGTTGCGTCAGGAATCATTAACGGGATCGCCAACTTTGCGAAAAACGCCGGAGTCGATCCGACAGAAACATGGCTCCAGCTGTTGCTGCTGATTGGCGGCGGCATTTTCGCCTCGCTCGGCATTTTAGTCGGCTACAATACGGCGAAAGAGTTTGGCGGCACTCCGGTGTTAGGCGCGATTGCCGGCATTTTAGTATTTAACCCGGCGCTTGCCGATGTCAAGCTTTTTGGTGAAGCGCTTACTCCAGGACGGGGCGGGTTGTTCGCTGTCATGTTGGCGGCATGGCTGATGGCGGTCATTGAAAAGTATGTGCGCAAATTTGTTCCCAATGCGGTCGATATTATTGTTACCCCGCTGATTACTGTACTTATTGTTTGCTTATTTACATTGATTGCGGTACAACCGATTGCGGGATGGCTGTCGTTAGGCATTACCAGCGGCATTAAAGCGGTGTTGGATATTGGCGGTGCGATTGCCGGCGCGGTGTTGGCAGGAACGTTCTTGCCGCTCGTAATGGTTGGATTGCATCACGGGCTGACGCCGATTCATATGGAATTTATTAATAAAATCGGCTCGACCCCGATTTTGCCAATTTTAGCGATGGCGGGGGCAGGCCAGGTCGGCGCGGCGATTGCGATTTTCGTCAAAACGAAAAACAAGAGGCTTCGCAACATTATTAAAGGGGCGCTGCCGGTTGGATTTTTAGGAATTGGCGAGCCGTTGTTATACGGGGTCACTCTGCCGTTAGGCCGGCCGTTTTTAACCGCGTGTCTTGGCGCGGCGGTTGGCGGGGCGTTTCAAGCGGTCATGAAAACAGCGGCGCTTGGCATCGGCGTGTCTGGTTTATCGCTTATTCCGCTCATCGCCGAAGGAAAATATATCACGTATTTTATTGGATTGGTGATTTCCTATACGTTTGGTTTCATTTTTACGTATTTGTTCGGATTTAAAGAAGAAATGGCGGAAAACGTTTAAAATCGGGAGGCAGCTATGTTTTCCTTTTCTTTCTATTTTTCAGAGCCGTTGGAGCAAATCGAAAAAAAGTTTCAGCAGGCAAGCGCGCACGGATGCACGGAATTATTTACATCTCTTCACATTCCCGAAGATGATTTGGATAAGTATCATCAGAAGCTTCCACGGATAGGGGAGCTTGCGAAACGCTGCGGGGTCGGGGTTGTCGCCGACGTCACCCCGTCTTCGCTCACGAAATTAGGAATAAGCGGGGAGCGGCTTTCCGCGCTGCGCGGTTGGGGCATCAGCGGTCTGCGGCTTGATGATGGCTTTTCGATGAAGGAGGCGGCGCATTATTCTCATCAAATCAAAGTGGTGCTCAATGCCAGCACACTAACAGAAAGAGAATGCGACGAACTGGCCGCCTGCAGCGCAAACTGGGGCCGTATTGAAGCGTGGCATAATTTTTATCCGCGCCCGGAAACGGGATTATCGAAAGAAACAGTCATTCAAAAAAACCAAATTCTACGCCGGAAAGGAATTCGAACGATTGCCGCGTTCATCCCGGGAAATAAAGAAAAGCGAGGTCCGCTCCATCAAGGGCTACCTACGTTAGAAGCACATCGGCATATGGATCCGCTTTGCGCGTACGCGGAATTAGTGCGAGATTGTGATGTAGATAAAGTATTCATTGGTGATTTTTCCATGACGGATGAAGCCCTCATGCGGATAAAAGAGTTTCAAGATGGCATTATTCCGCTGCGTTACCGGCCGCTCGTAAAACAACGTGAATTGCTTTCCATGGTCGAAACGGCTCACACGAATCGGCGTGATGCGGCAAGGGATGTCATTCGATCACTTGAATCCCGCTTATCTTTCTTGTGGCCAAAGCATTTGTTAGCACCAGCATGCACGATTGAAAGACAAAAAGGCAGTGTTACGATAGATAATGTTCGATATGGACGATATGCCGGCGAACTGCAAATCACATTAACGGATCTTCCGGCAGATGATAAAGTCAATGTGATTGGCCGAATTATCGAAGACGATCTTCCTCTCCTTGCGTACGTCGGAGGAGGACAACGGTTTCGCCTTGTACAAGTCATATAAAACGTATGACCACCGAATATCGGTGGTTTTTAAATTTTGAGAAAAAAGAGGCTTTTTAGCTATTGCAATAGTAACTGGGATGAGCGGACTTTTTACTTTCTTTTTTCTCCCAATGGCTTATCAAGAAACATTATATTCTTCCTCAAATATATGGTTTGTACCAACACCATCAAAATCGATTGGTTTGTCATATTAAATAAGCTGACACCATATAGATGCCAGCTTATAGCTTAGGAATGGCATTTCAAATAGTCATGATACAAAGCTAGTGTTTTGTTCAATCGTCGTGTCGGTGGTGTTTATCGCAGTCAAAACAATTAGCGAATGAGTCGTCAGGACACGTTCCAGGAATCGGTTCACACGGGTTAAAGTTCTGATTATCGAGAACTTCGTATGGTCTCATCATTTCATGGTCTTCGTGTTCAAGGATGTGGCAGTGCCACGGGTAGATTCCGGTAAATGGTCCAAAGCGCGCAATGATGCGGGTAACTTCACCAGGATTGGCACGAACGGTATCTTTCCAACCCATTTCGTATGGCTCTGGTGGTCGTCGTGGCCCGACTTTGAGGTCAGGACCATTTGGATCGCCAGTAAACGTGGCTCGGTCTAAAATTTGGAAAGTAACAAGGTGCAAATGAATCGGATGGGTGTCAGGCGTCATATTGTACAGTTCCCAAATCTCTATGATGCCATTATACGGGGTTTCCGTAAGCGGCAACTCATCCCATTCCATGTTATTTAGTAAAAGCTTCGGACGTCCGAATTCATCAGTACTTTCAACTAAGAGGTTTTTTCGGACGATTACAGCATCGTCAGGATCAAGCCGCTCCAAGCAACTTAACGTTGCTGGGATTTCACTTCTGTCAGGTTTGGAGAGCTTTTGTTTGACACGAAATTCCATGATCTGCTTGAGGTCTGGAGAAGGTGGATCACCGTTAGGAAATGGGGCTGGTGCGTCATTGGTTAAGATGATACTTTGTCCTTTATGGTTTGAAAAATCGATAATGACATCGACACGTTCTGCCGGAGCAAGTATAATTTCAGAAACAGCCACAGGATGTTCTAAGAATCCGCCATCAGTGCCTATTTGGAAAAAAACTTGACCAGAGCTCAACCGTATACGGTAAAAGCGGGAATTTGACCCATTAAGGATGCGGAATCGGTATTTTCGTGGCTCGACTTCAAGGTATGGCCACACTTTTCCGTTAACTAAAATCGTGTTTCCGAAAAACTCAGGGACAACGGATGGATTTGGTAGATTTGGATTGATTGGCGGAGAAGGTTCTGGAGGTGGCACCTGGCCTGGCCGGGTTGGATAGAAGAGTTCACCATTAGGATAGAACGAACGATCTTGGATGACGAGCGGAATTTCAAATTTTCCACTAGGCAGGTTCAATTTTTCTTCTTTTTTATCTCTGAGGATATAGAAGCCCGCAAGACCTGCATAAACGTTCAAACGAGTGATTCCAATGGCGTGATCATGATACCATAGCGTTGCTGGGCGTTGACAGTTTGGATAATAGTAGACTTCATGTACGAATTTGGGCCCGACATTTTCGAAATTTCGCGTAAACCATGCCTCTGGATGTCCGTCATTTTCCGGTCGAACGTGAGCTCCATGCAAATGTACAACCGTCCTAACAGATGGTTGGTCTGGTTCTGCCCCATGAACGGTTCGATCCACTGGCAGCAAGTGTTCAAAGGGCAATTTGTTTTTCCACTTGACAAAAATAGGGTGATTCCGCCGAGCTTCAAATGTCGGGCCAGGATACATGCCGTTGTAACCCCAAACGGTAGTCGGTGGTAAATCGCGATGTAATTTTTGTTTGACTTGCTTCATAGTTACCTCATAGTATGGGATGTCATCAAGTTTCCCTTTTGCTTTCAAGACAGGAGGAATAGGTAAGGCATCTACAAATTTCTCTAGAGACATATTTTTCTCACCTTTAAGTAACCAAAATATTACATTCATACTATTATAATATGAGTTTGTTTTAAAAGAGTGTGGGCAGGTTGATCAGAATAAAAGCGGAGTTTTATATACAAATCGTTGGGATATTTGACTGGGGGAATGATCTTTGTCATGGCCGGATGGCGCGCTGCGGCCTGCTTATATGATTCCAAGAGAAAAAGGAAGAGTGACGATCGATAATAACCAATATGGCAGATATGCCGGCGAGCTGCAAATAACACTAACCGACCTCCCTGCTAACGAGAAAGTAAATGTAGTGGGAAGAATTATGGAAGATGATCTTCCCCTCCTTGCGTATGTTGGCGGGGGACAGCGCTTTCGTCTTAGATGATTGTCTTAAACGTATATTATCCACCAAATAAGTGAAAGATTATTTTATTTTTTTGTCATCTTTAGTTAGAATATTAAGATATTAAGAAATATCAAAAAAATAAAGGAAGGGAAAAAGATGAAAGAAAAGTTAAAGAATTATCGGTTTCCTATTATTTTATTAGTTGCTATTCTTATCGGAAGCATCATTGGATTTTTGATAGGGGAAAAAGCGGAAATCCTCAAACCGTTTGGCGATGTGTTTTTAAATATGATGTTTATGATTGTGGTTCCGCTTGTATTCTTTTCGATTTCCTCGACGGTAGCCAATATGAAACACCTTCGCCAATTCGGAAAAATTATGGGAACTACCTTGATGGTGTTTATCGCTACGGGCTTTGTTGCCTCGGTGGTCATGCTTGTTGCGGTTCATTGGTTTCCGCCGGCAGAAGGAGTGTCTATTGAGCTAAAAAAACCGGAAAATGTGGAGGATCTGTCTTTAGCGCAACAAATCGTGCAGACGGTAACAGTTCCTGATTTTATAGAATTACTATCGAAAAAATCGATGCTGGCCCTTATTATTTTTGCCGTTTTAGTTGGCATGGCCACTTCTCTTGCGGGCGAAAAAGGAAAGCCATTTGCCGCATTTCTCCACAGCGCTTCCGAAGTATTTATGAAATTGATTTCAATTGTTATGTGGTATGCTCCGATCGGATTGGGGGCTTACTTCGCCTCCTTAATCGGAGTGTTTGGTTCAGAAATTTTAGGTTCGTATCTTCGTGTCGTATTGCTTTATTATCCAATTTCTATAGCCTATTTCTTTATCGGGTTTACGATTTATGCGTTTATCGCTGGCGGGAAAGCAGGGGTACAACGTTTTTGGAAGCATATTTTATCGCCTGCGGCCACGGCGCTTGCCACTGGAAGCAGCGTCGCTACCATTCCGGTAAACTTAGAGGCGGCGAAAAAAGTCGGCGTTCCTAAAGAAATACGCGAAACCGTGATTCCTATCGGTGCAACGATACATATGGATGGTTCATGTTTATCTGCTATTTTGAAAATTGCTTTTCTGTTTGGGATTTTTGAGCAAGACTTTTCTGGAATCGGAACGTTTTTAACTGCCATCGGGATTGCAATTCTTTCTGGTACGGTAATGAGCGGTGTGCCTGGCGGCGGATTTATCGGGGAAATGATGATTGTCACTCTCTACGGATTCCCAATCGAAGCGCTTCCGATTTTATCCATGATCGGTGTGATTGTAGATCCGCCTGCGACCATGGTGAATGCTACAGGCGACAATGTCACTTCTATGATGATTACCCGGTTTATCAAAGGAAAACGGTGGATGGAAGAATCAGAAGAGATGTCTAGTACTTCTTCTTCAGTCAGTTCATCATTTTTAGTGTAAGAAGAGCATGTTGCTCTCCCTTTTTTGTGGCGGAAATTCCGACAAAAGGAAAAGTGACTGTTAATGTTCAGCAGCAGATGCAAAAGCAGGAGACAATGGAAGGGACGTTTGCCGCCCCGAAGATTCACCTCCAGCCGTTCGACTAGGAGAGCTGTGCTTTTTTTACTTCCATATAAAATGCAGTTAAAAATTTGCGCACGTTAATGCGGCATTTTGATGCTTTGTCCCCATTCTCAAGCTCCTTCATGCGCTTGCGGATTTCTGCAAAATCAAAAAGGCGCGGGGCAAAATATTCAAAAGTCGGATTCGTATAGTCGGTAAGACCGAGGGAAGCGAGATGGGTAAATGCTTGCAGCACGAGGCGGCGGATGCGCTGTTCGAGCGCGCGCACTTCTTTGGTGATCTCCGCCGCATGGTGTGCTTGCTGTATTAATTCCATATATAATTCTTTTAAAGGAGGAAGCTCATGAATCGTTTGCCCTTGCGCTTCTTTTTCCGCCAACCAGCGCATGATCAGTAATAAATCGGCACTTCCCGCTTCCCCGGCGATGCCGAGCAGCAGGAGAAGCTGCTGGGCTTGCCGCTCGAGATTCGTCTGTCCATTCAGAGACAATGGAGATGTTTTTGGTTTATCCAATACTTCGAGCATTTGCCGAATAGACTGAAGCGACTGCAAAACAGAAATGTGCTCTGCGACGCGTTTTAATACCGATACAACCTCATAGCGGTTGATCGGCTTTTGAATATATGTATCTACTCCATGAAGATAGGCCTGCCCGATCATTTCCTTATTTTCGACTTGCGAGATCATGATGAATTGGCCGGCAAATCCTTCTTCTCTCAATTTTTTGATCGTTTGAATACCGTCGCGTCCCGGCATTAATAAATCGATCAGCACGACGTCGACGGAAAACAGCTGGTCCGCCGAAACATCCAGTCCGTCGTCCGCCTGTCCGACGACTTCGCCAAGCTCGTTTTCGTGAATGATTTTTTCAAGCATTTTCCGCACGACGGCATCATCTTCAATGAGAAAAAAACGAAGTGCCATCGGTTATCTTCCTCCTTTCTTTAACAGTTGATCGGTCGGGATGGTTAGGCGAAACACCGTTTGCCCTGGTTTGCTTTTGACAAGTTCGATGTGTCCGGAGAAGCTTTGCATGATATCGCGCGCATGAGTAAGACCGATGCCTGTTGATGGATTGCCACATGAATCATATTTGGTCGTAAAACCGGGCTGAAAAATCCAAGCCGCGTCTTCTTCGGCGATGCCCGTTCCGGTATCGGTAATTTCGATCACAAGGTGGCGTTCCTGCAACCGCGCATGCAGATGGATTGCACCGGTCGACGGAATCGCTTCCACCGCGTTGGCCACTAAATTGTTAAGAACCGAAAGCAGCGGGTAGACGTGATCGGTGGACAAATCTACTGGGCATGTATGCGTAAATGTAATCGTTTTTCCCGCCATCTCGGCATATTTTTCGTTTGCGCGAATTACCATGCCGCACAGCTCATCAATCGGAAGACGTTCCTTAAGCGGCTGGCGTCCGATTAATTTGGACAGGCCGGCGAAAACGCGCTGTACATCTTTTTTCACTTCATGAATATGTTCGGCGATATAAAGTGCAGCGTGCGGTTCAACTTTTTTTCCTTCTATTAAAAAGGAATATAGTTCATAGCTTTTGCGAGTAATTTCTTCGATTAACTGCATCGATTTTTGTAAATAAAACGTTTCCTCATACATTCCTGTGTTAATCATAAGCAATCGTTCTAATTCCTGCTTTCGCGCCTCCGCCAGTGACTGAAAATGTTTGGTCATCAAAATATTGTACACTCCGATGACACAATAGCTGCGTAAAATCGCAAACAATACTAATACAACCATTGATTGATAGGTAACGGTAAACGGTTCGCCTAGCAAATAGCGGACCAACAATTCACAAGCATTGGAAAAAAAATCAAGCCCCGCGCCAAATACCCCGGCACGGATTGGCATTTTCATCAAGTGGCGAAAGCGAACTGCGGATACGATGAGAGCAAAGCTGATATAGTAACATGCCGCCGGGGCATGGGTGAAAAAGCTATCGGCAACAGCCGCCTCTCCTGTCAATAGATCGAGAAGAACGCGGAAAATGACGACGAAACAGCCTGCACAAATCCCGATTATAAGCGGGGGAAGCGCTGCAAAGGAAATGAGTCCGAAAAAAAATACTGCTCCTCCTAATGAGAATCGAAACGGGCTGTCAAACGGATTAATTTTCATTTCGCCGAAGAAGGCGGTAGCCATGATGAGGATGGTGATCATCAAAAGCCGTTCATGCATTGTTTTTCCCCTGTCCACACGCTATTTCCCCTTTTTTGTTCTATTATATAACAAAAGGGGGAAAATAGACCTAATTACACGAGGTTTCCTAGATTAGCGCTGTCTGTATTCCAGTTTTCGAGAAACAAGCGACAGTGAATAATTGACAGCAAAATACATCAGCGCTACTAAAATGAAAATTGGAATGACATAGTTGACATTTTGTCCGTTAATAATTTGCGCATGGTTCATCAATTCTGGAAGGGAGATAACGATCGCTAACGATGTATCCTTCAGTAATGAAATAAATTGACTGACAATTGGCGGCACCATTCGGCGCAAAGCTTGCGGCAAAATGATATACCATAACGTTTGCACATACGTGAGCCCGGAAGAGCGCGCCGCTTCGATTTGCCCTTTGTCAATCGAGTTGAGCCCGCTGCGCACAATTTCCGACAGCATCGCTGATTCAAAGACAACTAGGGCGACAATGGCGGCATAAAATTTATCCAGCTTCAACCCTACTTCCGGAAGGGCGAAATACGTAAAGAAAATAATCAAAAGCAGCGGGAGATTGCGAATCGTTTCCACCATAACAGCAAAAATTTGCGAAATGCCAGGAATTTTTGTATAGCGTATCACACCAATGATGATTCCAAAGATAAAACTAAAAATAATGGATATAAACGCAACTTCTAACGTCACTAAAAATCCTTGCAATAAAAAGGTGAGATGCGCTGGGGCGTATGCACCGGCAAAGTCCATCGCTGTGTCCCTCCTCGCTTACCGGGTTTTGGCCAGGCGGCGTTCCAAATAGCCGACGCCTAAACTTAACGGTATGGTTAATACAAGATAAAATAGAGCGACGAAAATATAGACATCAAAGGTGACGAACGTTTCCGACGAAATTAAATCGCCGAAATACATAAGGTCGAGCCCGGCGATCACTCCTAACACAGATGAGTTTTTCACTAGATTGATAAATTGGTTTCCAAGCGGCGGAATGACAATTTTGATCGCCTGCGGCAAGATGATGTAGCGCATCGTCTGCAAGTACGTCAGTCCCGAAGAGCGCGCGGCTTCCATTTGTCCTTTTGGAACGGCCAATATTCCTGAACGGATGACTTCGGCGATAAATGCGGCGGTGTATACCATCAAACCGAGCGTGCCCGCGGTAAACGGATCAAGGCGGATGCCAACGGCGGGCAGACCGACGAAAAAGACAAAGACGATTAAAACAAGCGGAATGTTGCGGATGAATTCGACATAGGCCGCACCAAGCCAGTTTAACGGACGGATCGGCGCAATCCGAAAAATGGCGATAATGATGCCGATGGCTAAGCTTCCGATGAGAGCGAGAACACTAGCTTTTAACGTATTGGTAAACCCTTGCAAATACATATCCCAATGGTCGAACAAAATGGAATATCGTAACATGAAGGCTTTTCACCTCGTTTCGTCCTGAAGATGAAACAGATGAGCGAAACCAATACCGCTCATCTGTTTTTTCGTATTATTGTTGCGGTTTTTTTCCGATCCATTTTTCGTAAATTTTGTCGTACTCGCCGTTTTCTTTAATTTCTTTTAAGTATTCGTTAATGACTTGCAATAGTTCTTTATCTCCTTTGTGGATGGCGATGCCGTATGGTTCTTCGGTAAACGTTTCGTCAAGAACGCGGTAGTTTGGATCTTGTTTTGCCATTCCCCAAAGCAGCGCATTGTCTGTTGTAAGCGCATCGCCTTGTCCAGCTTTTAAGGCCGTAAACGCTTCGGCGTAGTTTTCAAATTCTAATACATTGACTTGTGGTGCTGCTTTGCGAATGTTTTGCGCGGAAGTAGAACCTTTTGCCGTTAACACGGTCATCCCTTTTTTCAAATCTTTCACGCTGTTAATCTTGCTGTCTTTTTTGACTAGCAGCGATTGGCCGGCCATAAAATAGACATCGGAGAAATCCACTTCTTTTTTCCGCTCTTCCGTGATGGTCATTGTTGCGATAATCGCGTCGATTTCGCCGTTATTCAGCATTGGGATGCGTGTTTTGGATGTTACTTCTTTTAATTCGATTTTGTTTTCGTCACCGAGAATTTTTTTCGCCAACCCTTTGGCGATATCGATATCAAATCCTTCTACTTTTCCTGTTTCGGGATTTTTGAGCCCAAACAGGTTTAAGTCATATTTGACGCCGACAATCAGTTTGCCGCGCTTTTTAATTTTCTCTAACGTGTTCGTCCCGGCCGACGTTTCCGTCGATTTCGCCCCGTCCCCTTTGTTGGACGTGGATGATTCGCTGCTGCATCCGGCTAAAGCAGTAATGCTCAATAATGCGATAAGTGCAAGGGTGATCCATATTTTCCAAACCGTTTTTCTTTTCATAAAAAAACCCCCTTTGTTTGATTCGAAACATTTCTTTGCTCATTCATTAATGGTTGAGAATGCGGCGCAGAAATACTTTCGCCCGTTCTTCTTTTGGGTTGGCGAAAAACTCTTCCGGCGGCGCTTCTTCTAAAATGCGGCCTTGGTCCATAAATACGATGCGGTCAGCTACTTCACGGGCAAATCCCATTTCGTGGGTGACAACGACCATGGTCATGCCTTCTTTTGCCAATTGTTTCATGACGTCGAGCACTTCGCCGATCGTTTCCGGGTCAAGCGCTGACGTTGGCTCGTCAAAGAGCATAATTTTCGGCTTCATCGCCAAGCCTCTGGCGATCGCTACACGCTGCTGTTGGCCACCGGACAGTTTGGAAGGGTAGGCGTTTGCTTTATCAGGAATGCCGACTTTTTCCAAATAATACATCGCTGTTTCTTTCGCTTCTTTCTCTGGAATACGTAGCACTTTCATCGGCGCTAGCGTAATGTTTTGCAATACCGTCATGTGCGGATACAAGTTAAAATGCTGAAACACCATGCCGATGTTGCGCCGCAGTTGGTTAATGTCGACGTGTTTGTCATTGACTTTGACATTATCCACGATTAATTCTCCGCTTGAAATCGTTTCCAAACGATTGATGCAGCGAACTAATGTGCTTTTTCCCGACCCCGATGGCCCGATAATGACGACGACTTCTCCCTGATGAATCGTTAAATTTATGTCTTTTAGCACATGGAAATCGCCGTAATATTTGTTTACTTGATGAAAATAAATCAATAAACCCCCTCCTTTTTATAAATTATTTTTGTTTTCAGAATTTATTGTAAACATAAACTACAGCAATCTACCGAAAACGACGATAATCTTCTGAAAAGAGTGATGTGGGATGTAATAGGTGTCGGAATATTTTATAAAATTTATTTCCACATGAATATTAAAAGTATTATAATGATTATGTGTACGAGTGGATTTGTCTATACTTTTGGAAAGGGGAGAAAACGATGAAATACCGGAAGCTCGGGAGAACAGGGCTGAAAGTTAGTGAGATTAGTTTAGGCAGCTGGCTTACATACGGCAATTCAGTTGAAAAAGAAACGGCGATTCGTGTCATTGATAAAGCATATGAGTTAGGAATCAACTCGTTTGATACAGCCAACGTGTACGCCCGCGGGGAAGCAGAAAAAATCGTCGGCGAAGCATTGCGCAAATATCCGCGCGAATCATACGTATTGGCGACGAAAGTGTTTTGGCCGATGGGGGACGGTCCAAACGACCGCGGTTTGTCGCGCAAACATGTGTTTGAGCAGCTCCATGCCAGCTTAAAACGTCTGCAATTAGATTACGTTGACATTTATTATTGCCACCGCTATGATAAGGAAACGCCGGTCGAGGAAACGCTGCGCACCATTGATGATCTTGTGCGTCAAGGCAAAGTGCTATATGTCGGCGTCAGCGAATGGACAGCCCAGCAAATTCAAGAAGCGCTTGGCACGGCGGATAAATATTTATTGGACCGTATCGTCGTCAACCAGCCGCAATATAACATGTTCCACCGTTACATTGAGAAAGAAATCATTCCGGTTTGCGAACAAAACGGCATTAGCCAAATCGTTTTCTCGCCGCTGGCACAAGGCGTGCTGACCGGAAAATATAAACGCGGGCAAAAAGCGCCGGAAGGAAGCCGGGCGAGCGACCCGAAATCCAATATGTTTATGAGTGACTTACTAAAAGAGGAAATTCTCGTCAAAGTCGAGCAATTAGAAAAAGTAGCCGCCGAACTCGGCGTCACCCTTTCCCAATTGGCGCTCGCCTGGGTATTGCGCCAGCCGAACGTCGCAAGCGCCCTCATCGGCGCCAGCCGGCCGGAACAAGTCGAAGAAAACGTCAAAGCCGTGGACGTCCAATTAACAGAAGATGTGCTTGAGAAAATTGAACAAATTCTTGCATAGGTAAACTAGAGAGAAGGAGACAGGTAAGATGCCTGTCTCTTTTTTTTAGCCTAAAGATTTTTGTCTATTCAAAGTTAAATTTATGAAGAGTAAATGAGTTGTGTGTAGAAGGAATATTTATAGGGAGAAAAAAAGAAGAACAAATGGCTAACAGTATGATTATAATTTCTGTATACAATCAAACTTATCGTGTGAAATTTATTTTAAAATCTCACTTATCTCATTAATACTCGCTCATCTTTGCGAAAATTGAATAAATGTAACGAAAATCTATATATTAGAAGAGAAGGAATTTCAACAGAATTATGTAGACATTTTTAATAAAAATTTAGCTTGACTATTATGAAAATTTGTAATATTATAAAATCGATTCAATGGTGTTAATTATTTTATCTATATTATAAAACTGAGTTTTATAATATAGAACAATAATGTTGCTTTCTGTCCATACACAAAAACAACTTCTTTGGATGATTACCGTCACAGAAATTCTTTTTATCTTGGTTATATTAATAAACACGGTTTTATAATTTAAAACGAAACTTTCTTGTAATATATTTTGAAAGCGCTTAATATATTCACCTTTTCTGGTTGGATAAGTAGCAAATTTTGTTTCTAGAAATCAAAAAAGAGAGGAGCTGTTCCAAAAAAATGAAAAAAATTGGCGTACTCTTTTTCGCGTTTTTCGTTTTCATTTCTGTTATTTTGTCAGGTTGTAGTACTGAAAAACAAGCAGCACAGGGGGGAGGGAAAAACGGAGGAACTAAAGTGATTAAAGTAGCAAACTATTTTGCAGAAGATCATCCACAAAATATTGCTTTGAGAGAAAAATTTAAAAAAATGGTTGAAGAAAAGTCAGGTGGAACTCTTAAAGTACAGATTTATCCCAACAGTACTCTAGGGGCTGAAAAGGAATTTTATGACGGTGTGCGCAATGGCACTATTGAAATGGGGATTCCTGGCTTGATTATGCAAAATGATATTCCAAAAATGGGGGTACCAGAGTGGCCGTTTTTATTTAAAGATTTTGAACATGTAAGAAAAGTATTAAATGGACCGATTGGAAAGGAAATTACGGCAGATCTCGAAAAAAAGCATGGTGTTCATCCGTTAGCATGGAGTGCAAATGGATTTAGAATGTTTTCGTCTAATAAAACAATAAATTCTATGGATGACTTTAAGGGGCTACGCATTAGAATGCCTAATATCCCTAACTATATTACTATAGGAAAATTACTTGGAGCAAATGTTACGCCAATGCCAATATCAGAGGTTTTTACGGCACTGGAACAAAAAGTGGTTGATGGACAGGATAATCCTATTGCCACATTACGTGCTTCGGGATGGTATGAGGTCCAAAGTAATGTACTAGAGTCCAAGCATATGTTTAGTCCAAATATCTATATTATTAACAGTAAATTTTGGCATAGTTTGACCCCGGAGCAACAAAAAATTATTGAAGAAGCTGCAAAAGAATCAGCCAATTACGAATTTGAACTTATGGAAAAGAGTTATGAAGAAGATAAAAAATTTTTAGAACAACATGGAATTAAGTTTACAACACCGAGCCCAGAATTTACTAAACAAATGCAAGAAGCAGTACAACCGTTATATGATGAACTTTTTAAAAAATATGATTGGGCAAAAGACTTATATGAAAGGATAAAAGCAGAAGCTAAGTAAATAAGTAAAACGGATAAAAATGGAAAAAGGATGGTGAATCTATTGAAGAAACTTAGCAAACTAGTAAATGGTATTTTAAATGTATTGATCGTATTGACTCTTGCCATGATGTGTATTTTGGTATTCGGTAATGTTGTCTTACGTTATGTATTTAACTCAGGTATAACTTGGTCCGAAGAAATGTCCCGTTTCCTATTTGTATGGATGGTCTTTTTAGGGGCAATTGCTGCTTTGAAAGAAAATATGCATCTTGGAGTAGACATAGTTATCAATGCATTGCCTCATAAAGCAAAAAAAGTAGTGTTTATCGTTAGCAATTTGTTGGTTCTATATGTTCTTTGGTTATTGTTAAACGGAAGCTGGAAAATGGCTGTGTTGAATATGGATAGCAAAGCGCCCGCGACGGGCACTCCTTTAGGTTTAGTATATGGCATAGGCGTAGTAACAAGTATAGGAATGGCTATTATAGTCTTAGTCAATATGTTTCGAACGCTTTTTGTACGGAACGCATCGTTATCTATGATTTCCAATTCTGATGAGGCAATTATCACTCAGGTGGTCGGTGATGGTGATCAAAAAAAGAACAATATAAAGGATATCGACGCTAATGATTCTACAAAATTAACCGTTTAAATTAAATTACATAATTGGAGGTAGATTATGGTAGGTATATTTTTAGGATCGTTGTTCGGTTCATTAGCTATAGGCATCCCTATTGCTTTCGCACTTATTATAAGTGGTATTGCCTTAATGGTTTTTATGGGAAATTTCGATAGCCAGATTATTGCGCAAAATCTTATAAACGGAGCAAATAACTTTTCATTAATGGCAATTCCGTTTTTTGTCCTTGCTGGTGAGTTAATGAATGCAGGAGGAATATCAAAACGAATTGTTGCTTTTGCAATGTCGCTTGTTGGCCATATACGTGGAGGATTAGGTTTTGTTGCAATTATTGCAAGTGTTTTATTTGCTGGTTTATCTGGTTCGGCAGTAGCCGATACTGCTGCGCTTGGAGCGATTTTAATCCCGATGATGGTTTCCAGGAAATACAATGTTAATCGGTCAACTGGTATTGTTTGTGCCGCCGGAATTATTGCTCCTGTAATTCCTCCTAGTATACCGATGATTATTTTTGGTGTAACAGCAGGCGTCTCTATTACCCAATTGTTTATGGGAGGAATAGTCCCAGGAATTTTAATGGGAGCAGGGTTAATGATTGTGTGGGCGATACTTTCTAGAAGGGATACATGTGAATTGCCGAAAAGAAAAACAACTAAAGAAATTCTTGCTGCAGTACGCGAAGCTATTTGGGCATTGCTATTACCAGTGATTATTATCGGTGGATTAAGAGGAGGGATTTTTACTCCTACCGAAGCAGGAGTTATAGCCGTGTTTTACGCCTTATTGATAGGAACATTGATTTATAGAGAGTTAAAAATTAAAGATTTGTATCAAGTCTTCCTTGCGGCTGCTAAAACAACAAGTGTTGTTATGTTCGTTGCGGCTGCTGCTATGGTTTCGGCCTGGTTAATCACAGTGGCGAATGTACCAGCGGAAATGGCGAATATGCTAGGGGGGTTAGTTAATAAACCTTTACTACTTATGATTATAATTAATATCTTATTATTATTGGTTGGATTGGTTATGGACCTTACACCAGCGATCCTTATCTTTACTCCGGTTTTATTGCCGCTTGCTAAATTAGCTGGAATAGATCCGATTTATTTTGGGATTATTATGGTGATTAATTTATGTATTGGATTGATTACTCCGCCAGTAGGAACAGTTTTATACGTAGGCTGCGGAATCAGCAAACTCAGTTTGTGGGAATTAACTAAGGGAATTTGGCCGTTTTTGATCGTTCACGTTGTAATATTAATGTTGCTGATTTTATTCCCTTCAATAGTTACTGTTCCTTTAGGATGGTTTAACTAGATTTGTTTAGGCAATAGTCATAGGATGGGAGACTGAAAATGAAAAGGATGTTAGGGGGATAAAGTATGAAAAAAATCTTTAAGGCTAGGAAATTTATTGTTAGCCTTCTATCAGTGGGGTTACTTTTTCTAAGCGCTTGTGGTTCTAATGCTACCCAAGGAGGAACAAAGTCTAATAATCATGGAATCCAAGAAAGGATTATTAAAGCAGGAATCGGGCTAAATGAAGATCATCCAGAAGGGCAAGGACTTCTGAAATTCAAGGAAATAGTGGAGAAAAAAAGTGGGGGAAAATTGAAAGTTCAAACGTATTTTAGCGCAACTTTAGGTGATGATTTAAAAATGACCGAGGCGCTGCAAAGTGGCACACAAGAAATTACTATCCCATCAACTTCTCCTTTAGTTGGGATAGTCAAAGAATTCGGTATATTCGATTTTCCATTCCTTTTTAATACTGCAGAAGAAGCGGATGCGATTTTAGACGGACCTATAGGCAAAAAATTGTTAGAAAAACTTCCCGAACATAGGTTGATTGGTCTTGCTTATTGGGAGAACGGGTTCCGGAATGTCACTAATAGCAAACATCCAATTAATACGATAGATGATTTTAAAGGCTTAAAATTACGGACCATGCAAAATCAGGTGCATATTGATGCGTTTAAAAAACTTGGTGCTAACCCAACGCCAATGGCTTTTTCAGAAGTTTTCACAGCTCTTGAAAGCAAAACAGTTGATGGTCAAGAAAATCCATTAGCGACAATTAAATCTAATAAATATTATGAGGTACAAGACTATTTAAGCCTTACTAAGCATGTTTACACACCATTTGTTTTCTTAGTCAGCAAAAAATTCTGGGATAGCTTATCACCAGAAGAACAGAAGATTCTACAGGATGCAGCTGTGGAAGCTGGCAAGTATCAACGAGAGCTTAGTCGTCAGGAAGATAAAAAGGCATTAGAGGAGTTAAAGAAAACCGGTATTAAAATTAATGAAGTAAGTGATGGGGAACGGAAAAAGATGGAGGAAGCCATTAAACCTGTTATCGATAAATATGCTAAAGAATTTGGAGAAGATCTTGTAAATGAAATGTATAGTGAATTGAAAAAAATGCGTAAATAATTACAAAAATTATGGTTGATAATTTATTATTAAACAGGTTTTAAGAAGAGAGTACTTCTACAGAAGGCATAGGATTTAGTATTTGCGTTTCTTCCCTATTTCCTTCAAAGATACGCTGATAGAGAATTCTATTGCTATGGTTTGTTTATGTAATAAAAAAATCAATTTAATAGAGGGAGGAAAAATGGGAATAATTAATGATCTACTCAAAGACGTGCCAATTCCGAAAATGATCAAGATTAGGCAAAACTTTCACGCTCCTGAAATTGCAGATGTTCCTGAAGCAGTCCATAAGAGTATTCAGCAAGCCAATGTTCTCCATAGAATTTCCCCCGGCGATCGAGTGGCAATTGCTGTAGGGAGCCGCGGCGTGGCAGATATAGCCATTATTACTAGGGAAGTCGTAAACGCTGTTAAACAGGTAGGTGGAAATCCTTTCATCGTACCGGCAATGGGTAGTCACGGGGGGGCAACTGCTGAAGGTCAGAAAGAGGTACTAATACACTTGGGAGTTACAGAAGAATTTGTAGGTGCGCCTATTTGTTCTAGTATGGAAGTAGTAGAAGTAGGAAGGTTAGATAATGGGCTTCCAGTTTACACGGATAAACTTGCATATGAGGCAGATAAAATAATTGTCATAAATAGGGTTAAACCACATACCGCTTTTCGGGGGCCAGTTGAAAGCGGATTGATGAAAATGATAACAATTGGTCTCGGTAAGCAAAAAGGTGCCGAAGCAGCCCATAAATATAGCTTTAAGTATATGAGTAAACATGTGATTGAAATGGCAAAAATAGTTATTCGTAAGGCGCCAGTTATTTTTGGTGTAGCTGTTTTGGAAAATGCATATGATCGCCCTGCCAAAATTGTTACAGTCCCAGCCGAGCATATCGAGACAGTGGAACCTGAACTATTGATAAAGGCAAAAGCATTGATGCCCAGAATTATGTTTAGCCCAATTGATGTGCTTGTAGTAGATGAAATAGGGAAGGATATTTCAGGGGATGGAATGGATCCAAATATTACAGGCAGGTACGCTACTCCCTATGCAACTGGCGGCCCGGAAGTGACACGCATAGTGGTATTAAGTTTATCTGAAAAAACACAGGGCAACGCCAATGGTATTGGCCTTGCTGATATCACAACAAATAAAGTTAAGGAACAAATCGTATGGGAAAAAGGATACGCTAATGCTTTAACAAGCACAGTGGTTTCTGTAGTAAAACTACCAATGTGTTTAGAAACAGAAGAATTAGCAGTGAAAGCAGCTATCAAAACCTGCAATGCTTTTGATATGAACAGAGTCAGAATGGTCAGGATAAAAAATACGCTGGTACTTAGAGATATTTGGATTTCTGAGAGTCTCTTAGATGAAGCCAGACAAATGAAGGATATAGAGATTTTATCAGAACCTTTCGAAATGGATTTTTCAATCACTTAGAAAAAATATAATTTCTGTGTCTAGTGTTAACTAACTTTATTCTCATTCAAATTCAAATAGCCACAAACGAATCTTCTATTTACTGGGGAAGGAGTAATATTATGTCAGCGGTTAAATATCCATATATTGAGAGCAAAGTCAATCCATATCGTGATAACGTGCAGGGAAAAGCAAATGAACCTATATGTGTGGCAGGCCTGCTTGATCGTTCTAAACAGATCCTTGGTCCCGAATTAAAAGGAATGCAGCCAGATTGGACGTTGGAAGAAATATATGACAGATTACATAATAATGCTCCTAGAATTGCAATTATAGGAGGATCCGCTGATCACCCTGCTCATATTATGGATTTTCAAACGATCGCTCGAGCCGCCATTCGCATTTGGCAAAATGGAGGAGTTCCGTTTCAATTTTCGACACCAGTAATGTGTGACGGGACGGCACAGAGCAATCAAGGAATGAGTTATTCCCTACAAAGTCGAAATGCTGTTGCACAGATGATTGTTAATCAGATGGAAGCACATAGCTATCATGGGGCTTTTGTTATTCAAGGTTGTGATAAACAACCACTTGGGGTTGTCAGTGCTTTAGCACATCTTGATCGCGTTCGGAGGGAAAGAGGCGAAGCTCCTTTCTTTGCCACTTTTGCTCCGGCGCATGTTTTAAAAGGAGGAACCATTCCCCCGCGCTTATATGCTGAATTAGAAGAAGTTGCCCGGCATGCCGAGTCAATAGGGGAGGAAGATATTGCATACGATTTGCGCGATGCACTTTCATATATTTTGCAATGTTCATCAAACACTGCATTCCAAGGTGTATTGGAAAGAGCAAGAGAAAAAGGGATTATTACAATAGAACAACATGAAGATTATGAAAAACGTTTAGCAGTAGCAACTTGCGATAGTCAGGGTGGGGTGTGCGCATTTAACGGAACTGGCAATAGTTCCAGACATCTCATAGCAGGTTTGGGACTGATTCATCCCGCACTGGAGCTTTTAACTGCTCCGCCTACACAGGAACAAATAAACGCCGCGCTGGATAGCATGGTGCATTTCATTAATAACCCAATATATGGAGTTACTAATATAATGGCCGCGAATATTAAAAATGCCATTAGAATTCATAGTGCTACTGGCGGATCTACCAATATCATGATGCATATTGTGGCAGCAATGCTTTATGGAGGGTACAAGTTTGATTTACGGGAGTACGATAAAATCCATCATGAAGTACCGATTCCAGATTTATTTGACTACAGTTTAACACAAGGAAGAGATATCTACGCTTTAGCCATTCAGTGCTGCAGTGGGAAAATAAGAGGAATGGAAACCGTATTTCATGAGTTGATGAATAACGGAGTTCCAATGGACATTGATGCGCCGACGGTTACGGGAACGACATGGAGAGAAAGACTTTCCGTGAAGAAAGATCAATTGCCAGCCGAAAACGTTCAAAATAATCCGATTATTCTCTCTAAACCAAAACGGCCATTTAGTGGCGTTGATGTTTTATCAGGAAACTTTTTTGAAAGTGCGGTAGTAAAAATTAGCGGAATGTCAACCACACAAATTGATGAGTTCGATAAGAAAATTGCATTTGTTCTATATTATGAGAATGAAGATGACGCAAATGAAGGGCTTCTAGATGTTAATCTGTTAGAAAAACTGAAGTTAAATCGTAGTTTTAATTATAAAAGCTTGATCGCTGTATTAAAACATAATTCTCCGCATCTATTTGATTCGTTAAAAGACAAGGAATATGATGAATTATTCGATACGATGGTGAAAGAAGGTGCACTTAAAATAGCTGTCGTTATATCCGGTCAAGGACCAGAGGCGTTTGGTATGCCGGAAATGTTTACACCAATGCAACATATTAATGCGAACAGACAGTTAAAGCGCATTGCTACTCTCATTAGTGATGGGCGCTATTCAGGTGTAACATACGGTGCGGCTATTGGTCATATGACTCCCGAGGCGATTAAGGGTGGAGGCATACTCTATTTGAAAACAGGAGATCTTCTATATATTGGCCTTCGGGAACGGAAAATTCAGTTTTTAAATGAAAGTGCTTTTCAAGACGGTAAACTTTTATTTGAATTTGAGAGTATTAAACAGAAAAGAAAAGAGATTGCGAAAAACAGACTAGAAAATATGTATAAACGTCAACGGCGTATTGCAGCTAGCAATCGTTTAATTGGGCATACGGATGCTGCAAATGGGGTAGTTCCTTTCTATGTAGCTGAGGAAGCAGTATACGATTATAAAAAAGATGTTATCTTCCCTGTTTATGGAAAATGAAATAGTAAGTAATTAAGGAGGTGAGGGATATTATTAAGTGCCAAACAATGATACTCAAACAGCAAAAAATAAAAATAGTAGGAATTTTTAGTTAGTATTCTTCACTCTCTATATATTATAATTATAAAGTAATTCATGCTAAAAATGTTCTAGAAAACACAGGTATAGTTCCAATATCCATTGTTAAAGAGGGTGAAGAATATGCCATTGATTCAATCTGTTGACCGTGCTCTTCGTATCTTAGATCTATTTGATGAATATGAAACAGAGTTAAAAATTACGGATATTAGCGAAAAAATGCAACTTCATAAAAGTACTGTACATTCACTGTTAAAAACACTCCAACACCACCATTATATAGAGCAGAACCCGGAAAACGGTAAGTATAGATTGGGAATGAAATTGTTTGAGAGAGGAAATTTAGTGATTCGCCATCTTGATATTCGGGCAATTTCCAAGAAGCACCTAATTGATATATCAGTAAAAACTGGTAATACCGTTCATCTTGTTATACTTGATGGGAAAGAAGGAATTTATATTGACAAGGTAGAAGGAACCTCGGGGACAGTTTTATATTCGAGGATTGGAAGGAGAGTTCCTGTTCACAGTAGTGCGGTAGGAAAAGCATTAATTGCTTTCAAAGATGATAAAGAACTTAAAGAATTTTTAAAAGGGTATGTTTATAAGCGTCATACTGCTAACACTATCACTAGTGAAGAACAATTTCTTGCCGAGCTCGAAAAAGTTAGAAAAAATGGCTATGCGCTTGATAATGAAGAAAACGAACCAGGTATTACATGTGTAGCTGTTCCTATTTGGGATCATTCTGGAAATGTTATAGCGGCGATGAGCATATCCCAACCGTCTGCGAAAGTCAATGATTTGGTGCTTAAAGAAGAAGTACAGCTATTAAAAAATGCCGCTAATCTCATTTCTAAAGAGTTGGGGTATTCTAAACATGGCAGTTCACATCTGTAAATACCATTTAGGTTCCTTTTTTGTCGAAATAATAAAACATAGTTTTTTAATATAAAACAAAAGGAGACGAATGTATGAGGATCATTCGATATTTAAACGAAAATTCAGATGCCGTATTAGCTGCTGTGACAGATGATAATCAAATATACCCTCTTCCATTCAACGACTTTATCGATATTATTTATGAAGCAAAAAATGCCGGATTGACCCCTTTAAATTATATTTATGGATTCATTACCGGAAAAAAGAGTTTGCAAAAAGATTTATCTCAATTAAACCTGCTTGTGCCGATTGTTGCGCCTGAGGTTTGGGCTTCAGGTGTAACGTACGAAAAAAGTCGTGAAGCAAGAAATTACGAAACGACAGATAAAGCAAATGGTGGTGAAACATGTTACGACAAGGTATATAACGCGGCAAGACCTGAGATATTCTTGAAATCTACCGCTGCCCGTACTATAGGTCCTAATGAACCGGTTTATTTGCGGAGTGATTCTAACTGGCAAATTCCCGAACCTGAAGTGGGCTTAGTGATAACCAAAGAAGGGGAAATTGTTGGATATACGATTGGTAATGATATGAGCTGCAGAGATATTGAAGGGGAAAATCCTCTTTATTTACCACAGGCTAAAATATGGAAGAATTCCTGTTCGATTGGCCCAGCAGTCCGACTTTCTGAAACGGTAAAAAATCCGTATGATCTTCAAATAACGTGCCGTATATATCGAAACAACCAACTTGTAGTAGAGGAAAGTGCAAATACAAGACAACTAAAAAGAAGATATGATGAATTAGTTTCTTTCTTAATTCGTGATAACAAAGTATTTGATGGAACCGTATTGTTAACGGGTACATCAATAGTTCCGCCAAATCATTTCACCCTTCAAGATCAGGATCGTATTGAGATTGAAATTCCAGAAATAGGTGTGCTTTCAAATCCAGTAAAAGCATTGGCACACAAAACAGTTGTAAAGTAAATATAAAAGTTTTCCTTTATGTTGCAGATAGCAAGGTTATTTAGGTTTCCATATTCAAAAATAATAGGGAATAGGAGTGAAGTTGTTATGACAGTGCAAACAGAAGTAAAAACCTATTTCAACTATATCGATGGAGAATGGGTAAGTTCAGTAACGAATGAAGTGGAAGCAAGCATAAACCCGGCTAATAAAAACGAAGTTGTTGGATATATTCAACGTTCATCTATAGAAGATTTAAACGAGGCAGTGGCAGCAGCGAAACGGGCGCAAAAATCATGGCGGAAACGATCCGGAGTAGAGAGAGGGGAGTATTTATACAGAGCAGCAGATATTCTTGAAAGACGTCTTGAAGAAATTGCGGAAACGATGACAAGAGAAATGGGAAAGACGTTTGGTGAAGCAAAAGCAGAAACAATGAGGGGAGTCCATATATTACGTTATTATGCCGGAGAAGGAGTTAGAAAAATTGGCGATGTTATTCCATCAAGTGATAATGAGGCTTTAATGTTCACTACGCGAGTTCCGCTCGGAGTCGTTGGCGTCATTTCGCCGTGGAATTTCCCTGTAGCTATTCCTATATGGAAGATGGCGCCTGCTCTTGTATATGGAAACACAGTTGTTTTAAAACCTGCAAGCGAAGCTGCTGTAACGGCTGCCAAAGTGATGGAGTGTTTCCATGAAGCCGGTTTTCCGAAGGGAGTCGTCAATATGATATGCGGTCCGGGTTCTGTAATCGGTCAAGGGATCGCGAATCATCCGGATATTAACGGAGTTACGTTTACAGGTTCAAATACTGTAGGAAAACTGGTGGGAAAAGCAGCTTTTGAACGCGGCGCGAAATACCAACTTGAAATGGGTGGAAAAAATCCTGTCATTGTCGCTAAAGATGCGGACTTGGATCTTGCTGTCGAAGGAACGATAAATGGGGGATTGCGTTCAACGGGTCAGAAATGCACTGCTACAAGCCGTGTCTTTGTGGAAAGCGAAGTATATGAAACATTTAAAGAAAAACTTCTCGCAAAAGTAAAGCAACTAAAAATAGGAAATGGGATGGACAGTGAAACATGGATGGGTCCATGTGTAAGTGAGGCGCAATTAAATACCGTTCTCTCCTATATTGAAAAAGGAAAAGCAGAAGGGGCAGATTTAATTTACGGCGGCAAAAGATGTATAGAAGGTGAATTTGCTAACGGCTTTTATGTAGAACCGACTATTTTTGAAAATGTAGACATAAACATGACTATTGCACGGGAAGAAATATTTGGACCTGTGCTTGCATTGATCAAAGTTCATAGCATCGAGGAAGCGTTAGAACTCGCCAATGACACAGAATACGGGTTAAGCGCATCCATTTATACTAAAGATATTAGCAACATTCTCTCGTTTATTAATGAAATAGAAGCTGGATTAGTAAAAGTGAATGCCGAAACAGCTGGAGTGGAGTTTCAAGCTCCTTTTGGTGGTATGAAACAATCAAGTTCTCATTCTAGAGAACAAGGGCAAGCAGCAATAGAGTTTTTTACATCTATTAAAACAGTATTGGTTAAAGCATAAATCATCATGTTCCCCTCATCCATTTTGAGGGGAACATCCTATCACTTCATTAAAGATATTTGTGGCGACCAATATAGTATGTATCCATCTTTTGATAAACGAAGCTGTATCCACGGAGGGATATAAATTTGGAAGAGAACTTATTGGAGACAAAAAAAGAGCATCTTATTCATCTCTTAAGAGATATGGGAAACGTATTGGTGGCTTTTTCGGGTGGAGTAGATAGTACATTCCTGTTAGCGATTGCAAAGCAAGTACTTGGTGATCGCGTGATGGCGGTTACTGCAGTTTCAGAAACGTTTCCGACTAGGGAAGTACAGTTGGCCTCCAAGCTTGCCAAACAAATAGGTGTCAAACACTTGAAGCTTCAAATAAATGAATTAGAAAATTCCGATTTTGTCAAAAATGACTTTACCCGCTGCTTTCATTGTAAGAATCATTTGTACACACAGTTAAAAGAGTTGGTGAAGAAATATGGAGATGTATATACGATTGTTGACGGTTCTAATATGGATGATTTAGGAGAATACCGTCCGGGACTGAAAGCAGCAAGACAACTTGGTGTGCGGAGTCCTCTCCAAGAAGCGAGGTTTTACAAAGATGAAATCCGAATATTGTCAAAGGAAATGGGGCTAGAAACATGGAATAAGCCTTCCTTTGCCTGCTTATCATCACGTATCCCTTACGGAACGAAAATTACAAAAGAGAAAATCGATCAGCTTGATAAATCGGAAGAATTTCTTTTGGAGCTTGGTTTTTATCAAGTTCGTGTTCGCCATCATGGAGAAATAGCAAGAATTGAGGTTTTGCCTGAAGAGATGCCGCGTATCATTCAATATCATCAGGAAATCCATAATAAATTAAGAGAACTAGGATTTCTATATGTAACCCTTGACCTAGGAGGATATAGATCAGGAAGTATGAATGAAGTCTTGAAAAAAGGAATGGTAAAATGAAAGATTCGCTTAGAGAAGTACTTGAGCAATTAAAAGAGGGAAATATCTCTGTAGAAGAAGCATACGAAACATTGCGCACATACGATGATATTGGATATGCAACATTGGACATTCACCGTGAAAAAAGGAAAGGTTTCCCAGAAATAATTTTCGGTGAGGGAAAAAATAAAGAACATTTACTCGGTATTTTCGAAAGATTAATGAAATTCCACAAAAAAGTACTTGCTACACGGATTAATAAGGAAAAGGCAGATTATCTGATAATAAATTTACAAGATCGTTATCCTCTCGAATGCTTTCATTATCATCATGATGCAAGGGTTTTTTATTGGGTTTCTAAAGACTATGTGGAAACAAAAAAACAAGGATACATTGCTGTTGTCAGTGCAGGAACATCAGATTTTGCCGTTGCTGAAGAAGCTGCTGTGACCGCCGAGTTTTTCGGTTGCGAGGTCAAGCGAATATATGATGTAGGTGTGGCTGGCGTTCATCGTTTATTAGATAGAGTTTCTGTTATTGAACAGGCACATGTTGTGATCGTAGTTGCAGGTATGGAAGGGGCGCTTGCGAGTGTAGTGGGAGGACTTGTTTCCAAACCTGTTATTGCTGTACCTACAAGTGTGGGATATGGAGCTAATTTCCAAGGGATTTCCGCTTTGCTTACTATGTTAAATTCATGCGCTAGCGGAGTCTCTGTTGTCAATATTGATAACGGTTTTGGGGCTGGATATTATGCTGCTACTATTCTATCTGTCATTGAACAGTCCGTTGCGAAGGCAATGAAACAAGAGGTGGAGAAAAATGAAGATTCTCTATCTTGATTGTTTTTCGGGAATTAGCGGCGATATGATGGTTGGTGCGTTGGTAGATGCGGGGGTACCACCGGAACGGATTGAAACAGAATTAAAAAAGCTTCCGATTTCAGGATATAAATTACAATGGAGCAAGGTTATAAAAAAGGGAATTTCTGCTACAAAGTTGGATGTAATCCTGGATGATAACTGTGGAGACAAACGTGATGCCTACCCCCACCATCATGATTCGTTAAATCATTCAACCCCGCATTCACATAGGCATTATTCTTACATAGTTGATATGATCAATCATTCAGAATTACATCCGGAAGTAAAGAAACGTAGTCAACAAATTTTTCATGCTATTGCCACGGCAGAGGCAAAAATCCATCATATTCCTGTTGAAAAAGTTCATTTCCACGAAGTAGGTTCAATTGACTCAATCGTTGATATTGTCGCCACTGCTGTCGCGTTAGAAGAGCTTAAAATTGATCAAATCATTTCTTCTCCTATTCCGGTTGGAAGTGGATATATTGATTGTGCGCATGGGACCTACCCTGTTCCAGCTCCTGCGACGTTGGAGATACTTCGAAACGTACCAATCAAGGCTAGCAAATTGCCGTTTGAATTAACAACCCCAACGGGAGCAGGGATTGTGAAAAGTCAAGTGACTTCATTTGGACCAATTCCGACGATGACCATATCGTATATTGGGTATGGTGCAGGAACACGTGATTTACCGAACCAGCCAAATGTTTTACGAGTTGTAGTAGGCGAAATGGCTGATGCTTTGCTAGAACATGAATATTTATTACCTTGGCAACAAGAGATCATTCATATTCTAGAGTGCCATGTAGATGACATGTCGGGGGAGGCGTTGGGATATGTAATGGAAGGGCTTTTTCAAAAGGGGGCACTCGATGTGTTTTATACACCCATTTTTATGAAGAAAAACCGCCCTGGGGTCCTTCTTACTGTTTTGGCTTCGTCCAATAGTGTAGAGGAATGTGAACAATTTATTTTCAAAGAAACGACAACCCTTGGTGTCAGAAAAAATATATGTACAAGAAGTGTTCTGGGAAGAAATAGTGTAAGTATTCCTACACCGTATGGAAATATTCGTGTAAAACAGGCTATTCAAAATGGAAAAATAATAAGACAAGTACCAGAATACGAGGATGTAAAAAAAGCCGCTACCGATCATCAAGCTGCTTTTTTAGAAGTATATACAGCGGTGGTGGAATATGCTAGGAAAAGATCAAGGGGAGAAGAATCGTAATGGAATTAGGTGTATTTTCAACTTTAATGGTCGGACTTTTTTTAGGAATTAAACACTCTTTGGAGCCTGATCACGTAATAGCTGTCTCAACTATTGCCAGCAAAAGTAAAAGCTTGTTTCGCTCCCTGCTGGACGGTATTTTAAATTTATTTTGGAAGGATGAAAGCAATGGATTATAAGTTTAAAGGAATCATCCCACCTGTAGTTACGTTATTTAATAAGGATGGAGAGTTCGATTGGGAAGCCAATTATATGCTTGCGGATCATTTAATCAAAAAAGGCGTTCATGGATTGCTCTATATGGGAAGCATGGGGGAATTCTCTTCTTTGACTGTTGAAGAAAGAAAACTTTTTGTCGAAAAAATGGTTCGATATGTAGATGGGCGTGTCCCTGTTTTAATTGGTACAGGAACTGCCTCATTAAAGGACACTATTTATTTATCACAACACGCTGAGTATATCGGAGCTAACGGTGTACTAGTGGTAAATCCGTTTTATTGGAAATATACGGAGCGCCAATTATATGACTATTATGTAAATGTAGCTAAAAGTATCAAAATTCCTTTGATTATATACAATATTCCTTCACTCACAGGTCAAGATTTATCCCCTAGCCTTATATTAAGGTTAGCAATGGATCAAGAGAATATAGTTGGAGTTAAAGATACGACGGAAAGATTAGGGCATATTCGACAATTAATTGGCATTGCGGAGCAAAGAGCAGATTTCTCTGTTTTTGCCGCTTTCGACGATCTTCTCCTTCCTGCGCTTCAAATGGGGGCAGCTGGCGGAATCAATGGTACTGCTACTTTCTTGCCGGAACTATCTGTCCGATTATTTGAGAGTTTTAAAGCTGGCCAATATCAAACAGCGCTAACTCTAAATGAATCCATCCTCAAGCTTATGTCCATTTATGAGCTTTCCCAACCTTTATTTATTGCGGTTAAGGAAGCAGTTCATCAGCTTATTTTAGGCCATCAAACGAGTCCACGGTTACCTATCGCAGAATACGAAGACTTAAAAAAGGCGGTTCAATTATTTCTAAAACAAAATAATTTATTTTCCTACAGCAATGAATAACTAAACGCGAAGGGTTGCAAATAGGACTGCTAACGAAGAAGCTAATCGATTAGCCGCTCTCTATCACTACACTAAGATTATTTCCTATCAATCTTTAATAAAAGAGAAAGGATGCATTATATTTATGAAAGAAACGAGAGAATTTCTTAAATCATTGGGCTACCCAAGCAGCGATCTCTATGATCTTCCTACGTCTACAAAACGTTTCCCTGACGAGGCACAATACCGTATTGAGATCCCAAGTGTAGAAGGTCCACGTGCTTTACAAGCAGTGCTTGAGGAGGCAGACCGATTGGGAGTAACCATTCACCGCGTATCGCAGGGAAGTGGAATTATGCTGTTAACAGATGATGAGATTAGGGAAATGTGCCAGATTTGCGCGAATCGGGGGATGGAGTTAAGCCTTTTTGTCGGCCCTAGGGGTACATGGGATATTAGCGCCCAACCATTTACAAGTTCAGGGAAAGTTGTGGGGCTTAGACACGAAGGAATCGATCAGCTGGTTTATGCCATTGAGGATTTAAAAAGAGGAGCAAGTTTAGGATTGCGTGGTGCTTTAGTTGCTGATGAAGGTTTGTTGCTTTTAACGAAGGAAATGAAAAAGCAAGGAATATTACCGCAAAATTTTGTGGTTAAAGTATCCGTTCAAATGATGGCATCCAACCCGGTGTCTATTAAGCTGATGGCGGAATTAGGCGCGGATACGTATAACGTTCCTACCGCTTTGACTTTGCCTAAACTGGCGGCTATTCGTCAAGTAATTGACATTCCAATTGATATATATGTGGAGGTACCAGACGGATTTGGCGGTTTTATTAGACATTATGAGATTCCGGAAATTATTCGTATTTTATCACCTGTTTACATTAAATTTGGGTTACGCAATCATCCAGATGTATATCCATCAGGTAGACATCTGGAATCGATTAATATGGATCTATGTCGCGAAAGAGTTCGCCGAGCAGCATTAGGAATGCGGATTATTGAACAATACTACCCGGAAGCAGTGATGTCTGAACTAGGAGCAGAGGGGTTGGGTGTCCCGGTAATCGGCTCGTTCAAAAAATCTACGGTTTGAAAGAGGAGAAGGGGAGAAGCTATATGACGTCTTTTTACCGAACTGTTATGATGAATCCCAAAGATAATGTTGCCACTGCCTTAGACTATATCCCTGCTGGTAGTGTAGTAAAAGTAACATGTCAGGGAAAAGAGTACGAGATTGAAATCAAAGAAAATATTGAGTTTGGGCATAAATTTGCTGTTGTTCCTATTAAGAAAGGCAAGGATATATTCAAATATGGGGAAGTTATTGGAGTTGCCTCTAAGGATATTGCCGTAGGTGAGCATGTGCATATCCATAATGTAGAGGGGAAAAGAGGAAGGGGAGATAAGATAAATGAAAACAGCTCAGATTTGGGGTTATAGACGTCCTGACGGTCGAGTGGGAGTTCGTAATCATGTGCTTATATTGCCTACCATTGTTTGCGCTACACAGGCAGCAAAACAGGTAACAGAACTTGTTCATGGTACTGTGTCCTTTATTCACCAGCATGGTTGCGCTCAAGTAGGTGTTGATTATGATCAAACATTCCGCACATACGTTGGAATGGGGACCAATCCAAACGTGTATGGTGTAATCGTTATGGGACTTGGTTGTGAGACGCACCAGGGGAGAAGTGTTGCCCAGGAAATTGCCAAAAGCGGCAAGCCGGTTGAACTGGTATCCATTCAAGATCATGGGGGGACGCTTGGAGCCATTGCAGAGGCGGCGCGAATTGCAACGAAAATGGTACAAGATGCTTCTGCTTTAGTCCGGGAACCGTTTGATATTAGCGAATTAATTGTAGGAACAGAATGTGGAGGATCAGATGCCTGTTCGGGGCTCTCAGCCAACCCGGCAGTTGGTTATGTAAGCGACATGATTGTTGACAGAGGAGGAACAGTGATTTTAGCAGAAACAACCGAACTAATTGGGGCAGAACACCTTTTAGCCAATCGTGCTGTTGACGACCGAGTAGCCAAAAAAGTATATCAAGTCATTGAAGCGATGGAGAAACGGGCAATCATGATGGGAGTGGATATTCGTACCGGAAATCCAAGTCCAGGGAATCGAAAGGGAGGCCTCACAACACTAGAAGAGAAATCACTTGGAGCGGCTGCCAAGGCTGGTACCAGACCTTTGCAAGAGTTAATCGATTATGCTCAGCGGCCGACAAAAAAAGGGTTAGTATGGATGGATACCCCTGGTCATGATATTGAACAGCTGACGGGAATGGTTGCTGGTGGGGCACAAATCGTCTTATTTACAAGTGGACGTGGAACACCAACTGGTTCGCCAATTGCACCTGTCATTAAAATTGCTACCAATACTCCGATGTTTGAAAAAATGAGGGAAAACATGGACATTAATGCAGGAACAATCATTGAAGGAACGGAGTCTCTAGAATCGGTAGGCGAAAGAATTTTCAACGAACTTTTATTAACAGCCTCTGGAAAGCTTACGAAAGCAGAAATTCTAAAACAACATGATTTTGGCATTTGGAGAATTGGCCCAACATTTTAGTAGTTAAGAATATTTGAATATTATTAATAATTGAATTTGTGAGCAATATTTATAGAAATGCCTTACCCGTTAAGTTTTGTTTGACTATTCGAACTTCTGGAGCAAGAAATGTGCTATCTATTTTTCGGCTGCCAAAAGGCAAGCCATTGACTTGCCTTTAACAGTCAAGAGATCTGCGCTTTGTTAGTGGAAAATTCAAATGCCAATATTTCTTTGGTGTCTATTCATTCAAGAGATTATCGGTAAAACCTTTTGAATTCATGTTATTTGCCGGGAACAGGCAAGCACAAAAACATACGGGGGGGCTTATTGTGAAAGAACTTGATGTTGTAACATTCGGGGAAACAATGGTCTTATTTACCCCCGAACTCACGCTTCCACTCGAATATAGCGATAGATTCTATAAGCAGATTGGAGGAGCGGAATCCAATGTAGCGATTGGGTTGCGAAGGCTAGGTCACTCGGTAGGTTGGTTTAGCAAATTAGGTAATGACCCCTTTGGAAGATATATTCACAAATTTATTAGAGGCGAAGGGGTAGACACTTCTAGATGCATCTATACGGATGAGGCTCCCACAGGTATTTTTTTCAAAGAGAAATACTCACCAACAAATGTAAAAGTGTATTATTATCGCAAAAACTCTGCTGCTAGTTTATTATCACCCAATGACCTTGATGAAGATTATATTGCTCGTGCGAAATTTCTTCATTTAACGGGGATTACCCCTGCCCTTAGCCCATCATGCAGGGAGACAGTTTTTAAGGCTATTGAAATTGCCAAAAAACATGAGGTGAAAATTGTTTTTGATCCGAATATCCGATTAAAGCTTTGGAATATGGAGAAAGCGAGATCCGTTTTATTAGAAATTGCCAAAGAAGCAGATATTATTTTACCTGGATTGGATGAAGGTGAAATACTGTCAGGTCGGAAAACTCCTGAGGAAATTGCGGATTTCTTTGGAAAAGAAAAAATTGTCATCCTCAAAATGGGGGAAAAGGGAGCATACTACCGATCTGGGAATGAAAGTGGCTATGTAAAAGGATTCCCTGTCTCTCAAATAGTAGATCCAGTTGGAGCTGGCGACGGATTTGCAGCGGGGGTAATAAGTGGAATTTTAAGAAATGAGCCTATTTTTTCGGCAGTGAAACGCGGAAATGCGGTTGGAGCTATGGTTGTTGGAGTAAGTGGGGACGTTGAAGGGTTGCCGAGCAGTGAAGAATTGGAAGAGTTTATGAAAGGTGTAATTCACTTTCAAGGTGTAAAACGGTAAGGAGGAAGATGTTTTGGACAAGATTACAAATCTAAACCGCTTAAAGAAATCTAAGTTAGTCGCAGTAATTAGAAAACCAAAACCATCTCAAATTTTCCAAATTGCAGAAGCATTGATAGAAGGTGGGGTAGAGGTGCTAGAAGTTACGGTGGACACCCCTGGAAGTTTTGAAATGATCACTCATCTTAAAGAAAAATTTGGAACAAAGGCTATCGTTGGTGCAGGAACAGTACTTGATGCGCAAACTGCTAAAAGAGCGATTGAGGCGGGTTCAGATTTTATTTTTTCACCGATACTTGACGAGGAGACCATTTATTTAACCAATCGATATGGTAAAATTTCGATTCCTGGTGCCATGACACCAACTGAAATTGTAAGAGCATATCAAGCAGGTGCTGATCTTTTAAAGGTATTTCCTGCTAGTTCTCTAGGACCTAAATACTTTAAGGAATTAAGTGGACCGTTAGGATATATTCCAATGATGCCGACTGGCGGTGTGTCTTTAGATAATGTGGCAGAGTTTATACAAACTGGTGCAGCAGCGGTAGGAGTGGGGAGCGCATTGCTTAATAAACAAGTAATTCAGGAGGGGCGCTTCGATATTTTGAAAGAAACTGCACAAAAGTTTATCGAGAAAATACGAAATGCGATGGTTATGGAGGAGAAAGTGCAAAATGAGGATTACTAAATTTGAAACTTTTATCGTTCCACCGCGATGGCTATTCCTCAAAATTAGCACCGATGAAGGGATTGTCGGTTGGGGTGAACCGATTATAGAGGGAAGGGCAAATACGGTGAAAACAGCGGTAGAAGAATTAAGTGAATATTTGATAGGAAAAGATCCGCTGAAGATCGAGGATCACTGGACCGTTCTTTATCGAGGTGGATTTTATCGCGGAGGCCCGATTTTAATGAGTGCCATATCAGGAATCGATCAAGCGCTTTGGGATATAAAGGGGAAATATTTTAACGCACCCGTTCATCAATTGCTAGGTGGTCCTGTTCGTGATTCTATCCGTGTTTACAGTTGGATTGGAGGAGACCGCCCTAGCGATATCGCTGAAGCAGCAAAAAAGGCGAAAGATGCAGGATTTACGGCCGTAAAAATGAATGCTACCGAGGAACTTCAGTATATTGATTCTCATAAAAAGGTTGATGAAATTATAGAAAGGGTTGCTACAATCCGACAAGTAGCTGGTGATGACTTCGATATAGGTATTGATTTTCATGGACGTGTCCATAAACCAATGGCAAAGATTTTAGCAAAAGAACTAGAACCTTACCATCCTATGTTTATCGAAGAACCTGTATTACCGGAGCATAACGAAGCGCTGCGTGAGATTGCCAAGCATACCACCATTCCAATTGCAACGGGAGAAAGAATGTTTTCCCGTTGGAATTTTAAAACCATTTTATCGGAGGGCTATGTAGATATTATTCAGCCCGACCTTTCCCACGCGGGGGGAATTACGGAAGTGAGAAAGATAGCTGTGATGGCTGAAGCCTATGATGTTGCGTTAGCTCCTCATTGCCCGTTAGGCCCAATTGCATTGGCAGCTTCTTTGCAAATCGATGCGGTGTCCTATAACGCTTTTATTCAAGAACAAAGCCTTGGTATACATTATAATCAAGGAAACGATCTCTTAGATTATTTAGTAGATGCTTCTGTGCTTGAATACAAAAATGGATATGTAAAAATCCCACAGGGGCCGGGATTAGGGATAGATATTAACGAAGAGTATGTAAGGAAAATGGCAGAAACAGGACATAATTGGAAAAATCCTGTTTGGCGCCATAAAGATGGTTCAGTTGCTGAATGGTAGATATACTTTTTAAGGATTTTTATCTATATTCTTTCAGGTGGATACAGATTATAAGGATAGTGATATTTTTAAATTTTATGTATTGACCATGTACCGCAGCCTAAAGTTGAATGCAGTATAGTATATATTGCTTTCGTTGCAACTATAGTAAACATAGTATGATTGCTTGTCTGCTCTGCCTTTTACGATGGATGAACGAAGGTACAGAAAAATACATAAATAATGTAGGGAGGGAAAAAATGAAAAAATTTAAAGTAGTGGTTACCGATTATGAATTTCAAACATTAGCTCCTGAACAAGAAGTGCTTTCCTCATTGAATGTAGACTTCGTAGCCGTACAGTGCCGTACTGAGGAAGAAGTAATCGCTGCCTGCAAAGATGCCGATGCGATTATTAATCAATATGCCCCTGTCTCTGCGAAGGTAATTGCAAACTTAGAAAACTGCAAAGTTATTTCACGATATGGGGTAGGTGTCAATACCGTCGATGTGGACGCGGCTACCCAAAAAGGCATCATTGTTGCCAACGTAACAGATTATTCGGTAGATGAAGTATCCGACCATGCTTTTGCTCTGTTGCTTTCATTGGTGCGCAAAGTTGTCAAATTAAATAGTGAAGTGAAAAATGGAGTGTGGAATTTTAATTTAGGAAAACCGATTTATCGATTACGCGGCAGAACACTTGGACTTGTAGGACTGGGAAGAATTCCACAGGCATTAGCTAAAAAAGCACAATCTTTTGGCTTAAATATCATTGCTTATGATCCATATATTTCGCAAGAGGTAGCCCATCAATTGAATGTTAAATTGGTAGAATTAAACGATCTATTTAAACAATCTGATTACATTTCCGTCCATGCACCGTTGACGAAAGATACACGTGGAATGATCAGCGACGAACAATTTGATCTTGCGAAAAAGGAACTATTTATTGTAAATACAGCCCGCGGTCCTGTTATTGATGAGGCTGCATTAATTCGCGCTTTGCAGGATGGAAAGATTGCAGGTGCAGGTCTAGATGTTACGGAATATGAGCCTATTCAACCAGATAATCCTCTTCTTAAAATGGAGAATGTGATTATTACACCGCATGTTGCCTGGTACTCTGAGGAATCTGAAAGTGAATTAAAACGAAAAACCGCCCAGAATGTTGCTGATGTATTATCGGGATATTATCCCAAATATTTAGTGAATCCTAGCGTGAAAGGGAAAGTGCATTTAAGAGAAAAAGAATTGTACGTATAAAAAGCAGTCGCCAAACTCGGTATCACCCTTTTCCAATTGGCGCTTGCCTGGGTATTGCGCCAGCCGGCCGGAACAAGTCGAAGAAAACGTCAAAGCCGTGGACATCGACTTAACGGAAGATGTTCTTGAGAAAATTGAACAAATTCTTGCATAAACATAGAAAGAAGCAAGCGGGAGGCTTGCTTCTTTTTTATGATGACAAGCGGAGATAAAGGATTTCTCTTACCAGCGGCGAAAAATACGAAAATAGACAAATGGGGAAGGAGGGACTTTGTATGAGCGGCAATGTGGATGAACGTGGAGAAATGGTATTGCGTGCTGACCAGACATTAAACGAGGCGTTGCAACTGTTTATCCGCTTTGAGGTAAACGAAGTTCCGATAATCGACCATCAGCGCAGGGAAATAGGCCGGTTGACATGCAGGACATTGCTAAAAGCGGTGGCGGACAAATGGGATGGTCGAACGACTATAGAGTCGCTATGGAACGGAGAGAAAGAAGCCGAACAGGTAGGGAGGGAGCCGGCTGATGCCCCAAAGGTAAGCCGTGCGTCCGTGTCAGAGCTGACCGCCATGGTCGAGCGGCTCAAGCGGGAGCTGCAAGAGACGCAAAGCATAGTGGAAACGATGAAAACGGTTCTTGACTCGGCCTATGAAGGCATTGTCGTCGTGGATGCGCATGGCATTATCCAGGAAATAAATAAGGCCTATTGCCAGTTTCTTGGCATTCGCCGCGAAGACGCCGTTGGGAAGCATGTCACCGAAGTTATTGAAAATACGAGGCTACATATTTGTTTGGAATCCGGCATACCAGAGAGAGGATTTATCCAAAAAATTTACGGACAGCCGATGGTCGTCCACCGCATTCCAATCTGGCGCGACGAAAAAGTGATTGGGGCGATTGGAGTCCTTATTTTTCAAGGTGTTTCCGAGGTTTACCAAATTTTTAAGCGTCTGCAGGATTTGTCGCGTGAGGCGAGCCGAAAGGAAGAAAAAGAAAAACGTGCTGCTCCTTCGAGAAAACAAATTTTCGGCTTAAACAGCATCATCGGCCGCAGCCCAGTGATCGCAGAAATCAAACAAATGGTGAGAAGAGCAGCGCGTGTGCCATCCACGGTGTTAATTACCGGGGAAAGCGGAACAGGAAAAGAAGTGCTGGCGAAAGCGATTCACCAATCGAGTCCGTACGCTGACGGCAATTTTGTCAGCGTCAATTGTGCAGCAATCCCTGAATCGCTTCTCGAAGCAGAATTGTTTGGATATGAAGAAGGGGCGTTTACCGGAGCGAAAAAAGGCGGAAAGCCGGGAAAGTTTCAACTCGCCCATAAAGGGACGCTATTTTTGGATGAAATAGGCGATATGCCGCTATATATGCAAGCGAAAATATTGCGGGTCCTAGAGGAAAAAAAAGTGGAGCGGGTCGGCGGAGTGGAGGAAATGGAGCTCGATGTTCGCATCATTGCCGCTACGAATAAAAATTTAGAGGAAATGGTGCGAAAAGGGCAGTTTCGCGAAGATCTTTTCTACCGCCTCAATATTATTCGCATCCATATTCCTGCCCTGCGGGAGCGGAAAATGGATATCCCTTATTTGCTTGCCTACCATATGGAAAGGATTTGCGAGCAGTTCGGTTTAAAACAAAAAGAATTCACAAAAGAGGCGATGCAAGTGCTCATGGATTATTCATGGCCGGGAAATATTCGCGAGCTTGTTAATGTCGTCGAATGGCTTGTCGGCATGGTCGATGATCAAAAAATTCAAAAGGAGCATTTGCCTGCCCATATTCTTTCCCCGCAGCGATTGGCAAAACATGGCGATAAAGAGGGAGAAAAGAGAAAGATTGTGGTGCAGACCGATACAAACTGGCGGGAAATAGTAGACGCTTATGAGCGGGAAAGAATTAAACAAGCGTTGGTTGAGGAAAGAGGAAATAAAGCAGCGGCAGCGCGAAAACTTGGCATGCATCGGTCCACTCTTTATGAAAAACTAAAAAAATATAATCTATAAACATGTTGGAATCATGTACAAATATGTCGGGGATATGTCTGGGAATTGTCGGTGCATCATTGTGTTGATGAAAAACTGAATACTTAAATTGATTAGTAAATAACAGACTTCCGGTTTGGCATGCCATTTGCATGATTATGATATTGAAAATGTTACAAAAGAGGGAGGAGAAACGATGTCACAAGTGTATCAACTTCTCATGCCGGGCCGGATTTTGTATGGACGCGGCGCTTTTAACGAAGTAGGGAGTCAGGCGCGTCTGCTTGGAAACAAAGTGCTTATTATCAGCGATCCGGTTATGGAACAGCTTGGCAATGTCGCGCTTTGTGAAGAGCATTTACGGAAAGAAGCGCTTCCGTTTGCCAAATATACAGGAGTAGACACGGAGCCAACCGATATTCATGTGAAAGAAGCGCTTGAAGTTTGCCGTACAGAGCAGTGTGACGTCATCGTTGCCATTGGTGGAGGAAGCAGTATTGATACGGCGAAAGCGGTGGCGGTCATGATGAAAAATGAAGGAACGATCAGCGATTATGTTGGCAATGTCAAGCCGTTTGCCAATAAACCGCTTCCGCTCATCGCCGTTCCGACGACTGCAGGAACCGGTTCCGAAGTCACAAAAGTCACGGTTATTATTGATACGAAAACGAACGTCAAAATGATGATTTCCCAGCCGGAATTATTGCCTGCCGTGGCGATTGTCGATCCGCTTCTTACCGTATCGTGTCCGCCGGCGGTGACAGCGGCGACAGGGGTAGACGCGTTATGCCATGCGATCGAAGCCTATATTTCGCGGCGCGCCCATCCAGTGACTGACGTATTGGCTCTATCGGCGATCGAAGCGATCATGGGGAATTTGCGCAGATCGTATGAAAACGGCAACGATATCGATGCACGCGAGAAGATGGCAATTGGCGCGATGGTGGCAGGTGCTGCGTTTTCGAACGCATCGGTGACGCTTGTCCATGGGATGTCCCGACCGATTGGGGCACTATTTCACGTGCCGCATGGCGTGTCGAATGCGATGCTGCTGCCGGGGGTGCTGGAATTTACAAAAGAGAGTGCGATAGAAAGACTTGCAGTGATCGCCCGTCTGATCAAGCCAGAATTAAAGACTGCTTCCGATGAAGAAGCAGCAGATGCGCTTATTTTGGAAGTAAAGAAGCTCTGCCGGGATCTCCATATTCCAAATATGAAAACATGGGGAATTGAAAAAGAGCAGTTTGACAAGGCCGTTGACAAAATGGCAGCCGATGCGCTAGCAAGCGGCAGTCCGGGAAATAATCCGCGCGTGCCGACTCATGAAGAAATTGTCCAGCTTTATCACGTCTGCTATGACTATCAATTCGATCATCAAGTGATGCGTCACTAAAAAGGCGAGGGGGAAATTTTATGTTAGGGATGGTCGGGTTATTTGTCTCGTTAGGTTTATTAATCTTTTTGACGATGCGGGGGATTAACATTATCATTGCAGCGATTATTTGTTCTGTTTTGATAGCGCTTACAGGAGGATTGAACCTGGAAAAAGCGATGATGGAAAGCTATATGACAGGATTTACCGGCTATTTTACCAGTTGGTTTCTCATCTTTTTAGCCGGTGCGATTTTTGGAAAAGTCATGGAAGACACCGGTGCAGCCGACTCCATTGCCAATTGGGTAAAAACAAAATTTGGCACCAAACATGCGGTGTTGGCGGTAGTCGCGGCATGCGCGATTATGACGTATGGCGGCGTAAGTCTGTTTGTTGTCGGTTTTTCCGTCTATCCGATCGCCGTGTCGTTATTTCGTCAGTCGAATACGCCGCATCGCTTTATTCCGGCGGCGATGGTGTTCGGTTCTGTGTCCTTTACGATGACTTCCCCTTATTCGCCGGAAATTCAAAACATTATTCCAACGCAATTTTTCCATACTACGCCGGGCGCGGGAGGATGGATTGGGATATTGATTGGCATTGTCATTGCTGTTTTAGGATCCATCTATTTAACGCGCGCGGTGCAAAAAGCAAAAGAAAACGGAGAGACATTTTCGCTTCCATATAGACATGAAGCAATAGCGAACGAGGCAGCAAACGAAATCACCTCCACATTGGAAGAAACAGAAAGCCGTCCGCTTCCACACATTGTGTGCGCATTGCTTCCATTAATTACTGTCATCATTTCATTGAATATATTGGCGAAGTTTATTTCCTCGACATCGGCGGGAGTCGTTTCGCTTGTTCTTGGAATTGTGTTATGTTGGGTATTAAATGCTAAATTTATCCGTAAGTTTTGGGAGTCAATGACCGTTGGCGCCCAAGACGCTCTAGTGGCTGCAGCGAATACATGCGCTGTTGTCGGCTTCGGTACCGTAGCGAAAAATGTTCCTGCGTTTCAGACGGCGGTCAATGCGCTCGTGCACCTCCCTGGTCCGGATCTTCTCGGTTTGGCGCTTGGCGTCACCATTATTTGCGGAATGACTGGCTCCGCCTCCGGAGGATTAGGCATTGCCCTGCCGATTTTAGCGCCGATTTATATGGCGAAAGGGCTTGATCCGGGAGCGATGCATCGGGTATCCGCTTTAGCGTCAGGAGGATTGGATTCGCTTCCGCACAATGGCTATATTGTCACAACGATTCGCGCCGTTTGTCATGAAACCCATGAGCGAACGTATAAACCGATTTTTGTTCTTTCTGTTGTGATTCCGTTAATCGGTATGTTCCTTGCAGTGATTCTTTATTCTATTTTCTAACCATTTCAATTGTGATGCCGGATGCCGACTTGAATCTTGCCGTTACGAACATGATCAATACCGCATTTAGTTCAGCGGGGAAACGATGCATGGCATGTTCCGTTGTCGTAGCTGTCGGCGATATTGACGATAGGCTTGTGGAACGTTTGAAGAAAGCGGCGGACGAGATGAAAATCGGCAACGGATTGCAGAAAGATGTCTTTTTAGGCCCTGTCATTCGCGAATCGCATCATAAAGAACGGACAATTAAAATATATTGAAATCGGCGAAAAAGAAGGAGCGCTTCTTACCCGTAACGGCCGTCGCGCCGCTGCGACCAGCGGGGAAGGCTATTTTATCGGCCCAACGATTTTTGACCATGTGAAGTCGGGCATGACGATTTGAACGGATGAAATTTTTGATCCTGTTTTGTCGATGGTTCGAGGCTCGGGATTTAGATGAAGCAATTCAAAGCGCCAACCAGTCCGAATTTGTAAAAACGGCGCGTGCATTTATACCAACAGCGTCAAAGCGATCCGCCAATTCCACGAAGAAATCGATGCCGGCATGCTTGGCGTCAACGTGGCGGTCCCGGCGCCGATGGCCTTCTTCCTATTTCTCATTTAAATTCCAAAATGCTTTTTTGAATTTTTTATAAAAAAATCCCCTCCATAGTAAACAGTATTGACCTTTGTTTCATTCTGTTTACTATAAGGGGATGACGGTAACCAGACTCAGTCCTTTTTTGTTGTACGGCAGTATTTAGCAGTTGAATTGTTGCGGATCTATTTTAATTATTAGGCTTTGCTAAATTGCAATGTTACCTTTTAGTATTTTAATACTCTGAATGCTTCTCGAATTTTTCTGGCAAATTCCAGTGGTGGTTCGATGGATTCAAAATGCATGTACATTGCTCTTGGCTGTTCAAACAACCAGTGGTTATGGAGTGCTGTTACAATAATGTTTCTTTTTCTTAATTCTGTTAACAGCGGGTTAACCTCTTCTTGAAGCAGTACTGTTTCCCCTAGATTTAGAGCATTTCCTTGGAAGTCTAAATTTTCAAAGGAAAAAAATTGGGGGTTTACTAGCGGTGAATTTGTTCTTCTTCCAAGTATGGTGAATGGAATATTTCTAAATTTTTGCACAAGACATACTCCATTCGTAACACTTCCAGTTCCGCCAAGGATTCTTGCAAATTCCCGACATAAGTCTTTTATCGATTCCCGGCTCATAAATCATCCCTCTTTCGACAAAAATTTTTAGTATCCCTGTTTATATTTGTATGATTTTAGATTATTTATGAATGAGACAAGGGTCTATGACAAAAGTGGAATTTATAAGTTGTTGAAAAAAGTCGAACCAAAAACGCCTATTATTAAAAAATGACAATAATGTGTCGGACAAAATGATATTTACTTATCGTTGAATTAATACCTGTAAGCGCTTTAGTATAAAGGTAGAGAAGCAAAAGGAGGAATGCAGCATGACTCATACAACAGAAAATCAGTCTGGCTTTCGGGTAAAGATTCAGCGTTTTGGTAGTTATTTAAGCGGAATGATTATGCCGAATATTGGGGCATTTATTGCGTGGGGAATTATTACGGCACTATTTATCCCGACAGGATGGCTGCCAAATGAAACATTTGCGAAGCTTGTTAGCCCAATGATTACGTATTTATTGCCGTTACTAATTGGATATACGGGCGGAAAAATGATTTATGATGTTCGCGGCGGCGTTGTCGGTGCCACAGCGACAATGGGAGTCATTGTCGGTTCGGAAATTCCGATGTTTCTAGGAGCTATGATCATGGGACCACTCGGTGGTTACCTGATCAAAAAGTTTGACCAGCTGATTCAAGGCAAAGTGAAACAAGGCTTTGAAATGCTTGTCAATAATTTTTCCGCCGGAATTATCGGCGGGCTGTTAACATTAGTTGCATTTAAAGGGATTGGCCCAGTCGTTTCGGCCATTAGCAAAACGTTAGCAGCAGGCGTAGAAAAAATTGTTGATTTGCACTTATTGCCATTGGCAAATATTTTTATTGAACCAGGAAAAGTGTTGTTCCTCAACAACGCTATTAACCATGGAATTTTAAGCCCGCTTGGCATTGAGCAAGCAGCAAAAACAGGAAAATCGATTTTATTCCTGCTTGAACCAAATCCTGGCCCGGGCCTTGGTATTTTGTTAGCATATTGGTTATTTGGAAAAGGAATGGCAAAGCAATCCGCGCCAGGAGCAATCATCATTCATTTCTTAGGGGGAATTCATGAAATTTACTTCCCATATGTTTTAATGAGACCGATTTTAATTCTCGCGGCAATCGCTGGTGGAGTGAGCGGGGTATTAACATTTACCATTTTCGATGCTGGTCTTGTGGCCGTTCCATCCCCAGGAAGTATTTTTGCTCTATTAGCAATGACGCCAAAAGGTAATTATCTTGGGGTTTTGGCGGGCGTATTGGTCGCAACGGCAGTGTCATTCTTCGTCGCATCGATTTTCTTAAAATCGGCGAAAAATAACGAAGAAGAAGATATAACAAAGGCGACTGAAAAAATGCAACAATTAAAAGGGAAAAAGAGCGATGTTGTTGCGGTGTTGAAAAATGAAGAAGAAGTAGTTCCAGCTAAAGTCAAAAAGATTGTATTCGCCTGCGATGCAGGAATGGGTTCGAGTGCGATGGGAGCTTCTATTTTGCGGAATAAAGTGCAAAAAGCAGGGCTAGACATTGAAGTAACGAATACGGCGATTAACCAACTTCCGCCAGATGCGGATATCGTCATCACCCATAAAAATTTGACGGATCGCGCAAAAGAAAAATTGCCAAACGCTTTCCATGTATCAGTGGAAAATTTCTTGAGCAGTCCAAAATATGATGAGCTCATCGAAATGTTAAAGAAATAAAGGTAGGCGTTTGCTTACCTTTTTCTTTTCGCAAGAATGCATTTTATTAAAAGATGGCAACAATAAAAGGGACGAAAAAGCAATATCTAATTATTGTAATAAAAGGAACGGGGACCTAAAATTTTTATTGAACAGATGATTTATTATTCTAAATCATGTCAACAATGGTTGCGCAAGGCGGGGAGGTGAAAGGGCCGTGTATATATCTGCGCGAGAGCGAAAAATACTCGATATTTTGTTGTCTAATGACGAAGGAATGACGGTAGGAGAACTTGCCGAGCGGTTAGACGTCAGTAACCGTACCATCCACCGGGATTTAAAAGGGATCGAACCTATTTTAAAGGATTACCGCTTGCAGCTGGTCAAAAAAGCAGGGGTCGGCATTCGGATTGTTGGAGAAGAAGAAAAGAAAAAAGAGCTAGCGCTTCATCTATTTCATTTGTCCAATAAGGAATATACACCAGAGGAACGACAGCTGATCATTCTGATTGCTTTGCTGGAAGCAACAGAGCCTGTCAAGCTTTTATCGCTGGCCAACGACCTCAACGTTACTGTCGCAACCATTAGCCATGATTTAGATAAAATCCATCAGATGATAGAAAAATACGGGCTATCCCTAATCCGAAAACGAGGATATGGAGTAGAAATTGCTGGATCCGAGTCCGCAAAGCGGAGAATGATGAGCGAGCTGCTATTTCGTCATGTGGATGAACATGAGTTTCTTTCGTTAATGAAAAAGTCTATTCAAAAAAAATCTATCGATGCATGGAATACGGTCACAGAAAAACTTCTCGGACTAGTCGATAGAAAAAAATTGGCCATCATTGAACAACAAATTGAACGGATCAAGAAGGAGCTTCCTTTTACGATTGCCGACAGTTCACATATTGCACTAGTGGTTCACCTTGCCTTAGCAATAGAGCGGATCAGCCAAGGGGAATCGATTAATTTTGATCAGCAATATTTAGAAACGATTCAAACAACAAAAGAATATAAAACCGCGGAAAAAATTGCGCGATCGCTAGAACATGCTTTTCGCATCACGATTCCAAAAGAGGAAATCGGTTATATTACCATGCATTTAATGGGTGCGAAACTTCGCGACCGCCAAGGTTATATGCTAGAAGAGGCAAGTTTTGAAGTAGGCATCAAAGCGCAAGAGTTAATTCGTTTTGTCGGCGCTGAACTACATGTAGATATTACAAACGATTATACGTTATACGAAGATTTGGTCGTTCATTTAAAACCAGCGCTTTATCGCATCCGGCATAACATGGGGATTGCCAATCCGCTTTTAGAAAAAATTGTCCAAGATTATCCGGAACTTTTTGCGGTATTAAAAGAAGGAGTGAAACAAGTATTTCCGGATGTAACCGTTCCAGACGAAGAAATTGGTTATTTAGTTCTCCACTTTGCGGCAGCGTTATTAAGAAAAAAGAAAGGATTGCGTGCGTTAGTGATCTGTTCGAGTGGACTAGGGACGGCAAAAATATTAGCAACAAGATTAAAAAAAGAAATTCCCGATATTGTACACATAGAACAGATTTCTGTTTTTGAATTGAGAAACACGGATGTAACGCCATATGACTTGATCGTTTCGACCGTCCCAATTGATGGATTGACAAAACCGTATTTTGTTGTCAGTCCAATGCTTCGGGAAGAAGAGATTATGTCGATGAAACAGTTTTTAAAAAGCAGAAATGTGGTTTCTCGCAAGGAAGAGGTAGACGACGCGGCAGGAAAATCTCATGATGTGATCAAGAAAATGGCTTCCATTCAAAAAATGAGTGAAACCATTTTGCGAATTTTGGAAGGTTTTGCGTTACAACAGGTCAATAGCCATTCCATCAAAGAAGCGTTAGCAGAAGCGTGTCATCAGCTATGGAAAAAAGGAATCATTCTTGATTCGGAGAAAGTCCTTACAGAATTGTTGCGGAGAGAAGCATTAGGAGGATTGGGAATACCGGAGACGTCGCTCGCTTTGTACCATACCCGAAGCTCAGCGGTGCTTTTTCCGTCTTTCACGATTTATCGGCTAACCGAATGCCAAACCATTAAAGGAATGCACGATCAGCCAATGGCTGTGAATACCATTTTACTGCTGTTAGCGCCCGATTCACCTAGTCAGGAAACGCTTTCTGTTTTAAGCCACATCAGCTCGTTGATCATTAAAGATGAAGATAGCATGGCATTATTTGCAAACGGAGATCATGAACAGGTGTATTCGTTTTTGAGCTATCATTTAGAAAAGTTTTTTTACGACTATCTTTAACAATGTAGGGAGTGAATGACATTGTCAATGCCAATTTTACAGAAAGAAAACATTGTATTACATGCACGAGTAGAAAATAAAACGGAAGCCATTCGTTTAGCAGGACAAATTTTAGTAAATCAAGGTTATGTAGAAGATGCTTATATTGACAAAATGTTTGAACGGGAAGCGTTAACATCCACATATATGGGGAATTTTGTTGCTATTCCACATGGAACAGAGGATGCGAAGCAGTTTGTCAAACATTCTGGTATTTCGATTGTACAAATTCCTGATGGCGTTGATTTCGGGGATGGCAATATCGCAAAACTATTGATTGGAATTGCTGGAAAAAATAACGAACATTTGGAAATCCTCTCGAAAATCGCCATCGTTTGTTCAGAACAGGAAAATGTAGAAGCGATGATTAAAGCGGCGACAGAAGAAGAGATTCTTCGCCTGTTAAACGAGGTGAATTAAACATGCTAGCTGTTCATTTTGGCGCAGGAAATATTGGCAGAGGGTTTATCGGGAGTTTGCTTTCCCAGTCGGGCTATGAAGTTATGTTTGTGGATATTAATGATGAAGTGGTCCGTTTATTAAAGGAAAAACAGGAGTATCGGGTCATCATTGCCGATGAAAATAGACAAGAACAGCTGATTCGCAACGTTTCCGCTGTAAATAGTCAAACGGAACGTGAAAAGGTCATTGATTATATCACAAAAGCCCATCTCATTACAACGGCGGTCGGTCCGCATATTTTACCGGCCATCGCCACGATTCTTGCCGAGGGGCTGCAAAAAAGAATCACGATCAATAAAACACCGCTGCATATTATTGCTTGTGAAAATATGATCGGTGGAAGTGATGTGTTAAAAAGCCATGTTTTTGCAAAGATTTCCGAAACAGATAAGCCGTTATTCGAAACGTATTACGGTTTTCTGAATTGTGCGGTAGACCGTATCGTTCCGAATCAGAAAAACGACGATCCTCTTTCCGTTGTGGTCGAGCCGTTTTTTGAATGGGTGATCGAAAAACAAAATATCATTGGTGACATTCCGCCGATTCAAGGAGCACATTTTGTTGATGATCTAAAGCCTTATATTGAGCGCAAGCTTTTTACCGTAAATACCGGGCATGCGATTGCCAGCTATTTAGGATACTATAAAAAATGGAAAACGATACAAGAAGCAATGAATGATGGAGAGATACGCTCGGATGTGGAAAAAGCGCTGCATGAATCAGGTGCGGTGTTAGTGAAGAAATATGGATGGAATGAAAACGAACATCAATCCTATATTCAAAAAATCATTCAACGCTTCCTGAATCCTTCCATCTCCGATGAAGTAGTCCGGGTTGCTCGTTCTCCAATTCGCAAACTTGGGGCGAATGATCGTCTCGTTGGACCGGCTACGCAATATTATGACTTGTTCGGACAAGTACCTCTTGGTTTAGTCAAAGGAATTGCCGCACTGTTATTGTTTGACTATGAAAACGATGACGAAGCAGTTGCATTGCAAAAAACCATTCAAGAAACAGGAGTAGAAGGGGCTCTATACCAATATTCACAATTAGAAAAAGATCATCCTCTTGTTATAGCAATAAAAGATCAATGGCAGCATTTAAAGTAAACGGATGACCTGCCTTGCCAAAATGTTTTGGCAAGGCAGGTTTTTTTATGAACAAAATGCACAAAATTCATTTTATTTTCAAAAACTTATCATTCAGAAAATTGTTGCTATAATTACTCTCAAACATGTAAACGCTATCAAAAATAAGGGGGATCAGAAAATGGTGAAAAAGTGGTGGAGCTTGATTGTAATGGGAATCATGATGTTTGTGTTAGCTGCCTGTGGAAGCACTACAACGACGAAACAGTCTAGCAAACCATCCAACTATCCGACGAAGCCAATTGTGTTTGTCGCTCCTTCCGGGGCTGGGGGAGGCTGGGATTTGACAGCAAGGGCGATCACGAAAGTATTGGATGAAACAAATTTAGTGAAGCAAACGATGACGGTGGAGAATAAACCAGGCGGCGGTGGGGCCGTGTTTATGGCGGAATACGCAACACAGGATAAAAACAATGATTATAAGTTGTTTGTCAATTCCCCGCCGATCATTATTAACAACTTAAAAGCGGAGGGAAACAGTCCATTCGGTTATAAAGATACGACACCGCTTGCTCAGTTGACGAAGGATTTTGGCGCGATTGTCGTTAAGGAGGATTCGAAATTCCAAACATTATCCCAACTGTTGGATGCGATTAAGCAAAATCCGAAGTCGGTAACGGTAGCTGGGGGATCTGCGCCAGGGTCGATGGATCATTTAGTCGCGATTCTTCCTATCTACAAATCTGGCATTGATCCGAAAGTGGTGAAATACGTATCATATGACGGTGGCGGGGAAGCGATCGCCGCGCTTCTTGGGGGAAATGCGGATGTGATTGCGACGGATGCTTCCTCTGTTGGGGAATACGTAAAAGCAGGAAAAGTGCGGGTGCTTGCCGTTTCCGCGCCAGAACGTCTTGGCGGTGCTTTAAAAGACGTGCCGACGATGAAAGAGCTTGGCATTGACGCGGAGTTTACGATTTGGCGTGGCGTCTTCGGGCCGAAACAAATGTCTGCGGACGCGAAAAAGTTTTGGGAAGATACATTCAAAAAATTGTCCGAGCATGAAAAATGGAAAGAAGAGCTAAAGAAGCAAGGATGGGAAGCAGAATATAGAGGTTCGGAAGAATTCACAAAATTTTTACAAGAGCAGGAACAGCAGATCAGCGATATGTTGAAATCGCTTGGAATGCATAAATAAGCAAACGGGGAAGAGAACGCTTCCCCACCTTTAATAAAAAATGGGGGTGTGCGTGTGAGTAAAACGTTTGACCGCGTTGCCGCGATTGTCTTTTTAGCCGTGGGAGCTTTGTTTATGGTGGAAAGTCAAAGAATCTCGAAAAGCGCTTATGGAAGTGCAGTCGGCCCGAACGTGTTTCCGTTTTTGTTAGGGCTTGTTCTTGCGCTATTAAGCATCAAATTGTTGCTAGAAACGATGCGATATACGGATTCATGCAAAGAAAGGCAGCCATTGCAGTATAAAAAGTTTTTCATCATCTTGATTGCCGCGGTGATATATGCGGCCTTATTAGAAACGGTTGGTTATGTCATGATGACGTTTTTGTTCCTTGTCGTCGGGTTTCAAACGATGGAAAAAGGAGCTTTGTGGAAATCAGTAGTGATTGCCGCTTGCTTTTCGTTAGGAGTATACGGGTTATACGTTAAACTGTTGCAAGGAACATTGCCGAGTTGGCCGGTTTGGTTTCAGTAAAGGAGGGGGAGTATGAGTTCACTGACGTTTTTAATCGATGGCTTTCAAACAGCGCTGCAGCCGCACAATCTGCTTTTCGCTTTTCTGGGAGTGCTGATCGGGACGGCGGTAGGAGTGTTGCCAGGGATCGGCCCGATGAGCGGGGTGGCGCTGTTAATTCCCGTAACCGCTTCGATGACGTCCGGTCTTGACCCGGCTCAAGCGGCAACAAGTTCGATCGTTTTGCTTGCCGGTGTCTATTACGGGGCAATGTATGGCGGTTCAACGACATCCATTTTGCTAAATACGCCTGGAGAGTCTTCCTCTGTTGTCACCACATTGGACGGTTATCAAATGGCCAAGCAAGGAAGAGCGGGATCAGCGTTAGCAATTGCGGCAATCGGTTCGTTTGTCGCGGGGATTGTTTCCTTAATTGCCCTCGTGCTGTTGGCGGAGCCGCTTTCCAATGTAGCATTGAAATTTGGTCCAGCGGAATATTTTTCACTAATGCTTCTCGGATTGGCTGCTGTCAGCGGGTTAGCGGGAAATTCGATGACAAAAGCATGGATGATGACCGTTTTCGGCTTGTTGCTTTCGACCATTGGTCTTGATAATGTGTCAGGTGTGGCGCGATTTACGTATAACATTTCTTTTCTATACGGGGGCTTGGAATTTTTAACGGTAGCAGTGGGTTTGTTTGCCTTAGGAGAAGTATTTAAAGCAATTCTTCATAAGGAGAAAAATGACGGCGAAATTGCAAAAATCGGCCGTGTCCTTCCGTCGAAAGCGGAGCTGAAAGAAAGCGCGGGTCCGATTGCGCGCGGTTCGCTGCTCGGCTTTTTCGTCGGAGTATTGCCGGGAGCGGGGGCAACGCTCGCCTCGTTTTTCTCCTATATTATGGAAAAGAAAATAAGCAAAACGCCTGAAAAATTCGGAAAGGGAACGATTGCTGGCGTGGCGGCGCCGGAATCTGCGAATAATGCCGCTTCGGGAGGGGCGATGGTTCCACTGTTGACGCTTGGAATTCCCGGTTCGGGAACGACCGCGATTTTAATGGGGGCGTTAATTATGTATAACGTCCAGCCCGGTCCGCTGCTCTTTGATGAATACCCGGATGTAGCATGGGGATTAATCGCCAGCATGTTTATCGGCAATGTGATGCTGCTGATTTTAAACATGCCGCTCGTCAAAATATTTGCGAAAATTATTGAAACGCCGCCTAAATATTTGCTGCCGCTTATTATTGCGATTTCTGTATTTGGTGTTTACGCGGTGCAGGTGACGACGTTTGATGTCTTTTTATTAATCGCATTTGGTGTATTAGGCTATCTGCTGGCAGAACATGACTTTCCGCTGGCGCCGCTTGTATTAGGACTTGTGCTTGGCCCGATGATTGAAAATAACATGCGAAGAGCGCTTACGGCTTCGAACGGCGACTTTATGGTATTTTTCGAAAAGCCAATCTCGCTTGTTTTGCTTATCATTGCGTTTTTATGGATCGTCGTACCATTTGTCATGAAACTAAAAGGGAAATCGGTCATTGTCAGCGAAGATATGTAAAGGGAGAAAGACTACTGCCTTTCGGCGGATAGTCTTTCTCTATTTTCCATTAAGGGGAGATAGCATGAAGCTCCAAACGCGGCTCATTATCATTATTTGTTCCTTGCTTTTATTTGTCATCGTTTTTCTTTCCTTTTTGTTTCAGCACATGTTTGCCGCCACGCTAAAAGAACAGATCGGAATGCGCGCGCTGAACGTAGCAGAAACGGTGGCTGCTACGCCGTTAGTCAAGGACGCTTTTAGGCAGCCGGACCCGCACCGACAAATTCAGCCGTTCGCAGAAATGATTCGCCGCAAAACCAGCGCGGAGTATGTCGTGGTTGGAAATAGACAAGGAATTCGTTATGCACATCCGCTTCCAGACCGGATTGGAAAGAAGATGGTGGGCGGAGATAATAAAGAGGTGCTTGAGGGAAAAGCGATTATTTCGGAAGCGGTCGGTTCGCTCGGTCCGGCGATACGCGGAAAAGCACCGATTTTCGATGAGAAAGGGAATGTCATCGGCATTGTTTCTGTTGGCTTTCTGCTTGAGGATATTGAAGATATCGTTTGGTCTTATAACGTGAAAATCCTTTTCTTTTCCATCCTTGCACTATTTTTGGGAGCCAGCGGAGCCATCCTGATCGCGAAAACGGTAAAAAAATCGATTCACGGATTGGAGCCAAAAGAAATCGGACTGTTATATCAAGAGAAACAGGCGATTTTAGAGGCGATTCGCGAAGGAATTATTGCTGTGAATCAGGAAGGAATTATTACAATGATCAACAAAACGGCGATGACTTTGCTTGGATATGAAAAGGAGCAGGATGTATTAGGGAAATATATTTTGCATATTATTCCCCATTCCCGACTGCTTGAAGTGATTCGAACGGGAACGGCGGAATATGACGATGAGATGATATTAGGCGAAGAGACAGTGATTACCAATCGCATTCCGATTAAGGATAAAGCAGGAAAGGTAATTGGCGCCGTATCGACGTTCCGCAATAAGTCGGAACTATATCGTTTGACGAAGGAGCTTTCCCAACTAAAAAGCTACGCTGACGCGCTGCGGGCGCAAACGCATGAGTTTTCCAACAAATTGTATGTCATTTCCGGGCTCATTCAGTTGGAATCATATGAAGAGGCGCTAGAACTCATTTCTAAAGAAACCAATCTTCATCAGGACATCGTTCGTTTCGTGATGAAAGAAATTCCGGATCCTATTATCGGAGGGCTGTTCATCGGCAAATTTAACCGCGCGAATGAATTAAAGATTCAGTTTGATATTGACCGGCAAAGCAGTTTTAAAGATATTCCAAAGCATTTGGATCGCGATCACCTTTTGACGATTATCGGCAATATTGTGGATAATGCAATGGAAGCGGTATTGCACAACGGATGCGAAGAAAAGAGAGTGACTGTATTTTTAACTGATCTTGGCGACGATTTAATTATTGAAGTGGAAGATAACGGACCAGGCATTCAAGCGGAAATAGCCGATCAAATATTTGAACGCGGTTTTTCGACGAAAGCGGCCGTCCATCGCGGTTATGGCCTGGATTTGGTGAAAAAATCGCTGACGGTGCTTGGCGGTCATATTACTTATCAATCGGAACAGGGAAAAGGAACTGTCTTTACGATCATCATTCCAAAACAACGGAGGGTTGATGATGGCTCGCAATATTCAAGTGCTCATTGTCGAAGACGATAAACGTATTGCCGAGATTAACCGCCGTTTTGTCGAAAAGGTGGAAGGCTATGAAGTGATCGGAATCGCCACTAACGAGCAGGAAGGAAAAGAACTGGTGGAAGTGTTGCAGCCGGATTTAGTCTTGCTCGATATATATTTTCCGGATATGAATGGACTTGCGTTTTTAAAATGGATTCGTGCGCATTTTACCAATATGGATATTATTATGATCACCGCAGCAAGAGAAATTGACACCTTGAAGCAAGCGATGCATGGAGGGGTGTTTGACTATATTATCAAACCGATTATGCTCGATAGGTTTACCGAAACGCTGGTGAGATATAAAGAATACCATCATAAAATGCTCGAACTGATGAAAGGAAAAGAATTAATCGGGCAAGAGGACATCGACCAGTTAATCCGCCGCGAACAGACCACAAGCGATGCGGATGACTCATTGCCAAAGGGCATCCAGCCGCTGACATTAGAGAAGGTGCTGGCGGTGGTAAAGCAGTGTAAAGACGGCATTACGGCGGAAGAAGTAGGCAAACGGATCGGCGCAAGCCGGACGACATCACGGCGCTATTTAGAATATCTTGTTTCGATTTCTCAAGTGACGGCCGATATTTCGTACGGCTCGGTAGGAAGGCCGGAACGAATTTATAAGCTAAAAAGATAGGAGGAGGGGAAGTGGATATTTTTCTTCTTATTTTACTCCATGTGATACTGCCAGTATTTTTTCTTGTCGGCCTTGGGGCGCTATTGCATCGCATTTTCCATTTTGACATGAATACTTTATCTAAATTGAATATGTATGTGCTGCTGCCGGCGGTTGGATTTACAAACGTATATGAAAGCCAAATCGATGGAGACGTATTGCTTCAAGTGCTAGGGTTTTTGCTGCTGCAAAACGGAGCGTTAATCGCCATAAGCACAGCTATGGCCAAGTTGTTAAAGATGGACCGCAGTCTAGCGGCGACGTTTCAAAATACGATTGTCCTCAACAATTCTGGCAATTTCGGTATTCCTGTCAGCCAGCTTGTGTTCCACCAGCAGCCGTTAGGGCTGTCGATTCAAATTGTTGTAACAATTTTCAGAATTTCCTTACTAATACATATGGTGTATTTAATTTTATATCTGCTGATGAAAAGAAAGGGAAAGTGACGGCAGAATTTTTAAAAAATCCAATTATCTATGCACTTTTTCTTGGATTGCTTTTTCGGTCGCTAGACATTCCGGTTCCATCATTTATTTGGAATCCTCTTCAAAATGTCGCCAATGCCTTCTTGGCTATTGCGTTACTGACGCTGGGAGCCCAAGTGGCTTATATTAATCTGAAACAGTTGCCACCGTTGTTGTATCTTAGTGTTTTCAGCCGTCTGCTTCTTTCGCCGGCGGTTGCCGCTGTTATTATTTTTGCATTGCATCTTGAGGGAGTGACCGCTCAAGCTTTATTGATCGCAAGTTCGTACCCATGTTCCAGAAACACCGCGCTTTATGCACTCGAATACGGCCATCATCCGGAGTACGCCGCCCAGGCGGTATTTGTGTCAACGCTGCTTAGTTCGGTGACAGTAACGATGATCGTGTTTCTCTCCAAGATTTTATTCTAATAAGCTATTAACCGTAGGGAAAGGCGCGAAATGCTTGTTTCGCGCTCTTTTCTATGCGGATCGAATTTATTGAAAGTACTTAATTTGCTTGTTTTCCAATCGAAAACTGGTCCTCACTGTAATATGTTGATTTTTCAGAAGAAAAATTTGAATAAAAAATAGTTGTAAAACGTTTTCATTTTGTTTTATAATTCTACTAAACCGGTTTATGAAAACGTTTATAAATACTAAATCGATTTAGTAGTGAAAGAGGGATCCTTTTGAAAAAAGTAACGATGGCCGATGTTGCGAAATTGGCCAACGTCTCGAAAAGTACGGTATCGCAATATTTAAATAAACGCTATGAATATATGAGCGAGGAAACAAGAAAACGAATTGCTCGGGCAATTGAAGAGCTGGGATATCAACCGAACATTATCGCCCGCAGCTTAAAACAGAAAACAACAGCGACAATCGGTGTCATTGTCTTTAATATTTTGCATATGCTGACGATCCAAGTCTTGCATGCCATCGAGGAAGCGTGCCAAGAGCGCGGTTTTCATGTCATCGTCTCCAATTCCGATGACGACCCGGAAAAAGAGAAAAAATATATTGACATGTTGCTTGCTAAACAAGTGGATGGCTTGATTGTTTTTACAACAGGAAAAAACGAGGATGTATATCAGCGGCTAGTGGAGGAGCGCTTTCCGCTCGTATTTGTTGATCGCATGGTTCCAGGGGTGGAAGCCGACGCGATTTTGCTTGATAACAAACGCGCAGCCGCTTTGGCAGTGGAATATTTGGCTAGTCACGGTTACGAGCGCATCGGCGCCGTCGCTCCTCCGCTTGCTTCCCATGTCGTTCCAAGGATGGAGCGGATCGAAGGATTTCGGCAGGCGCTAACGGAAAAAGGGCTTCCAGTTATCGCTGATTATTTTGTCACAGCCGAAATTTCCTCCATTCAGAGGGAGCTGGCGAAGCTGTTTGCCTCAGGCCGTCCGCCGGAAGCGCTGTTTGCGATTAACGATTTGACATTGATGGAAATTTTACATTTCGTTAAGAACAACGGCATCCATGTGCCTGATGATTTGGCGCTGATTAGCATTGATGATGTTCCGTTTGCCGATATTTATACGCCAACGTTAACGACGATTGCCCAACCAACTTTTGCGATGGGGAAAAAAGCAGCAGAGCGTTTGTTTCTGCAAATTGCCAGGAAACAAAAACATAAGCCGCAAATTTTTCGCTTTCCGCCTACATTGATAGAACGGAAATCTGTCCGACAAAGGGGGAACCACAATGACGGCAGACAATAAAGTAGTTATTGGTGTCGATATCGGCACGACGAGCACAAAAGCAGTGTTGTTTGGTGAACGCGGGCAGGTGCTCGCCTCTCATGCAGTGGATTATCCAATCATCCAGCCGCATCCGGGCTGGGCGGAACAAGATCCCGAGGAGATTTTCTCCGCCGTTGTCCAAACTGTAAACGCTGTCATCACCAAATTGCGTCTCGCTTCTCATCAGGTGAAAGCGATGGGGTTTAGTGCGGCGATGCATTCGCTAATGGCGTTGGATGGATCCGGACGCCCGCTTACCCGCTGTATCATCTGGGCCGATAATCGCAGCGTCGGACAAGCAGACCGTCTTTTACGAGAACAGAACGGATTGGATATTTATAAGCGAACTGGCACGCCGATTCATCCGATGTCGCCGCTTCCGAAACTGCTTTGGCTGAAGGAAGAGCAGCCAGACATATTCCGGCAGGCGCATAAGTTCGTGTCCATTAAAGAATACGTCTTGTACCGGCTATATGGCCAATATGTCGTCGATTATTCGATCGCTTCCGCAACCGGACTGTTTCGCTTGGATACGCTTGATTGGGATGCAGATGTGCTTCAACTTCTAGGCATTACGCGGGCACAGTTATCTAGTTTAGTACCGACAACGCATCTATTGCGGGGCATGAAAAAAGAATGGGCTGAGCAAATGGGGATGGACCCGGACGTACCGGTTGTCGTCGGCGCGAGTGACGGGGTGCTTGCTAATATCGGCGTCGGCGCAATTTTGCCAGGAGAAGCGGCGATTACGATCGGAACAAGTGGCGCGGTGCGGACGATTTCCTCCGTACAAAAAACGGACGAAAAAGGAAGAACGTTTTGTTATGCCTTGACGCCAAACCATTGGGTTGTTGGAGGGCCGACGAACAACGGTGGGATTTTGCTGCGGTGGCTGCGCGATGAATTTGGCGGCCAGGAACGCGAAGTGGCGAAAAGGCTTGGCATCGATCCGTATGATTTGTTGACAAAATATGCGGAGCGGGTTCCGGCAGGAGCGGAAGGATTGCTGTTTCTTCCGTTTTTATCCGGGGAACGGGCGCCATACTGGAATGCGAATGCCAGAGGGACGTTTTTTGGCATCAGCCTTCATCATAAGCGGGAACATTTCATTCGCGCGGTGATGGAAGGGGTATGTATGAGCGTCTTTTCCGTTGCCTTGGCGATCCGCGATGTCACGGGGCCGCTTTCGGAAATCCGCGTATCGGGCGGCTTTGCCAAATCGCCATTTTGGCGGCAAATGCTTGCCGATATGATGGGAAAAGAGTTGCTCGTTCCAGAAACGCATGAGGCGTCGGCATTAGGCGCCGCAGCGCTGGCACTGTATGCGCTTGGCGACATTGAGTCGCTTGATACGGTGAAAACGTGGATTCATATTACCGCCCGTCATGAACCAAATACGGAAAATACGCTCATTTATTCCGAATTATTTGATATGTATATGCGGTTGTATGAACGATTGAAAGATGAGTTTGATGTGATTGCTTCTTTTCAGCGCAGAAATGGCTAACTACTAAATCGGTTTAGTTTACATCAAGCACAACAGAGGGGGAATGGAAAATGGGAATTGCGATTGTCGTTGCAGCGATTGTTGTATTATTGCTGCTGATTACGGCTGCGAAAATGCATCCGTTTGTTGCCTTAATTTTGACGTCCGTTGGTGTCGGGCTTGCGATGGGCATGCCGCTGGTCGCGCCGTCGCCGGAAACGCCGGGAATTATTGATTCCATCAAAACAGGTCTTGGCAACACGCTTGGCTTTTTAGCGATCGTCTTGGCGCTCGGGACGATGCTTGGCAAAATGATGGCCGAATCCGGAGGCGCAGAACGGATTGCGAAAACATTGATTAACCGTTTTGGCCAAAAACGCGTCCATTGGGCGATGATGGTCGTTGCCTTTTTAGTAGGTATTCCGGTATTTTTCCAAGTAGGATTCGTCCTGCTCATTCCGCTTGTATTTACGATTGCGATGGAGACGGGGATTTCGCTCGTGACGATTGGCATTCCGCTCGTTGCCGGATTGTCGGTCGTACATGGACTGGTGCCGCCGCATCCAGCGGCGATGGCTGCCGTTGACATTTTTAAAGCCGATGTCGGAACAACGATTCTTTTTTCTCTTATTGTCGGCTTGCCGACCGCCATTATCGCCGGTCCTCTGTTTGGGAAATGGATCGGGTCGCGTATGTATAAAAAAGTGCCGGCAGAAATCGCCGAGCAGCTTGTACAGCATAAAGAAGAAAAAGACCTTCCTGGCTTTGGTAACACGTTATTTACGATTTTGCTTCCAGTGATTCTCATGCTGATTGCTTCCGTTGCCAATGTCACGCTAGACCAAGCGTCGGAAGCGTCAAAAGTGCTGCGCTTTATCGGGGACCCGGTCGTCGCCCTGTTAATCGCAACGATTTATTCATTCTTTAGCCTTGGTTACGCGCGCGGATTCAACCGCGATAAAGTGTTGAAATTTGCCAACGAATGCCTTGGTCCTGTCGCCAATATTTTGCTTGTCATCGGCGCCGGCGGAGCGTTCAATAAAGTGCTCCTTGACTCGGGTATTGGGGAGCAAATTGCCGATGTAGCGAAGCATTCCCATCTGTCTCCGCTCCTATTAGGATGGGGAATCGCCGCGCTCATTCGGATCGCAACCGGCTCGGCGACCGTATCGATGATGACAGCGGCCGGCATCGTCGCCCCGATTGCTGCTAGCATGTCGGACACGAACACAGAATTGCTCGTGTTAGCGACAGGAGCGGGATCTTTGATTCTATCGCATGTCAACGATTCCGGCTTCTGGATGATTAAAGAGTATTTCGGCATGACCGTCAAAGAAACGTTGATGACATGGACTGTGATGGAAACGATTATTTCTGTAGTGGCATTTATCTTCATTCTATTGTTGAACGTGATTGTTTAAAAATTTCAACGTCCTCGCTTATATCGTTACGGCGGGGACGTTTTGTTTGTTTAGTTGCTTTGTAAGCAAAAGCTCATCGCGGATCGGAATGCCATCTGCGCCAACGAACGGAATGCTTGGTTTCCTTTGTCTTGCTTTTTCCACGGCATTCGGAAAGACCTTGACAATCTGGTAACCTCGTTTTTGATAAAAGCGTAATGCGTGTAAATTATCGTTCGTCGTGATTAAGCGGATTGTGGCGCATCCATGCTGCGCGGCAAATGCTTCCGCTTGTTGCAAAAGAGCGCTGCCGACTCCTTGGTTTTCGATCATGCTGTCTAGTGAAACAATTTCGCATTCCTCACCACGGATGACGAAGGTGATCAGCCCCGCTATTTCCCCATTGCCTTGGACCGCGGCAAAAACCGTCCAGCTCGCTGCAATCATACACTCCCGTTGAAACGAACATTTGCGGACTTCCCCAATGGGTGGTAAAAAATTGCTTTACAGTTGAGCGGTCAAGAAGATGGGTAGGGATAATGTTCATGCTTCTGACACTCCTTGTTATGATTGGTATTAATTTTATCATATAAGAAACAAGGCCTCTTTGTCTGCTTATGTCTCGGATAGGGAGGAGTGTCCTAATATGAGTTATTGCAATGCTTGAAACAAGAGCCTAGTGCGAACAAAAATATTTGTAAACGTGTTTTTTCCTATAATTTATAAGGGCGACGCACCATTTCACGGGAATATATGTTCTATTAGGATAATAGAAACGAAAACATGGTTGAAGACGACATGCTTTTAAGGCGACGGCAGGAGAAATCGGTGCGGGATTCTAAAGGCGAAACGCCGAATAGGGAATATCGCGGGTTCCATTAGTATGAATCAAATTCCACCGCCACCGCTCTCACCGGCGATCCGTCACATTCCGGCAAATAAAGGGGAAGCGCGATAATATACGGATTGGCAAAGTCGATTTTATCGAAGTTCGTAAAATTTTCCCCGATCACTCCATTTACAGCGGTAATCGCTTCATGCGCAGGAAAGGAAGAGCCATCAGGCGGATCGATGTTTAACGCATCGATGAAAAACGTGCGGATTCCTCGTTCCAACATTGCCTGGATGACGTCGATCGCAATGTACGGGTGGCGAAAATAGCGCTCCGTTCCCGCATATTGGGACCAACCGGTGTGAAAAAGAACAATTTTTCCCGGTTCGAGCCGCGGCAAATAAGTAGTGACATCGTCTAGTGTAATCGCCTCGCCGTCGTTTTTTCCCGTTACATCGATGACAATCCCTTTACCAAGAAAATACGTTAACGGAACCTCATCGATTCGCGCACCATTTTCGTGAAAATGAAAAGGAGCATCCACGTGCGTGCCGCTATGCGAACCGAGAACAAGCCGGCTGACATGGTAGCCATTTTCCGCGAATGTTGCCGCTGGTGTGATATGTGGTTTTGGATCTCCCGGATAAATCGGGGTTTGTGCAGTAATGGGCATCGATAGATCTACGATTTTTTTGATGTTCATGTCCATTCCACTCCTTGATAAACATCTGTTCGCCGCTCATTCATCATCGTGTAAAAGGTTTGCTTTAATTCCTGACGCCAGTTTTCATCTATGGTTGCTCGTATGAGTGCTTCTTGATCATTATTGGTGCTGGCGATTTCGTTTCCATCTGGTCCATAAATAGAGGATAAACCAAAGAAATGAAAAGGAAAAGACTGGCCCGTTTGATTACATGCTGCTACATAGACGGTATTATCGATTGCACGTGCCATCGCAAATTTTTGAAAAGGCTCGTGAAACGGGGATTCCCACGCACACGGAACAAGAAGAAGCTCGGCTCCATGGACCGCTAGATGCCTTGCTAGTTCTGGAAAAGCTAAGTCCCAACAAATCATTAAACCGATGCGGCCGAGCTCTGTATCTACTAGTACTGGTTTGGATCCGGGAGTAAACCACGCTTTTTCAAATGGGGTTAAATGGATTTTTCGATAATTCCCTACACATTGTCCGCTTGGATGAATCAGGATGAGAGAGTTATAGAGTTTTACTTCGTCATCTTTTTCGACGTATCCATAAGCAATATATAATTGAAGTTTTTGTGCAAGCCTGCTCATTCGCTGAAATATAAAGCCATCCCATGCTTGCGCAACGCCTTTCAGCGTTTCCGACAACACGTAACCAGTGGTACAAAGTTCCGGGAACAGGAGAAGGCGAACATTGGGAAATTTTTGTTTACATTCGTTTGCGATGATTTCCATTTTTGCGAGGTTGCCAGAAATATCACCACTTATCGGCGTCATTTGCGCAAGTGCTATTTCATACGATATTGGCATGAATTATCCCTCCATGCTAGTCGGAGTTTCGAGTTCCATGGTATGCGCTCTACTCGATGTTTGTTTTGTGATTTTCATCAATCCCCAATAGCCTGCTCCTGACAAGAAAAACGTTAACATGGTTGAGCCGATTGCAAGCGGATGAACATACGTAAAGTAATAGGCAAAAACAGCTCCGATGATATACGCCACATATGCGGCTACATTGACTCCTTTTTGATACCGATACCGTCCTTTTGTATCAAAAAGAATATCTTCCGTATCATATGTTCCTCTTTTGATCAAAAAGTAATCAACGAGCACAATGGCGAATACGGGAATGAACAGTGTCGCAATGAGCATAATAAAATTAAAGAAATGGGACATGAGAGCTTCTTTTAACAAGGCACCTAGGGTACAAATGGTTCCCATGATCAATGTCGGCTTCCAAAACCCCGCGCGCGGGAATACGTTCATAAAGGACATTGTCGCACTATATAATGCCATGACGTTAGTAGATAGTACAGAAAAGAAGACGACAATGGATGCGATCAATCCAAATCCGTAAGCGGCAAGGAGAATAGTAGGGTCGTATGTTCGTTCCATATTAGAAGCAATGCTAAACCCACTGACAACCGCACCAAGCCCCATCGCCACAATCGAAGCGACAATATAGCCAAAGTAGGTTCCCCAAAATCCGCTTTTTTCTGATTGACAGTTTCGGTTAAAATCACAAACGGTCGACATCCATGAAAATGCTGTCGCAACCACGATATCAAAAGCGACGATCGTGGTGACCGCTGGATGTTTGCTTAGTTTCATTTCTAATAGTGTTGAGATGTGATACGTTGTAAAAATTTTATAAAAAACGAGAAAGGATAAAAGTAACATTGCGATTGATATATATTTTTCGATTCGTTCTACCCCGCGGTGACCGAAAATCGTAATAATTACGACAAACAGTTCGGTTAAAATCACAAATAAATTAATATTGCTGTATCCTGTAGCGTAATGAATTGCATAATTAAGACTAAGGCCAGCCATATACGCTTGAATCCAGCTCCAGCCAATTAAAATAATTGTATTGACAAGGGCTGGAAGGATCGCTCCTTTTTGTCCGAAGGCGGCTCTGGTGATAACCATGGTGGGGAGTCCAGTTCGAATCCCGATGTTTCCGGTAAGAGCGAGCGGAATGGCGCCGATCGCAGAGCCGACAATAATCGCGAACATCGCACTGAAAAAGGAAATATCGGGAACGAACATCATGCCTGTCATCACAGTGGTAATGACGACATTAGCAGCAATCCAAAGAGTAAAGGTACTAAAAAAATTCATACTCCGTTCGTTCATCGGTGTTGGTCGAATATCATCATGTCCAAAACGTTCTGTCCATTTCGCCATCAACAACTCCTCCTTACTCAAAATTTACAATATTCAGAATAATTTATAGACAAATCGATTTCGTCGCAAGGACGAAATCGAAAAGTTATTGATACCACCCGAGTAATTTTCCATTTTGGCTTATATTAACGTGTTTTGTTTCCGTAAAAGCGGTGAATCCTTGTGGGCCAAGCTCCCGGCCGATTCCGCTTTGTTTAAAGCCGCCCCAAGGCGCATCGACATAAGGAGTGTGATAACTGTTAATCCAAATCGTTCCTGCTCTCAACTTTCCAGCAATTTGTTCTGCCCGTTCGAGATCGCGGCTAAATATGCCAGCTGCCAGCCCATATATCGTATCATTTGCCAATTCGATCGCTTCTTTATCATTTTTGAAGCGTTGTACGGTAATAACGGGACCAAAGATTTCTTCTTGCACGATGCGCATGTCTTGGTGAACATTGACAAAAACGGCGGGGGAGAGGTAATATCCTTGTTCTTTGATGCGTTCGCCCCCTCGGAGCAGGAAAGCTCCTTCTTGCAATCCGAGTTGGATATACATTTCTACTTTTTCTAAATGTGAGGAGCTTATTAATGGCCCCATCTCCGTTTTTTCGTCTAAAGGATCTCCGATGTGAAGGGAATCTAGTCTTTTTATCAGTTTATCTATAAATGAATCATAAAGATTTTCATGGACAAGAATTCGTGAAGCAGCAACACACACTTCCCCTTGATTCAAAAAAGAAGCAAACATCGCCCACTCTACTGCGTTATTAAGATCAGCATCTTCGAAAACCAGAAGCGGAGATTTTCCGCCGAGTTCCAGGGAAACCCGTTTCAAGCTGCCAGCGCATTGTTCGTAAATCCATCGGCCTGTTTTGGTTCCCCCGGTAAATGATATTTTTTCCACATGAGGATGTGTCACCAATGTTTCTCCAACAGGAGAACCGCCCCCGGGAACAAGATTAAACACTCCCGGTGGAAGACCGATGGAATCGATAAGTTTGGTTAGTTCTATGAAAGATAATGGAGTTAATTCTGATGGTTTAAAAACGATGGTATTTCCCGCAGCGAGCGCAGGTGCCATTTTCCATATCCCCAATAAAAGCGGGAAATTCCAAGGAACAATGAGTGCGCAAACTCCGATAGGTTCTTCGATGATTTTACTTGTTGTTCCATCAGCCATTTTCTTTTCCTTAATGGTTCGTTGTTCGAGAAAGTCGGCATAATAACGAAGACATTGTACAGAATCGCTCACATCGAGACGTGACTCACGAATCGGCTTTCCAGTATTGATTGTCTCGATATAAGCAAATTTTTCGGCGTTTTTCTCTAGTAGATCTGCTAATTGACGAAGAACGGAAATTCGATAACTTGGATTCGATGACCAATTTGTGTATTGAAAAGCATGATGGGCTGCTTCGATCGCTTCCAATGTTTGTTGCAAGGACGCTTCATTAATTTCTGTGATGACTTTTTCATTGGAAGGATTGATAATCGATCTTTTTTCTCCGTTTCCTATATGCCATGTACCGTTTATGTACACATGGTAATTGGACATAGAAGGACGCTCCTTTTAGTGAGATGTTCTCATTGCGTGGTTGTTGCTGACAAGTTTTTTTGCAGCGCTCGTCTTTTCTTTAAAGCCACCAGCGTGATCATCTCATATATAATTGCCGATGCTAACATAGCGGTAATTTCTCCACTATCGTAAGAAGGTAAAACTTCTACCAAGTCAAATCCGACAATATTTAGCCCATCGAGTCCCCTTACGTATTCTAGTGCTTCATAGCTAGTCGGTCCTCCCACTTCCGGTGTGCCAGTGCCGGGAGCAAACGCAGGATCAACAAAGTCGATATCATAGGAAACGAAAACAGGTTTATCACCCACACGTTTGTGAATGCGTTTCATTACTTCAGAAAATCCAATTTGTCGAACTTCCTTCATGGTAATCACTTCAAAACCAAGCCGTCGTGCATCTTCAATATCATCCGCGCTGTAAAGCGGCCCACGCATGCCGATTTGAATAGAGTGATCAACATCTAGTAATCCTTCCTCGACAGCACGGCGGAATGGTGTACCATGCATATATTTTTCCCCATAGTAATGATCCCAAGTATCTCCGTGAGAGTCGAAATGAACAAGCGCCACTGGCCCAAAACGTTCATAAAATGCCCGTAAGTTTCCTAATGTAATGGAATGATCGCCGCCCATAATAATCGGAACGATATTTTTCTTCAGCAATGGCCGCAACTCTTTTACGATATTGTCGTACGTCCGCAGCGCGTTTCCTGGAATGACGTCAATATCTCCATAATCTACTCCAGAACAATATTCAAAGATATTAATATCCATATCTGGATTGTAAGGCCGAAGCAATACGGAAAAATTTCGAATATGCTGCGGGCCATATCGTTGCCCGGTTCGGTTAGAAGCAGCGGTATCAAACGGCACACCCAGTACAACAAAATCAACATTGTCTGTTGTTTTGATATTTTCTAAACGCATAAATGTTCGAACTCCGCAAAAGCGGGGAGATTGGGATGAATCTTTTGGTTTATACATGCAAAACCCTCCTTTAAAGAAATGAAAATATTCTGCTTTTTATAAATGCAAAAAGTGTGCCAAAAAAGAATAGAGTTTTTTGCAAAAAAAATTGCGATGAATTAATGCAAAAATGAATTAAAAATAAAAAATCGATTCAAAAATGGATTTTAATCCATTCTTGGATTAATGCGGTATTTTTTTAGTTTTCTTACTACGGTGGGCTGACTAATTCCCAGGTAATCTGCCATTTCATATGTTGTTTTGCATTGTTTTGCAGCACGCAAGAGCCATTGTCGTTCTACTTGTTCGATTGCTTCTTTAAGCGTAGCAGGTTCTTTCTCTTTTTCTAACCATTGATTAGATAGTGTAGATTGGGAATGTTTGTGGATAGAAAAAGGAAGATATTCAGGATAAATGGCTTTTGTTTCGGAGGTAATGACTAATCTTTCCATCATATTTTCTAATTCTCGTACATTGCCAGGCCAATCATAATGGACAAGATGGTCAACAATGGAAGGATGAAAATATTTATCCGTATGGTATTTTTTGTTGAATTTTTCTAAAAAATATTGTGCTAACATAAAAATGTCTTCTTTTCTCTCCCGTAAAGCAGGAACGTAAATGGGAATAACATGCAAACGATAAAATAAATCTTGGCGAAATTTCCCCTTCTTTACCATTTCCTCTAAGTTCTGATTTGTCGAGGCAATAAGGCGAAAGTCAATGGTTCTTTCTTTAATTCCCCCAACGCGCGTTACTTTTTTCTCTTGTAAAACTTTTAGAAGCTTTGCTTGCATCGAAAGAGGAAGTTCGCCAATTTCATCCAGAAAAAGAGTCCCCTTATCTGCTAATTCGATCAGTCCTGGCTTCCCGGTTTTTTGCGCACCAGTAAACGACCCTTTTTCATATCCAAACATTTCTGATTCAAATAACGATTCAGGAATAGCGCTGCAATTCACTTCGATAAATGGTTGGTTTCGTCTCGAACTATTTTGATGGAGGGCACGGGCAAATACGTTTTTCCCCACTCCGGACTCGCCAAGAAAAAGAACCGTTGCATCGGATTTGGCAACCCGATGCACTAGCTTCCAAATGCGCTGCATGACTTTGCTTTGAATGACGATATTTTCCTGTTTTAATTCTTCCATTTCGATTTGATAATGCTCCATCTGTCTTCTTAGCTTTTCATAGTCTTCTTTTAAACGTTCTAATTCTGTTAAATCATGCGAAAAACTAATCACGCGAATAATGTTGTTTTGTTTGTCAAATACAGGTACGCCTGTTGCCATTACGACACGCCCAGTTGGTGTTCGCTGCATGACTTGAATTTCTTTTCTCTCCTTTAACACTTTGGCCGTAACAGAAGGGGAAAATATATTTTCTTTCTCTAATTGATATACGGATTTTCCAATAAGATAGGAAACCTCTTTTCCATAAATAGAAAGACAGTTGGGGCTGGCGCGGAGAACAATGCCATTTCCATCTGTAATGACAATATTATCGTTAGATGATTTTAATATGGCACATAACTCCAATTCCAAAACATCCGTTACACGTTGCATGATCTCCCTCCTAGCTGCCTGTCAGAACTTACATTACTTAATTATTCAAAGAAGCGGGAAATCCCTTTTTATTTGTCGTAAAGTTTTTGGCATGTTTTTTGCATCTATAAGCAGGTGAATACAAAGTAATGGAGGGAGAAACAGATGAAGACGGGAGTAAAAAAATTTATACAGTTAAAAACCAACATTCCAGGACCAAAAGCAACAGAATTACTAAGAAAAAAGAACAGAACGTTCCTCGGGGACCGTTTAATACAGTATCTACGTTTGCTGCCAAAGGGGAAGGGGCACTCTTAACAGATGTGGACGGAAACACGTTTATTGATCTTGCTGGGGCGATTGGAAGTCTCAATGTCGGTCATTGCCCGCCAAAAGTCGTGGAAGCGATAAAAAAACAGGTTGAGCAGTATATTCATCCTTGCTTTCATGTGATGATGTATGAGCCATATATCCAATTAGCAGAAAAGCTAAATGAGATTACCCCAGGAACTCATCAGAAGAAAACCTTTTTCCTGAATAGTGGAGCTGAAGCGGTCGAAAACGCTGTCAAAATTGCACGGAAATATACAGGCAGAAAAGCCATTATCTCCTTTGAAAGAGGGTTTCACGGACGGACACTTCTTGCGATGTCACTAACGAGTAAAGTAAAACCATATAAATTTGGATTCGGTCCATTTGCGCCAGATACGTACAAAATGCCGTATCCATATTATTACCGCAAGCCATCCGGCATGACAAACGAGGAATTAGATGCAGAGATTTTAAGACGTTTGGAAGACTTCTTTGTATCCGAAGTTCCTGCAGAAGAAGTAGCAGCAATTATTATGGAACCAGTACAAGGTGAAGGTGGCTTTATTGTTCCGTCGAAAACGTTTGTGCAAGGAGTAAAACAAATTTGCGAAAAATATGGTATTCTATTTATAGCAGATGAAATCCAAACAGGATTCGGACGAACGGGAAAGATGTTTGCTATTGAACATTTTGATGTTGTGCCGGATTTAATAACCATGTCGAAATCCATTGGAGCAGGTGTACCAATCAGTGCGGTTACTGGAAGAGCGGAAGTAATGGATGCGCCAAATCCAGGAGAAATCGGCGGGACATATGGAGGCAGCCCTCTTGGCTGTGTAGCGGCATTACAAGTCATTAATATGCTGCAACAAGAGCAGTTAGTCGAGCGTGCCAATGTGATCGGCCAAACGGTAATGAACCGGTTCAGACAGCTCCAGGAGAAATACGAAACAGTTGGTGATGTACGTGGACTTGGAGCCATGGTGGCAATGGAATTTGTGAAGGATTCTGAGTCAAAAGCGCCGAATAAAGAATTAACAGCAGCAATTTTGCAAGAATGCCATCAACGCGGTGTCATTATCATGAGTGCTGGCATATACAGCAACGTCATTCGTCTATTAACACTGCTTGTGATTACAGATGAGCAGTTAGCGGAAGCATTAGATGTGATGGAGGAAGTGATTAGTGAATTGGCATGATGTTTTAAGGTAAAAAAGTTATGAAGAAAGAGGGGAAAATGATGAAAACGGTGCTTGACAAAAAGAAACTGTATATTAACGGCGAATGGGTGGAAGCAAAATCGTATACCACATTAACGTCCCCTTATTCGGGGGAAGCGTTGGCAGAAATTCCTATGGCAACAGAAGAAGAAGTCGAACGAGCAATTTCTGCAGCTTATGAAGCAAGAAAAGAAATGGCCAGCATGCCGGCGTACAAGCGGGCGGAGATTTTAGAAAAAGTGGTCGCAGAGCTGCAAGAGCGTGCAGAAGAAGCGGCGCGGATCATTGCGCTCGAAGCAGCCAAACCGATTACAACGGCAAAAGGAGAAGTGGCGCGGACGATTCAAACGTACAAATTTGCCGCTGAAGAAGCAAAACGGATTCATGGCGAAACGATTCCGCTTGACGCGGCCCCAGGCGGGGAAAATCGCGTTGCGTTTACCGTCAGAGAACCAATTGGGGTCATCGGTGCGATAACACCGTTTAACTTTCCGATGAACCTTGTTGCACACAAACTAGGCCCAGCGATTGCCTCGGGCAATACGGCCGTGTTAAAACCGGCAAGCCAAACGCCGCTTTCTGCGTACTTTATCGCGGAGCTGTTTGAAAACGCAGGGCTACCTAAAGGAGCGTTAAACGTTGTAACGGGAAGCGGAAGAACCGTTGGCGATAAAATCGTCACCGATCCGCGCATCAGCATGATCACCTTTACCGGCAGCCCGGAAGTCGGAATCGGCATCCGCAACAAAGCGGGCTTAAAGCGGGTTACGCTCGAGCTCGGTTCGAATTCGGCCGTCATTGTCGATGAACAAGTGGATATTGACCGCATTATTCCACGTTGCGTTTTCGGTGCGTTTTCGTTCCAAGGTCAAGTATGTATTTCGCTTCAGCGCATTTATGTGCATGAAAAGCGATATGACGAGTTTGTCGAAAAATTTATCGCTGCGGCGAAACAATTGAAAGTGGGAGATCCACTGGATCCAAGCACCGATGTCTCGGCAATGATTACCCCAAAAGATGTCGATCGGGCGCTCGCATGGATCGAAGAAGCGAAACAAGGCGGAGCTAAAGTCGTGCTTGGTGGTGAACGGGACGGAAACATCCTGCTTCCAACCGTGATTTTAGACGCACAGCCAACAATGAAAGTATCGTGCCAGGAAGTGTTTGCGCCAATTGTCTTGATTAACCGCGTCCGCTCGATCGAAGAGGCGATTGAGCTTGTCAATGATTCGCGGTACGGATTGCAAGCGGGCGTATATACGGACAATGTACATGTCGCATGGGAAGCGGCAGAAAAACTCCACGTCGGCGGCGTGCTGATCAATGACATCCCGACCTTCCGCGTCGACCATATGCCATATGGCGGGGTAAAAGAGAGCGGATTCGGCCGTGAAGGGCTTCGTTATGCGATTGAAGAGATGACGGAATTGAAACTCGTTATTTTCAACCGTAATCGTTAATGATGATCCGTATCACCTTCAAATGGTGATACGGCTTTTCTTTTTTTAGAAAAAAATAGGGATGACTGGCTAATTCGGAAGTGAATTTTTTTAATTCTAAAATGAATTAAAAAATGGTTAACTCAGTGATGGATATAAAAATAAGTAACAAATGACACGAAAGGTGGATTAGATGAGGTACGCACAAGTGAATATGGAAGCGAGGAAATTAGCTGCTCTCTATCTTCTCCAAAGTGATTCTGAAATTTTAGAGAATAGAAACAGGCTGTTATATAAAACATCGCTAGAAAAAAAGCAAAAGGTATAGGAAGAAATAGATATTTTAATATTTATTTTTTAAATTCATAAAATTTACAATTATATAAATGTTGGTATGATATTTGCATTTTAATTTTTATGGGCAAACTGATTTGCTAAAGGGGAGAATGTACATGACAGAGAACAACTGGATGCACCTTTTTCATAAAATGCCGGATTTACTTGCGCCAACGATGGCCAAAGACCATCCGAACTTGCCGGTGGTGAAGGAAGAAGGATGCTACTACTATGGACTGGATGGAAAAAAATATCTTGATTTTACTTCCGGTATTGCCGTTGCCAATACGGGGCATCGCCATCCGAAAGTAGTACAAGCAATCAAAGATGCCGCAGATCGCCTTATGCATGGGCCAAGCGGAGTCATCATGTATGAATCGATCCTTCGTTTGGCTGAAGAATTAACACATATTATGCCTGAAGGTTTGAACTGTTTCTTTTTTGCGAACAGCGGAACGGAGGCGATCGAAGGGGCTATTAAATTGGCGAAACACGTGACGAGAAGACCATATGTCGTTTCGTTTACGGGGTGCTTTCATGGACGTTCTTTAGGGGCGCTTAGTGTAAGTACGTCCAAAAGCAAATACCGAAAATATTTACAGCCAAACGGATTGACGTATCAACTGCCGTATGCCGATCCAAAAGACTGCCCGGATGGGGAAGACCCGGATGTGTATTTTGCGAATAAGCTTGAAAAAGATGCGGCTTCTTTGTTTGCTCACCAAGTCACTCCGGAAGAAGTGGCATGTATGATTTTAGAACCGGTGCTTGGAGAAGGCGGGTATATTGTGCCGCCAAAAGGCTGGCTGCGCAAAATAAGAGAAATTTGCGACCGTCACGGAATTTTACTCATTTTCGATGAGGTGCAGACCGGTTTTGGCCGCACTGGTGAATGGTTTGCGGCACAAACATTCGGCGTCACTCCGGACATTATGGCGATCGCCAAAGGAATTGCTTCCGGCCTTCCGCTAAGCGCAACGGTTGCCTCGAAAGAGTTGATGCAGCAATGGCCACTAGGGAGCCATGGTACGACATTTGGCGGCAATCCAATCGCATGTGCGGCAGCGCTTGCCACATTAGAAGTATTTAAAGAAGAAAATTTGCTTGAAAATTGTCGGGTAGTCGGGAAATATGCTCGCGAAAAGCTGGAAATGTTAAAAGCAAAGCATCCAGTGATTGGAGATGTGCGTTCGATCGGACTCATGATTGGTATTGAGATTGTTCATCCACATACTGGCGAACCGAACGGAGAAGGTGTGATGAATATTTTGAACCGCTGCCTGCAAAAAGGAGTTCTTTTCTATCTATGCGGGAATAAAGGAGAGGTTATTCGCATGATCCCGCCGCTGACTGTGACGAAAGAGCAGATTGATGAAGGATTAAACATGCTGGATGAAGCATTGACAGAATACGAAATAGAAATTGGCGCACATCCACTAATGACTGAGAAATAACAGCCGTTCATTTGCTTAAAAATAAGAGGATGGGGGAATTTTCATGAGCATACTGGATACGGGGGTTATTCTATTTTATTTTCTTCTTTTAATTATCGTGGGGATTTTTGGAGTGAAAAGAGCGAAAACAGTAGAAGACTATGCACTTGCCGGCAGAAATCTCGGATTGTTTGTCTATCTTGGCTGTCTGTCTGCGGTCATTCTTGGCGGCGCCTCGACGATTGGAACAGCTAAATTAGGATATCAATTTGGGCTTTCAGGTATATGGTTTGTATTTATGATTGGTCTTGGAATTACCGTACTCGGTTTGTTTTTTGCGAATCAAATTTATGGTGCGAATGTTACTACGATTAGTGAATTGCTTGGACGTCGGTACAATAAAGAAACACGTTTGATTAGCGCGCTTGTAGCAGCCATTTACACGATGATGGTCTCTGTTACGCAAGTAATAGGAATGGGCACCATTATTCATGCCGTCCTAGGTTGGAATATGACGGTTTCGATGTTAGTCGGCGGGGGAATCGTTTTGTTTTATACGATTCTCGGAGGAATGTGGAGCGTTACCATGACAGACATTATTCAGTTTATCATCATGACAGTCGGCATTTTTTTCGTTATGCTGCCGATGAGCTTGTCCTATGTTGGCGGATGGAAAGCGCTCTCTGAACGATTGCCTGCCACGCATTTTGATCTGTCATCAATGGGATGGGCGAACATTTTTCAGTACTTTTTACTGTATACATTAGGAATGGTTGTATCACAGGATATTTGGCAGCGGGTATTTACGGCACGCACAACAACAATTGCCCGGAGCGGTGCGGTATACGCTGGTCTATACAGTTTTGCCTATGCACTAGCATTAAGTATTATCGGTATGTGTGCGGTAATCGTTTTCCCGAACATTAACGATCCGCAAAATGTATTTGCAAAAATGTCGCTGACGATCTTGCCGCACGGTTTGTTAGGGCTCATTTTGGCAAGTGTATGTTCCGCGCTCATGTCCACTGCTTCTGGAACATTGCTCGCTTCTTCCACTCTTTTATCACATGATATTTTGAAGCAGTATTGGCTGAAAGACATTAGCGATCAAAAGTTTGTTTTTCTGTCAAGAATGATCACTTTAGCCATTGGAGTTATCGCGATTACGTTTGCCATTTGGATTCAAGACGTGCTCGTCGCATTGGATGTGGCTTATGCGATTTTATCCGGCGCAATTTTTGTTCCTGCGGTTCTCGGTTTCTTCTGGAAAAGAGCGACAGCGAAAGCTGGTTTCTATTCGATTATTATTAGTTCATTGGTCGTGCTTGCCGGTTTGGCGGTGGAGGGATTAAGTTCTACCAATCCGATTATGTATGGAATTGCTGCCAGCATTATTTCCATGATTATCTTTTCTTATCTGCAACCATCTTCCAACATACAAAAAGGCAATATCGTATTGGAAGATGAACAAAGTACACTTTAAAGTGTTTTTTGGAAACTCGTATACCCTTTTTTGGGTGATACGGGTTTTTTCTTGAAAAATTAAAGGAGTTTTACCATAAAATGAGGAATTTAATATAAGACAATTGGTCAAGCAAGGGGGATAAACATGGAAACAGTCGTTCTATCATTTTCAGGAAATGTGGCGGTATTGGAACTGAACCGCCCGGATTCGCTCAACGCGATGGATGTGCAAATGCTGGGCGAACTGGTCGAAGCGTTGCGGCAAATTGAACAAAGCGATGCATCCATCGTCGTGATCCGCGGCAGAGGAAGAGGCTTTTCCGCCGGCGGCGATATTAAGACGATGCTCAGCGTCGATGACCCAAGTCAATTTCACGGTGTGATGAATACGATCCAAGAAGTGATCACGGCGTTGTATATGATGCCGAAAGTTGTCGTTTCGGTCGTTCACGGGCCAGCGGCAGGGCTCGGGCTAAGCTTTGCTTTAGCAAGCGATTATGTCATCGCCACGAAAGAAGCGCGCCTAGCGATGAACTTTATCGGCATCGGCCTCATTCCAGACGGCGGCGGCCATTTCCTGTTAGCGAAACGGGTCGGTGAAGTGAAAGCGAAGCATATCATTTGGGAAGGAAAACCGATGAACGCTGATGAAGCGTATGAACTAGGCATTGTTGACATTGTCGTCGAAGACGAACAGCAAGTGGAACAAAAAATCGCCGAATGGCAGGCCAAACCGCTGCAAGCGATGATCGCCACGAAGACGTTATACGCCAAGTTGACAAAAGATGAATTGTTAAAAGTGCTTCAGTTCGAAACAGAAGCGCAGCAAAAAATGCGGCAAACGGAAGACCACCGCGAAGGCGTGCGCGCCTTTTTAGAAAAACGGAAGCCGAGGTTTCAGGGGAGATAATCAAGAAGCCCTTGTCTAAAATCTTTATAAAGATTCTTAGACAAGGGCTGTTTTCTGTCAAGATCATCTTTTCAATAAAATTGCTTAATGATCAAGATGGCCGCAAAACGATTTGCAAAATGCGGTGTATGATCGAAACGTTAAATTATTCCCTTAATTTTAAGATTAAGTAATTTTGTGAACAGCTATGCAGCTGTTCTATTTTTTGCAGGAAATTCAGCAACATATTGTGAAGTTCTATGAAAATACGATATATCGTTTACAAAATATATTTGCAAAGGTGAGAATGTCACGTTATTTACGCTCTCGGTTTCTCATCATTCAAGCGCCGATGGCTGATGGGGTTTTGATGCCAGTGTTAACGGAAGAGATTGTGCGGAGGTTGGGGGAGGAGATTAAGGAAGTGATAGGGGAGATGAAGAGAGTGTTGTGATGAGAAACTAAAATAAGGGAGAAAGAAAGGCTGGCTCAGAAAAAGTTGTCTTAACAACTTTTTGAGCAGCCTCTTTTGTCAATAGCCTGTAAATGATAATTACCTTTTACATATGGATGTTGAATTTCTGACAATAAGTTTTGGTGGCACAAAAATTTGTTGGCGTTTCTGCATTGGATTCTCGATTGCTGATATAATTAATTTTACTGCTTCTTGTCCTAATATTTTTTCTTGTTGTCTTACACATGTGGGTGGGATTGTGAAAAGATGGGAAAATTCGTAGTCATCAAACATGATAACAGACAAATCTTCCGGAATAGTAATACCGATCTCCATGGCTGCTTCCATAACTGTTACCCCATTGTTAATCACAAATAAAGCGGTAATATCGGGATGACTAATCAGGAAGTTGTGGATCTTTTCTTTATTGTGATGCTCTTCGGACATTTCGAGATTTAAAAGATATAAGTGATGGTCAATTGGGACATTGTGTTCAGTTAGTGCTTTTTCAAATCCCTTAATCCTATCCTCAATACTAGTTGTTCCATCCGGAACAGTAGAGATCATCCCTATTTTTGAATGACCGAGCTCGAGTAAGTGAGTTGTTGCTTCATAAGCGCCTAAAATGTTATCTGAACATACACTATTTGTGTGAATTCCTCGAAGGTAACGGTCTATAAGTACAAGAGGAAAGTTTTCTAACGTCAATTTAAGAATTTCTTCATTGTAAGTTTCCCCTTCTGCTGGATAGATAATAATCCCATCTACTCCTAAACGGAGAACCTCTTTTAAAATTTGCATTTCGAGTTTCTGTGAATCATGCGTTTGACAAAAAATAACGTGATAGCCATGTTGGGCAAGAAGTTTTTCAATTTCACTCACGATAATGGTAGTAAACTGGCTGTTTAAACGGGGAACAATACAAGCTACTAATCCACTTGTATTTTTTAAAAATTTGTTTTGATAAATAATTGTTTTAGAACCTTTTTCTTCAGATACAAATGATCCTCTACCTTGAATACGATAAATAATTCCTTCCTCTACTAGAGTGTCTAAAGCCTTTTTTACAGTAATTCTGCTAACTCCGAATTTTTCAGCTAATTCATTTTCAGAAGGTATTTTATCATTAGGTTTCCATTTTTTTTGTTGGATATTATCAATAATATATTGACGGATTTGTATATAGAATGGAACCCTGACTATAGGAAGCTCCCCCTTTTTACTTGATATATAACAAATATACAACTTAAATAAAATTTTGTAAAGAAATAGAAAACATGATGCAAACACTCTAAGAAAAATTGGCTCGAAAATTGTCGTTTTTTCGCGAGAAAAGTTGTTAAAATAGGGGTTTACGTGTATTGATAATCGTGCTAATATTCAGTTAAATATATTGAATATACATTATACAAATTATTACAAGTTTATTAGCAATAATCAACAAGTTGACTAAAAAATTGAGTTCTGGAGTTTAATTAAGGGGGAGGAGATAGAAGGTACATGTAAAGTTATTAGTGATTTTACCGATAAAGTTGTTATTTTCTCTCTTTCGACTTGCCATTTTAACGTTTAATTAATTTGGTACTTATAAATAGCTAATAAGACATGACAATATAACAAGCGGTTATTTATTTTATACAATGTGTATCTTCTTAATTAAGGGAGGGAATTAACAATGTACAATGTATTTTTTCTTACCAAAAGGTTAGTCGGGATAATGCTGATTTCATTTGTGTTGATATTAGGAGCTTGTGCTAATACATCATCTAATAATCAATCGGATAACAATACAAATGATCCTAAAAAAAGAATTGAAATCGCTTTCCGTGATTTTGGTTCAGGGAATACAGGGTTAAAAGAATGGTTAGAAGGTGTAAAGACTGAATTTGAACAACAGCATCCAGGGGTTAAAGTTCAATTTGTACCAATTCAAGCTTCGGAAGGGGATTTTTTCGCTAAGCTTGCCTTAATGGTGAAGAATAGCCAAACAGCCCCAGACATTGTCACAGAAGATACGTTTATGATTAACTCTGATGCGGCTGCAGGTAATATAGACTCTTTGGATAAGTATGTTAACCAATGGGATGATTGGAATAACTTTAATTCCAGAGTAAAGCAAGGAGTGACTGCTACTGACGGAAAAGTATATGGTGTTCCTTATAGCACAGATACGCGTGGACTTTGGTACAATGTAAATATTTTTAATAAGGCTGGTCTTCCTGTACCTTGGAATCCAAAAGATTGGAATGACATATTAGAGGCTGCAAAGACAATTAAAGAAAAGGTGCAAGGTGTTATCCCGTTCTGGGCTAATTCCGGTAAAGCAACGGGTGAAGCAACATCGATGCAGACGTTTGAGATGCTTTTATATGGGACAGAAGATACGCTTTATAACTTTGATAGTAAAAAATGGGTTGTTAAAAGTCAGGGGTTTTTAGATTCGCTCAAGTTCATACATGAAATTTATTCCAATGGATTAGGACCTCAATTATCCCAAGTGTTAACAGGTAAAGCTGGGGACATTGTCCAGATGGAATTAATGCCAAAAGAAAAGGTTGGTATTGTACTAAATGGGAACTGGGTTCCGGGTGTTTGGAGAGAAGAAGGTCCTTTGCCTTGGAAAGAGGGGACAAAGATATATAAACTAGCAGCAATGCCGACACAAAATGGGCAACCTCCTGGTTTTACTTCAATGTCCGGAGGATGGGCGCTCTCGATTCCAAGCAAGGCTGATAATAAAGAATTGGCATGGGAGTTTATTAAGCTTGCGACTAGCAAAAAACATAATAAAGTGTATGTTTTGAAGCAAGGAGATTTAACCCCACGTACTGATGTTGCGCAAGACCCGGAGGTACTCAATGCTCCTGGAAGTGTCACAAAAGAAGCAGCGAGTTTCATCAAATTTACACATTTTAGACCTGGAGTTGATAAGTACCCAGCGGTTTCTACTGCTATTCAGGCAGCTGTAGAAGCGGTTGCGACAGGAAGTCTTAGTCCTGAAGAGGCAATGAATCAGTATGCAAGAGAGGTTACACGTATAGTGGGAGCTGAAAATGTGGAAGTAAAAGAATATAAAAAGTGATCATCTCTTAAGGTGATCACTTTTAGATCACTTTTTGAAAGGGGAATGCTATGAATGTTCAGGTACAAAAAAATACTAATAAAACTATAAAACGTTTTTCTCGTGGGCGGAATAAAAAAGACCGTATTTTATTAATAAGATCAATATTATTCTTGTTTCCTGCATGCTTATTATTAATAACCTTTTTCATTGGCCCAATTTTATTAACTTTCTACTTCGCCTTTACCAATATGTCACTTACTGGTACAACTGCTCAGGCAATTGAATTTGTGGGTTTTAAAAATTTTATGTATATGTTTTCGGATCCCAATTTTCGAATTAGTGTTATTAAGACGATAATTTTTCTTATTTTTTCCGCTGTTATTGGTCAACAAGTATTAGGATTTATACTTGCGATATTAATGAAAGAACGAAATCGTACATTTCGGCGCATTATCGGAACTATTGTACTTGCAGGATGGGTTACTCCAGAGATTGTGGTTGCATTTGCATTTTTTGCCTTTTTAAATGAAAAAGGTACATTAAATACGATGCTTGAAGGGATAGGTGTTAAACCTATCGCATGGTTGTTTACTTTTCCAATGGTAAGTGTTATTATCGCCAATATTTGGCATGGAACAGCATTTTCTATGTTAGTATTTCAATCTGCTCTTGACAACGTTCCCAAATCGGTAGAGGAAGCTGCAATCATTGACGGAGCTACAAGATGGCAGAGATTATGGAAAATTACCATTCCTATGATTAAAGGACAAATTGTTACAAATATGGTCCTTGTTACATTGCAAACTTTAGGTGTATTTACATTAATTTATGCGTTAACAGGCGGAGGACCTGGAACAGCAACCCAAACACTTCCTATTTATATGTATAATCAAGCATTTGTGAATTATCAATTGGGGTATGGAACAGCTATTTCATTAGCTATGTTACTAATCGGCATAATCGCAAGTTTATTGTATATTCGTTTATTGAGAGTCAAGGTATGAAAGAGGTGAGAAGGAAAATGACTAAACACGCATTTGAAAGGATCATTCCGTATATTGTACTTAGCTTTATTGGGATATTGTTTTTGCTACCTTTGCTATGGATTCTTTTTGCTTCATTTGACCCTCACGCTACTGTATCATTAAAAATTCCGAAAACAATTAGTATAGAGAATTTTGTTTCGGTTTTAACCGATAAAGTAAATCAACGGTCTCTTTTAATTGGAATTTTTCTTTCACTTGGTCAAGCGATTATAGCAGTAGTGGTTGCTTCATTGGCAGCCTATCCCTTGTCAAGGTATCAATTGAAGTATAAAAAACCGTTTCTATTAACCATTTTGTTTATGACTTCATTGCCAATTACTGCTGTAATGGTTCCTGTGTATCAGCTATTTATGATCTTAAATCTACATGATTCGCTATTTGGGACAATGTTATTTCTTGCATCTTCTGCATTGCCGTATGCTATTTGGATGATGAAAAACTTTATGGATGCTGTACCGCTTGAGCTAGAGGAGTCGGCATGGATTGATGGGGCATCCGTATTAAAAGGACTTCAAAAGATCGTTGCTCCACTGATGATTCCGGGGATTTGTACAGTTGCTATTTTTACTTTTACTCTAAGCTGGGGAAACTTTTTTGTTCCTTATATCTTAATACAATCACCTGAAAAACTCCCAGCCTCAGTAACGATCTATCAATTTTTTGGACAATATGGCATGGTTGAATATGGAAAATTGGCAGCCTTTTCATTGATTTACACAATTCCTCCTATTGTACTTTATATGATTAGTCAACGTTTCATGTCGGAAGGATTTAGTCTTGGCGGAGCAACAAAAGGATAAACGGAATTTACAATAACACAATATTTGAAAGGAGAAGCTCAACATGTTTTTGACTGAAGAGAAACTTGAGGCCCGTATTAATGAATTAGCAGAATACCGTTATCGGGAGCCGATTTCTATCCCTTCCTTTCGCTTTTTAATGGATGAAAAAGGCGAGGTTGGTGCCCGTCCTCCTGAAGAAGGAGAATGGGGGATAATTAAGTTAGGTGATTATTGGAGGGGGCGTGACATTTACGCTTGGCTTCAAGTAGATATTGACATTCCGGAGCATTGGAATGGAAGGGAAATAGTGGGTAGGTTCGACTTCGGCAAGACAGGTGGGGGAAATAATTCGGGGTTTGAATCACTTTTGTATTTAAATGGGGTTCCATATCAAGGAGTAGACTCTAATCATACAGAAGTGTTTTTTCCAAAAAATTCGGCGGGTTCCAAATTAAATTTAACCTTCCGTTTATGGTCAGGGTTAGAAGGCGGAGGTATTCCGACGCAGCAAGAACATAAAATAAAACGTGCAGAAATCGCTTGGTTAGATGAAACAGTAGATGACTTATTTTTTACAGGAAAAGCAATTCTTGATACAGTAAAGATTCTTGATCACAATTCCCCTGAACGCCAATTACTTCTTTCATTATTAGACCGTGCATTTCGTCAAATTGACTGGTCAAAACCGAAATCTGATTCATTCTATGATTCTATCGCTGTAGCTCGTGATATGCTTAAATCTGAATTAAAGCAAATGGAAAAAAAACATCCGGTAACTATTCGTTGCGTCGGGCATACACACATCGATGTTGCTTGGCTTTGGCGCCTTAAGCATACAAGAGAAAAAGCAGCGAGATCATTTTCTACAGTACTTCGGTTAATGGAGAAATATCCAGAGTATATTTTCCTGCAAACACAGCCTCAATTATATGAATATATTAAATCGGATTATCCAGAGATATTTGAGCAAATTCGTAAACGAGTTGCAGAAGGACGTTGGGAAGCTGCTGGAGGAATGTGGCTGGAAGCTGATTGTAATATACCTTCCGGTGAATCATTGGTACGACAAATATTGATGGGAACTCGTTTTCTTCGTAACGAATTTGGGGTGGAGTGCAGGTATCTATGGCTTCCGGATGTATTTGGATATAATTGGGCTTTGCCACAGATTCTGAAAAAATCTGGAATTGATAAATTTATGACAACAAAAATTAGTTGGAATCAGTATAATCGTATGCCCCATGATACATTTATATGGAGAGGAATTGACGGAAGTGAAGTACTCACCCATTTTATTACAACTCCTGAACCGAATACAAAGTGGTGGTTTTATACTTATAACGGAACAATTAAACCGGAAACGGTACAGGGTATTTGGGATGCGTATAGAGATAAAGCGATTAACCAAGAATTGCTTTTATCATATGGATATGGTGACGGTGGCGGAGGAGTGAATAGAGAAATGTTAGAAATGCGCCGTCGCTTGAACGATATCCCTGGATTGCCGCATGTAGAAACCGGCAGGGCAGATGAATTTTTTGAACGATTACATAAACGAATCAAAGACACTGACCAATATGTGCACGTATGGGATGGAGAACTTTATCTTGAATATCATCGGGGAACTTATACAAGTCAAGCTTACAATAAACGAATGAATCGCAAGCTTGAACTTCTTTATCGCGAAACGGAATGGATGGGAGTTATAGCAAGTGTATTAAATTCAGATTGGTCTTATTATCCTTTCCAACAATTAAATGATGGATGGAAAATAATTCTACGTAATCAGTTTCATGATATTATCCCAGGATCCTCCATTCGCGAAGTATACGAGGATAGTAAAATGGAATACGAAAAGGCTGAGAAAAACGCATTAAATATTTGGAGAAAATTAGGCAGGGATATCATTGTAGAAGAGAAGGATAATACAGTTGTAGTGTTTAACTCTGCACCTTGGTCGAGAACAGATTTAATACGAATCCCGGTAACTGAAGAAATACAAAAGGGTGTATGGAAGGACATATCGGGCAATGTGCTGAGAGCGGAAATTATTAATAACGATTGGATTATACTGGTAGAAGATGTACCTCCAATGGGATTTATTACAATTCAGTTTTATCCTGAGGAGTTGGAGATTGCTAAACCTAAAATGTTTCATATTGATTCTTCTGAAATTATCACACCGTATTATAAAATCAAGTGGAATGATAAAGGGCAGATTGTTTCAATTTATGACCTTCAAGCAGATCGGGAAGTTTTAGCAGATGGGAAATACGGAAATGTGTTCCAGGTGTTTGAAGATAAACCACTGCGTTATGATGCTTGGGATATTGATATATTTTATCTAGAAAAAATGCGAAAAGTAGAGGATTTATGTCACATAAGTATAAAAGAAGTAACGTCGCTATATGCGGTTATACATTTCGAGTGGAAGTACATGGATTCTTATATCAGTCAAGATATGGTTTTATATACACATAGTAGAAGAATTGATTTTAAAACAGAGGTAGATTGGCATGAACAAAACCAATTGTTGAAGGTAGCATTTCCTGTGAAAATTCGTTCTACGGAAGCAACGTATGACATTCAATTTGGAAATGTAAAAAGACCTACTCATTGGAATACGAGTTGGGATTACGCGAAATTTGAAACAGTAGGTCATCAGTGGGCAGATTTATCTGAAAGAGGATATGGAGTCAGTCTATTAAACGACTGCAAATACGGTTATGACATTAAGGATAACATTATGCGACTTTCATTAATTAAATCTGCTACTTACCCAGATTATCAACAAGATCAAGGATATCACATTTTCACATATTCTCTACTCCCACATGAAGGTGACTGGGTAGAGGGGAATACTGTAAAGGAAGCATGGCATCTAAATAATCCTCTAACATATACTGTGGGACAGCCGATTAAGACAAAATTTTCTTTGTTTGGTGTTAGTGCTGACAACATTATGATTGATGCTGTGAAAAGAGCTGAAGACGAGAATAAAATTATTCTCCGCATACATGAATTTACCGGAAGTAGAAAGCAAATCCATATAGAAAGTGATTTATCAATTTCGTCTTGGCAAGAGTGCGATCTTATGGAAAGAGAAATAGGTGAAAAAATAGTAGGAAAAAATATAGAATTTAATATAAACCCATATGAAATTAAAACATTTCTTATAGATCTTACCCAGTAGGGGAGGATAATGCATAAAATTCTGTGTAAAGCGTTTTTCTAGACTAAAAAAGCAGGATATTCTTTGATATCCCCTTATAGTAGACAGAGAAAAAGCAAAGGCTGTTACTGTTTACTATGGAGGGGATTTTTTATGAAAAACAGAAATTTGACAAACGGAAAATATTTCTAATATTATATAGACCAGACAATGAAATTAGCAGGAGCGAATATTTTCTGAGAGTGAAAATCGCCCTCTTCGCGTCGTTCTTTTATCTTTTGTAGTTATAAGCTTTATAAGCTGTATAGTAGCCATATTCATTATATGTACTTTTGTATAAAATTGTAAAATAATAATTAGATGTTGATTTAAACAAAAAGACATTGAAAAAAAGTGGAAAAAAGATTACACTTTAAATAAAATAGAGCAAGCGCTTTCTCTAAAATTGTTGTTTAAAAATGGGTTCATTTTTTAAATACTGACATGAGGAAGATTGGTGAAATATGAAAGTAACAATTTATGATGTGGCAAAACAAGCAGGTGTATCTATATCAACGGTATCCAGAGTTATCAATAATACAGGACGCATTAGTGAAAAAACGAGAAAAAAAGTATTGAAAGTAATGGAAGAATTACATTATCAGCCTAGTATGGTAGCGTCTGCATTAACCGGAAAACGGACACGTACGATTGGTCTTATTATTCCGGATGTAGCGAATCCGTTTTTTTCTGAAATTGCCAGAAAAGTAGAAGATCGCGGGAGAGAACTGGGTTTTAATGTGTTAATGTGCAATACTGATAATAATGCAGAGACAGAAGAAATGTATCTTTCTCTCCTAAAACAAAAAAGTGTAGACGGTATTATTATCGGAACCACCACAAAAAACTATACTGTTTTAAATCAATTATTACAAGAAAAATTCCCATTGGCGTTTATTGCTCAAGATATCCCTGAATTAGCTATTAACGTTGTTAGAGTTGATGATTTCTTAGGCGGATATCAAGCGGTATCCCATTTAGTATCTTTAGGACATAAAAGGATTGCCATCATGTTAGGCAACTTAAGCAGAACAAGTGATAAATACCGTTTGCAAGCTTACCGTCAGGTGTTGGAAGAGAACGGATTAAAGTATGAAGAAAAATGGATTGTGTGTACGGATTACTCACTAAAAGATGGAAAAAGAGCTGCATTAGAATTGCTTCAATCCTCGCCGAGACCAACCGCTATTTTTGCATGCTTTGATTCATTGGCCATTGGCGTTTACCAGGCAGCAAAGGAATTGGGTCTTCACATTCCAAATGATTTGTCTGTCGTAGGATTTGATAATACTATACTATCTACTATCGTAGATCCACCGTTAACGACAGTAGCGCAGCCGATTGATGAAATGGGGCGGCAAGTGGTGGATTTGCTAATTGATGAGATAGAAGGGAATAATGGTACAAAGCAACGAATAATTTTACCACCTGAATTAATCATACGACAGTCTACAAAATCGCTATAAATTATATTAATAAATAGGGAGCTGATGACAAATTGCTCCCTATTTTTCTTATTTTTCATGAATATTTATTTTATAACAAAAATTTTATAAATTAAGAAAAAATAGTTGATAAGATAAGTGGTTACAGTTAAAATGAAAGTAAATAGGAAAGCGCTTGCCCATTAATTTTCATAGCTTTATTAACTAAAAAGCTATACATGTTACTTTTGTTTTATTACATGTGAATAGAAAGTTAAAAGTATGAGGGAAAGCGCTTCCTCTAATAACGTTTTTTGATTAAATTAACCGGAAGGAGAAAAGAAAGTTATGGAACAAGTGAAGATAGGGGTCTTAGGCGCAGGAGGAATCGCTAAGGTACATACGTCAATTCTTAAAAAAGATGAGCGAGTTCAGATTGTTGGAGTAGCAGATATTGTAGAAGAACGGGCGGCGGCACTGGCAAAAGAAGCTGGAAGTGCGAAGCCAGTTAAAAGTTTAGAAGACTTGTTCGAACTTGGTGTGGATGCGGTTTATGTGACAACTCCAAACACATTGCATGTAGAACCTGTGTTGAAATGTTTACAACAAAATGTTCATGTGTTTTCCGAAAAACCAATGGCTACTTCTTTGGAAGAAGCGGAACAAATAAAAAAGGCGGCCAAGACATCAAAAGCAATATACAATTTGGGAATGAATCGCCGATACGCGTCTGTTTATAAAAAGGTAAAAGAGCTCATCGCTTCAGGAGAAGTAACTCCATATTTAGCAAACGTCAAAATGAATCGCGGTGAATTATTAAATCCTGCGTGGACAGCGAATCCAAAAGTTACAGGTGGATTTTTATATGAAACTCCCTTTCATTTAATGGATTTGTGTCGGTATTTATTTGGAGAAGTGCAAACGGTTTATTGTGAAGCTAGACAAAATATTTCCGAGGTTGAATTAGATACATTTGCAATTATGATAACTTTTGCATCAGGAACTCTTGTTAACTTTGTGACTTATGCTCATGCCGGATGGAGTTTCCCATTCGAGAGTCTAGAGGTTTACGGAAAATATTGTACGGTTGCGACGCAAGAGCTGGAAAAGGTCATGTATGCACCAGGATTGCACCAACCAGCACAAATTAGTGATTTTTATCAATTATCCGTTGAAGAAAAATGGGGATATGCGGAGGAAGATCGTTTATTTATCGATGCCATTATTCACGGAACGAAGCCTCCGGTTACAGCTGAAGATGGGTTTCGATCCATTCAACTATTAGAAGCAATATATGAAAGTGCAAAAACTGGAAAAATGATTGATTTCCGCCAAACGACTTCGACTCCATAAAAAAGTAGGTGATGAGATGGGAAAAAAGCAAGTTCGAATTGGAATGGTTGGTTATAAATTTATGGGAAAAGCCCATAGCCATGCTTTTCGCGATATTCCCTTTTTCTTTGATACTGAAGTTGTTCCGGTTTTACAAGCAATTGCCGGAAGAAACGAACAAGGGGTAAAACAGGCAGCTGAAAAGATGGGATGGGCATCATATGAAACCGATTGGCGCCGCCTCATTGAGCGTGATGATATTGACGTCATTGATATCGTTACACCGAACAATACGCATGCCGAGATTACCATTGCTGCAGCGAAAGCAGGAAAACATATTATTTGTGAAAAACCGCTAGCGTTAACTTTGGAACAATCTTTAGAAATGCTCGAGGCCGTGAAAAAAGCCGGTGTTGTCCATATGATTTGTCACAATTACCGGTTTGCTCCGGCTGTCCGGTTTGCCAAACAATTAATTGAACAAGGTCGGCTAGGGAAAATTTATCATATTCGTGCGACATTCTTGCAAGATTGGCTGATGGACCCTAATTTCCCATTAATATGGCGACTGAAAAAAGAGGTATCCGGCTCAGGCACACACGGAGATCTCGGGGCACATATTATTGATTTGGCACGTTTCTTAGTAGGGGAATTTAGCGAAGTAGTCGGAATGATGGAAACGTTCATTAAAAAGCGTCCATTAGGCGATATGGACATTCATTTAAAAGGACGCGCAGAAAGTGATGAATGGGGAGAAGTTGACGTGGACGATGCCTCCGCATTTCTGGCTCGCTTTGAAAATGGAGCGTTAGGTGTATTCGAAGTGACCCGTTTTAGCAGAGGAAACCGTGCCGGAAATCGCTTCGAAATTAATGGAGAACGCGGTTCGATCCGCTGGGATATGGAAAATATGAACAACCTGCAAGTCTATTTAGAAGAGGACGAACGCGGTTTACAAGGATTTCGCACCATTAACTGTACGGAAGTAGAACATCCATATGCATCAGCTTATTGGCCGGCTGGTCACATTATTGGTTATGAGCACACATTTATCAACTTATTGGCTGAAATGATGAACGGAATTGCAAACGGATACAGCCCTTCCCCTAATTTCGAAGATGGTGTTCGCAATCAAGCGGTATTAGAAGCTGTCGAACGTTCTGTGCAAACAGGCAAATGGGTCAAAGTATCTGAATTATTAAAATCGACACAATTGCAAACGAATTGATGTGAAGGAATATTGCTAGTAGATAAATCGGAATCTTCTTTATCAGTTGAAGAAAGCGATTACATTATTCGAAGGGTGTGTTGTTTTATGACAGTTCGGTGTGCTGTTCTCGGCTTAGGCCGGTTAGGTTATCACCATTCTAAAAACTTAGCTACTCATCAAATTGGCGGTGCTCAATTAGTCAGCGTTGTCGATCCGATGGAAGGCCGTGCTGAACAGTTTGCTAAACAATTTGGAATTGAGCATTGGACGAAAAATCCAGACGAAGTTTTTGAAGACCCACACATTGATGCGGTCATTATTGTGACTCCGACAAGTACCCATGCGGATATGATTCAACGCGCGGCGAGAAATGGGAAAGCGATCTTTGTTGAAAAACCGCTTACACAAAGTTTAGAAGAAGCGGATGAAATCATTCAAACCATTAAACAGTATAATGTCATTTGCCAAGTTGGTTTTATGAGAAGATTTGATCCTGCCTATGCTGAGGCAAAGCGAAGAATTGAAGCCGGAGATATTGGAAAACCAATCTATTTTAAAGGAATTACTCGCGATGCTGGTTCGCCGCCTGCGGAATTTATTAAACATAGCGGTCGCGTGTTTTTAGATGTCTCTATTCATGATTATGATATTGCGAGATATTTGATGGGAGCCGAAATTACGTCCGTTTCTGCTCATGGAAGAGTATTATTGCATCCATTTATGGAAGAGTTTAAAGATGTCGATCAAGCGATTACGTATGTATACTTTGATTCTGGTGCGGCGGGCGATATTGAAGCAAGCCGTAACTCTCCTTACGGTCACGATATTCGCACCGAAATTATTGGTACGGAAGGGTCACTTTTTATCGGGACGCTTCGCAACCAAAATGTGACGTTATTAAATTCGAAAGGCAGTACATATGAGATTATCCCCGACTTTCAAACGAGATTTAACGATGCCTATCGCTTAGAACTTGTTCATTTTATTGAATGTGTCCAAAATAATCAAATTCCAAAAGTAACTGAAATGGATGGCAAAGTAAATTTAAAAATCGCTATTGCAGCGACGGAGTCATTTGATAGCGGCAAAACGGTTCATATCAAGGGAGAGTGTCTAGAGAAAAGTTATTAATTTCGAAGAAGGTAACGATGCTGTCACGAGCTCGTTTACCACATAAAAAACAAGGGGGAAAAGGGTAAAAATGAAGGTCAAAAAGAAGTGGGTTTCGTTCATGTTTGTATTACTGTTTAGTTTTACTCTGTTAGTTGGGTGTACTGGAAAACAGGAAACTGTGCAAACATCAGGGGATAAGTCAGGAAAAATTGTAATTGGAGCTGCTCTTCCGGATTTTGATGATAAATGGCTCAGTTATTTGCAAGATGGAATGAAAGAATATGCCAAAACTCAAAAAGATGTTGAAGTGATCTACGTTGATGCAATGAATGATGCTAGTAAACAGTTATCTCAAGTCGAAAATTTCATTCAACAAAAAGTCGATGCGATTGTATTAGTACCCGTAGACACGGTTTCTGCACCAGAAATGGTTGATAAAGCGAATCAAGCGAACATTCCGATTGTAGTCGTTAATAGAATTTTTGATGGTGTAGATAAAGCTACTGCTTATGTTGGTTCAGAGTCCATTAAAGCAGGTATCATGCAAATGGAAGAAGTGGCGAAATTACTTCACGGAAAAGGCAAAATTGCGATTATGAACGGACAGATGGGGCATGAGGCACAAATTAAAAGAACAGAAGGAAATAAACAAGTTATTAAAAAATATCCGGGTATGAAGATTGTACTGGAAGGAACTGCAGAATGGGATAGAGCGAAAGGTATGTCTTTAATGGAAAATTGGCTTCAGTCTGGAAAGAAAATTGATGCAGTGGTGTGCAATAATGATGAGATGGCGATCGGGGCTATTATGGCATTGGAAGATGCAGGAAAGCTTGATGACGTCATTGTAGCTGGAGTTGATGCTACACCTGATGCTTTAGAATATGTGAAATCTGGGAAATTAAAAGTAACTGTTTTCCAAAATGCCAAAGGACAAGGTCAAGGTGGACTAGAAATTGCGATTAAAGCGGCAAAAGGAGAAAAAGTAGAAAAGTTTAATTGGATTCCGTACGAATTAGTAACGAAAGATAATGTAGAAGAGTACATCAAGAAGTGGCAATAACAACATTATTATAGCCAAAGGGAAGGATATTGTTGCGGTCAATCTTCTTCCTAAAAAGGAATAATCTTAGCGAAAATGAGGGAAAGCCTATGAGCAAAGATCATGTGTTAGAAATGATTGATATTACAAAAGAGTTTCCTGGGGTTAAGGCGTTAGACGGTGTGCAACTTAAAGTAAAAAAAGGCACTGTCCATGCACTAATGGGAGAGAATGGGGCTGGAAAATCGACATTAATGAAAATACTAATAGGAATTTATACTCCTGATAAAGGAAAAATTATATTTGATGGAGAGGAATTAAAATTTTCCAATATTAAGCAAGCACTTGATAAAGGGATTTCTATGATTCATCAAGAACTTAGCCCGATCCCCAATATGACAGTAGCAGAAAACATTTTTTTAGGAAGAGAACCTAGTTATGGCTTCACAGGATGGGTGAAAACGAAAGAGTTGGAAGAAAAAACAAGAAGGTTATTTGAAAGACTGGGAATCCATATTGATCCAAATACTAAAATGTCCGACCTCAGTATTGCTAATACACAAATGGTGGAAATCGCGAAAGCTATTTCTTATAATTCTAAACTAATCATTATGGATGAACCAACATCCGCTATTACGGAGAAGGAAGTTCACCATCTGTTTAACATTATTCGTGCCTTGAAAAAAGAAGGCGTGTCAATTATTTATATTACCCATAAGATGGATGAGGTAGAGCAGATTACAGATGAAGTAACAGTATTAAGAGATGGAAAGTATATAGGAACGAGACCAAGCAATCAGATTTCGAAAGATGAATTGATCAAAATGATGGTAGGAAGAGAATTAAATCAAATTTTTCATAAAAAACCTGCCCAAATTGGAGAAGTGGCATTATCAGTAAAAGGATTAACGAAAAAAGGAAAGTTTGAGGATATTAGTTTTGAAGTACGGAAAGGGGAAATTGTAGGATTTGCCGGTTTGATGGGTTCTGGGAGAACAGAAGTGTTAGAGAGCATCTTTGGAATTACTCGGCCTGATTCTGGCGAAATCTATATTAATGGCAATAAAGTAAACATTAGCTCCACAAAAGACGCGATCAAATATGGAATGGGATTATTAACAGAAGATCGAAAGCTGACTGGATTATTTTTACCATTATCCGTTCAAGACAATATGATTACTGTAACTGTCGATCAATATGCAAAAGCAGGATTTTTACAACAAAGAAAAATTCATGATGACTGCCAGAGACTGACTGAGCAACTTGCTATTAAAACACCTAGCTTGCAACAACTTATTAAATATTTAAGTGGAGGAAATCAGCAAAAAGCGTTAATCGCTAGATGGCTGCTTCATGACCCTGACATTTTGCTTCTCGATGAACCAACAAGGGGAATTGACGTTGGTGCAAAATCAGAAATTTATAATTTGATTTTTGAGTTAGCGAGGAAGGGAAAAGCGATCGTTGTGGTTTCTTCAGAACTGCCGGAAATATTAGGATTAAGCGATCGGGTTATCGTAATGCATGAGGGAAGAAAAACAGGCGAATTAACTAGAGAAGAAGCAACACAAGAACGCATCATGCAGTTAGCGACAGGGGAATTGGCAGAAAACAAGCTATAACGATTGGAGGAATGAACATGGAAAGCCAAATTTCTGTTGTCAATAAACGAGAAAAATCGGGTGCATCTTCTACCTCTAAAGAAAAAATCTATCGATTTTTAAATCGATATGGTATGTTAATGATCCTTGTTGCGTTGATCATTTTGATGTCAATCCTTTCCCCAACTTTTTTCACAACAGGAAATTTATTAAACATCGTTAGACAGATGTCTGTCGTCGGGATCGTCGCTATCGGCGTGACCATCGTTATTATTACCACTGGAATCGATTTGTCATCGGGATCCGTAATCGCTCTTGTTTCCGTTGTAGCAGCCAGTTTCGCACATCCAGATACGTACCCGGTTGCCGTCCCGATTATCATTGGGCTAGGCTTGGGACTTCTTACAGGTATTATCAATGGAACCATTATTTCCAAAGCAAACATTGCTCCGTTTATTGTCACATTAGGAATGATGACGGCTGCACGAGGAGCAGCGTTGTTGTTCAGTGATGGAAGACCAATTGGAAATTTGTCAGAATCTTTTATATTTATAGGACAGGGAACGTTAGCAGGTATTCCGGTTCCGATTATAATCTTTGGGCTTGTAGGATTAATTTCATATATTATCCTAAATAAAACAAAATTCGGTAAATATGTATATGCTATCGGTGGCAACGAACAAGCCGCTATTATTGCTGGCGTTAATGTAGATAAGTGTAAGATTTTCGTATATGGATATGCCGGTTTGTTATCAGGGCTTGCCGGAATTATTTTAACATCCCGTATATCATCTGGCCAGCCGACAGCAGGGCTGATGTATGAATTAGACGCAATCGCAGCGGCTGTTATTGGTGGTACAAGTCTTTCCGGTGGGATTGGCACGATTGGCGGTACGATTATTGGCGCGCTTATTATTGGTGTCATGAATAACGGACTAGATTTGTTGAATGTTTCTCCATATTGGCAACAAATTTTAAAAGGAGTCATTATTACTGTTGCTGTATTTATTGATTCTCGCAAAAATCGCAAATCGTAGGGTGGGGAAATCATAATGAAAATCGCGTTTAACGAAGCGACTACGCTGAAAAATTCCACATTAAAAAAGGACTTAGAACTTTGCGAAAAATATGGATATGACTTGATCGAAATTCGATTAGATAAGTTAAGAGAGTTTCTTGTTGACCATACCGTAGAAGACTTAAAAACATTTTTTGAACATCATCAAATCAAACCGTATGCATTTAATGCATTAGAGTTTATTACATTCAGAGATCAAGAAGGATATGAACAAATACGAAATGACTTGCAATTTTTATGTCAGATTGGCGAAATAATCAATTGCAAAACGGTGATTGCTGTTCCGGCCTTTGATATTGGTCATTACACAAAATTTGAAATCAAAAAAGAAACGGTTCGAGTGTTGCACGAGCTAGCACAATTAGCCGAACCATACGGAGTGCGGTTGGCGTTGGAATTTTGCGGATATCCGAATTGTTCAGTCAATACCTTTGCTCAAGCATATGATATCGTCCAAGAAGTGAATCGAGATAATGTTGGTATGGTGCTAGATTGTTTCCATTTTCACGCAATGAATTCCCGTATTGAAGATTTACAAGCGGCAGACCCATCAAAAATTTTCGTATTTCATATTGATGATTGCGAAGATTTGCCGGTTGGAGCGTTGCGCGACCATCATCGTGTATGGCCGGGAGACGGGGCTATTGATTTAGATCAAATTTTGCATACTTTAAAAGGGATTGGCTATGATGAAATGGCTTCAGTAGAGTTGTTTCGGCCGGAGTATTGGGAATGGGATATAGAAAAAACGATTAAAACAGCTAAAGAGAAAACGAAAAAAATATTAAGCAACTATTTTGCATTAAGAAGAACGTGAGAAAGGTGGGAAGAAAAATGATGGGGACAGTTCGGCTGACGACAGCGCAGGCATTAATTAAGTTTTTAAATCAACAGTATGTTGAATTTGACGGCAAAGAGCAGAAATTTGTCAAAGGAATTTTTACAATTTTCGGACATGGGAATGTACTTGGTATTGGCCAAGCGCTTGAAGAAGATCCTGGCGAATTAGAAGTATATCAAGGTCGTAATGAACAGGGGATGGCCCACGCTGCAATTGCTTTTGCAAAACAAAAACACCGAAAGCAAATTATGGCATGCACTTCTTCTGTAGGACCAGGTTCAGCAAATATGGTAACAGCTGCAGCAACTGCTTCGGCCAATAATATTCCGGTTTTGTTACTTCCAGGGGACACGTTTGCAACAAGACAGCCTGATCCGGTTCTTCAGCAAATTGAGCATTATCACGATTTAACGATTTCTACAAATGATGCCTTCCGCGCTGTCAGTAAGTATTGGGATCGAATCAGTCGTCCGGAACAACTCATGACAGCAATGATTCATGCGATGAGAGTGCTGACGGATCCGGCTGATACTGGTGCAGTCACTATTGCTCTGCCGCAGGATGTCCAAGGCGAAGTATATGATTTTCCAGAATATTTCTTCCGAAAACGTGTTCATCGTATTGAGCGTCGTGTACCGACTGCTGACGCAGTGAAAGATGCAGTGGAGCTGATCCGCAGAAAGAAAAAGCCAATTATTATTTGCGGTGGGGGTGTTCGTTATTCCGAAGCAGCGGAAACATTAAAAAGATTTACTGAAAAGTTTCATATTCCTTATGGTGAAACACAGGCCGGTAAAAGTGCCATTGAAAGTACGCATCCTTACAATCTCGGAGGAATTGGGGTAACCGGCAATCTAGCTGCGAATATGATTGCCAAAGAGGCAGACCTTGTTATTGGAATTGGTACACGGTATTCCGATTTTACAACTGGTTCAAAACAGTTGTTTCAAAATCCAAATGTAGAGTTTTTAACCATTAACGTATCGGAATATCATGCGTATAAGCTAGATGCAGTTAAAATTGTGGCTGATGCTAAACTAGCGCTTCTTGCCCTCGAGCGGGAACTGGAGAAGATCGATTATCGCTCAGGATATAAAAATGAAATAGAAATAGCAAAATCAAAATGGGATGCTGAATTAAAACGCTTATATGAAGTAAGATACACCGGGAAAGATTTTGTACCAGAAATCGCTGGGCATCTTGATGAATCTTTATCGGAGTTTTCCGAAAGATTCGAATCCTGTTTAACACAAACCGAAGTAATAGGTGTAATCAATGAACTGATTGATGAAGATGCGATTATCATTGGGGCGTCAGGAAGCTTACCGGGTGATTTACAACGAATGTGGGTATCGCGTAAACCAAATACGTATCACATGGAATATGGCTATTCGTGTATGGGGTACGAAATCGCCGGAGCTCTTGGAGTAAAAATGGCAGAGCCGGATAAAGAGGTATACGCGTTCGTAGGCGACGGTAGTTATTTAATGCTTCATTCAGAGTTGATCACCAGTATTCAAGAACAGAGAAAAATCAATGTTGTACTATTTGATAATGCTGGTTTTGGATGTATTAACAACCTACAAATGGAAAATGGAATGGGTAGTTTCGCTACAGAATTCCGTTATCGTAGTACGGAAACGGGATGTTTGGACGGAAAGTTCATCGCCATCGATTTTGCGCAAAGTGCTGCAGGCTATGGTGTGAAAACGTATAAGGTACACACACTTGAACAGCTAAAGGAAGCAATCGAGGATGCGAAAAAACAAACTATATCAACGTTAATTGACATTAAGGTTCTACCAAAGACGATGACACATGGCTATGAATCATGGTGGCACGTCGGAGTTGCAGGAACCTCCCGTAATCCAAAAGTAAGGGAAGCCTATATGAGAAAAGAAAATGAGCTGAAAAAGGCACGTAAATACTGACAAAACGAGGTGTAAAAAATGGAACCAAATAAGCGAATAACCAATCCATTTCGAATCGGTATCGCCCCAATCAGCTGGGTCAACGATGATATCCCCGGTCTTGGCGACCATTATACGCAAGATCAAGTATTATCGGAAATGGCGTCGCTAGGGTATATTGCGACTGAAATGGGGAGGCTTTTTTCGCAAGACCCTCCATCATTAAAATCGAAACTAGAAAAATACGGAATTCAACTAGCAAGCAAATTTATAGGTGTATTATTTTCTGATGAAACACGTTTAGAAGAGGAGCTGCAGTCATTTCAAACATGGGTGAATTATTTACACGAAATGGGTTGTGAGTACGTCATCGTGTGTGAGATGGGGGGATCGATGCACTGGGATCCTCGCCGTTCCTCAGAGGATAAAACGATCAAAAAATTAACGGATAATGAGTGGAAATCATTAGTAGAAGGATTACATAGAGCAGCGCAAATATGCCAGACTTTAGGAATGAAGTTGGTTTACCATTTCCATGCCGGTACTGTAGTAGAAACAACGGATGAGATTGATCGTTTAATGGAATCAACCGATCCGAACCTTGTCCATCTGCTGTATGACACGGGTCACGCTTTATACGGAGGTTATAATCCGTTAGAGTTATTGCGTAAATATGAGGATCGTATTCAATATGTTCACTTAAAAGATGTCAGACTTAATGTCCTTGAGCAAGTGAGAAAGGAAAAGCTTGATTTTCGTAGCGCTGTATTACGTGGGATGTTCACTGTGCCGGGAGATGGTTGCATTGATTTTGCTCCAATTTTTGAGAGATTAATGGAAACTAAATACGATGGCTGGATTATTGTCGAAGCGGAACAGGATCCTGCTATTGCCCATCCATATACGTATGCAAAAATGGCAAAAGACTATATTGATGCCACTGTTCAAGCTTTATTGGCTGCTAGAAAACGATGAAAGGGTGAGAAAATAAATGAATCGGTTAGTTATTTCGAGTCACACGCCGAATGGGGAAGGGAATGTAGTGCGGGTGACGCCAGAATCCGCCGGATGGAAATACATTGGATTTGAAGTATACGTTCTGCAAAAAGGGCAAAAATTGCGGAAAGAAACAGCAAATCAAGAAGCTTGCCTTGTTCTTCTTAGCGGAAAAGCAAATGTATTGACCCAGCATAAACAGTGGGAAAACATCGGTGAACGAATGAACGTGTTTGAAAAAATTCCTCCTTATTCCGTATATGTTCCATCGGGAGATTTCTATGAAGTAGAAGCGGTCACTGATCTCGAATTAGCAGTCTGTTTAGCGCCAGGAAAAGGCACCTATTCTGCGCGGTTAATTCACCCTCGTGAAGTGGAAGTGGAAGTAAGAGGTGCTGGAAATATTGAACGGAGGGTACACAATATCCTTCCAGAACAAAAACAAGCCGATAGTTTACTAGTAGTAGAAGTATTTACGCCAGAAGGAAACTGGTCTAGCTATCCTCCACATAAGCATGATCAAGATAATCTGCCTCATGAGTCATATTTAGAAGAGACATACTATCATAAAATTAACCCAGAGCATGGATTTGCTATACAAAGAGTGTATACTGACGATCGTTCGTTGGATGAAACAATGGTAGTCAAAAATGGCGATGTTGTTTTAGTGCCGAAAGGATATCATCCTGTTGCAGCACCGCCGGGATATGAAGTGTATTACTTAAATGTCATGGCGGGACCAGTTCGAACATGGAAATTCCACAATGATCCAGATCACGAATGGGTAATGGAAAGCAAGTTAGCAGCCAAACATTCATCATCCATATAAGAAAAGAGAGGCGGTTTGATGAAATATTTAACATTTGATCTGCAGAAACCGTTAGATTTTATCGCAATCGGACGGTTATGTATTGATTTAAACGCCAATGAAATTAACCGCCCGATGGAAGAAACAATAACATTTACAAAATATGTAGGAGGTTCTCCTGCTAATATCACGATTGGAATGTCCCGTCTAGGAATGAAAACAGGATTTATTGGTCGTGTGGCAGACGATCAGATGGGGAGATTCATTATCAATTATTTGAAAAAAAATAATATTGATACATCAAACGTTATTACCGATAAATCAGGAAGTGTGACAGGACTCGCGTTCACTGAAATCAAAAGCCCAACTGATTGCAGCATTCTTATGTATCGGGACAATGTCGCTGATTTAAAACTGGAACCAAAGGATGTTAAAGAGGACTATATTAAACAAGCAAAAGTTCTCTTAATTTCGGGAACGGCTTTGGCGAAAAGCCCATCAAGAGAAGCGGTATTCTTAGCGCTCGACTATGCAAGAAAACATGGTGTTGTTGTCTTCTTTGATCTTGATTATCGTCCTTATACGTGGAATTCACAGGAGGAAACTGCTATTTATTATAATCTAGCGGCAGAAAAATGCGATGTCATCATCGGAACACGAGAAGAATTCGATATGATGGAGCAATTTGAGAGCAATCGAAACGATGATGAGAAAACGGCGAAAAGATGGTTTAATTATCAGGCAAAAATCGTCGTTATCAAACATGGGAAAGACGGTTCGATTGCGTATACAAAAGAAGGCGAGAAATTCAAGGGCACGATTTTCCCAGCGAATGTCATCAAAACGTTCGGAGCGGGGGATTCGTATGCAGCTGCCTTTATTTATGGATTAATGCAAGGATGGGATATTCCTAAAGCGATGGAATATGGGGCAGCAGCTGCTTCCATTGTTATTTCTAGCCATAGCTGCTCCGACGCGATGCCGACATTACAGCAAATTGAAGAATTTATTCAGAAATATAAGAATGATCAAATAGTGGCGAAATAAAACAAAGGAGGAAGAATAACATGACAACAACGGCTGAAGTACAAACATTAAAAAACTATATTGGTGGACAGTGGGTGGAAGCAACTTCCGGAAAAACGGAAGTGGTTCCGAATCCAGCTACAGGAGAGGTTCTAGCTTATGTTCCTATTTCCAGTAAAGAGGATTTAAATAAAGCTGTCGCAGCGGCGAAAGAAGCTTTTAAAACTTGGAGCAAAACGCCGGTGCCACGTCGAGCTCGGATTTTATTTAAGTACCAACAACTGCTTGTTGAACATTGGGAAGAGCTTGCTCGCCTTGTTACGTTAGAGAATGGCAAAAGCTATAATGAAGCATATGGGGAAGTCCAACGCGGTATCGAATGTGTCGAGTTTGCAGCGGGAGTGCCTACGCTGATGATGGGAAGACAACTCCCTGATATTGCGACTGATATTGAATCAGGGATGTACCGTTATCCAATTGGAGTAGTTGGCGGAATTACACCATTTAACTTTCCGATGATGGTGCCGTGTTGGATGTTTCCATTAGCCATTGCCTGCGGAAATACTTTTGTCTTAAAACCATCGGAACGTACGCCAATGCTTGCCAATCGTTTAGCGGAACTGTTTAAGGAAGCAGGGCTTCCAGATGGTGTTCTGAATATTGTTCACGGGGCACATGAGGTGGTGAACGGATTATTAGAGCATCCTGATGTGAAGGCCATTTCCTTTGTTGGTTCCCAACCTGTCGGCGAGTATGTGTATAAGACAGCCGCTGCATATGGAAAACGCGTCCAAGCTCTCACTGGGGCGAAAAATCACTCCATTGTGATGCCAGATGCTGACTTAGATTTAGCAGTTCAACAAATTATTAATGCGGCGTTTGGATCGGCTGGCGAAAGATGTATGGCTGCTTCGGTTGTTGTTACCGTCGGAGACATCGCTGACACATTTGTCGAGAAATTAGTAAAAGCGGCGAATGAGATTAAAATTGGAAACGGATTAGATGAGGATGTGTTCCTTGGGCCAGTCATTCGCGAATCGCATAAAGAACGGACGGTAAAATATATTGAGCTTGGGGAAAAAGAAGGGGCGCTTTTAGTGAGAGACGGCCGCAAAGATGCTGCAACGAATGCTAATGGCTATTTTATCGGCCCAACGATTTTTGACCGAGTCACAACGGATATGACGATTTGGAAAGATGAAATTTTTGCGCCAGTTTTATCTATTGTTCGAGTGAATACGTTGGATGAGGCGATTGAAGTTGCGAATAAGTCTCCATTTGCTAATGGAGCCTGCATATATACAAGGGATGGCAGCAATGTTCGCAAATTCCGCGATGAAATCGATGCAGGCATGTTAGGGGTAAACTTGGGCGTACCGGCACCGATGGCGTTTTTCCCATTCTCTGGATGGAAGAATTCGTTTTATGGTGACCTTCATGCCAATGGAATGGATGGGGTCGAATTTTATACACGTAAGAAGATGGTTACAGCACGTTGGTAATTGTTATAGAGTATCAAGCATTTTGAGCTTGATACTCTTTCCTTATTGCTGACAATGATGTTTTCGACAGAAATATTATTAATTTCAGACGTTGTTTTTACCTTAAATATTAGGAAAACTTCCAATAGAAACAGATGTTTGTCAGAAAGGGGAAAGAGAGATGCCATTAGTATCCATGACAGGTATGTTACGTAAGGCGTTGGAGGGCAAATATGCGATTGGCCATTTTAATATTAATAATTTAGAATTTACCCAAGCGATTCTTTTGGCGGCTGAAGAAGAAAAGGCTCCGGTGATTTTGGCTGTAAGTCCAGGTTACATTCCCCATTTGGGCGGACTGCGGGTAGCCGCAGCAATGGTGAGAGAATTAATAAAGGAGTATAACATTACGGTTCCAGTCGCTCTTCATTTGGATCATGGATCATCGTATGAGCAATGCCTGCAGGCGATGGATGCGGGGTTTACTTCTGTTATGATCGATGCCTCACAATATCCTTTAGAGATAAATATTGAAAAGACAAAAAAAGTAGTGGAAGCCGCACGGGTTTTTGGTGTTTCTGTAGAGGCGGAAGTAGGAAGAATTGGCGGACAAGAAGACGACATGATTGTTGATGAGGCAGAGGCGATGTATGCAGTTCCAGAAGAATGTGAACGGTTTATCAAAGAAACCGGTGTAGATTGTCTGGCGCCTGCATTAGGATCTGTTCACGGACCATATAGGGGGAAGCCAAAGCTAGGATTTTCACAAATGGAGCAAATTCAGCAATTGACAGGCGTTCCGCTTGTTTTGCATGGCGGAACGGGAATTCCCTTTCATGATATTCGTAGGGCAATTGCGCTAGGTACGGCCAAAATTAATGTAAATACAGAAAACCAATTAGCATTCACTCGGGCCATTCGCAGTGCATTGAGTGAAAATGATGCTTTATATGATCCAAGAAAATATCTTGGTTTGGGAAGAGAAGAAGTAAAAAATACCGTAAAGCAAAAAATACGTGAATTTGGTTCATCAGGAAAGGCAGAAGAAATGATGCATTGTTTATTTAAAAATAATTAATGTTTAACCAGGGATAATGAGGGAGGAGAAGGGGGCATAAATATTCGTCTAGAAAAGACCGTATTATACTTCTGGCAGTTTCCTTTTTCTTTTGGCTTTCTCTTTTTATTTATATGCCTATCTTATCACCGTATATTGAGTTATTGGGAGGAACATATATATTTGTTTGGGGCAGTTTTAGGCAGCTATGGTCTGATGTGATTTTTATTTCGTATTCCTATAGGCGTAGCTTCTGATTTTGTAAAAAGAAGAAAGCCGTTTATTATCCTTGGCATGTTGATGGCAATGATGAGCGGTTTAATGTTTGCATTAACGGATAGTTTAGAATGGGCACTTATTTCGCGGTCGTTTGCTGGAATTGCTGCTGCAACATGGGTTGCTTTTACGGTATTGTATTCCAGTTATTTTCGATTTGAGGAAGTACATCAGGCAATGAGCAAAATTTCCTTTATAGTTGTTTTAACCCAACTAATAGGTATGACATGCAGCGGCTATATTGTGGATAAATGGGGATGGCATGCCCCCGTTTTGGATAGGAGGAGCCTTAGGGATTATTGGCACACTCTTTTTCTTTTTCATTTATGAACCGTGAAAGGCAGGCAATCAACGATCATCTATCCAAATAAGAGATCTACTAGTAGTAATGAGGGAACCGTTGTTATTAAAAGTTTCCATACTTTCTATTTTAGCTCATAGCATCATTTTTACTGCCATGTTTGGATTTATATCAGCATATGCATTAAAGATAGGACTTCAAGAGAGCGATTTAAGTATTATTGTGTTTTCTTTTATGATTCCTCATGCGTTCGCAACGTTTTTTATAGGGAAGGCGATTGTTCCGTTATTAGGCAAATGGAGATCATTATCGGTGGCGTTTTTCTGTAGCGCTGTTTTTACTCTTGTAACTCCTATTGTTGAGGGAAGAGCACTTTTATGCATTATACAAGCATGTAACGGATTTTCGCTAGGATTGCTCTTTCCATTACTATTAGGAATGTCTATTGAATCAATTGATGATGACAAGCGAGCAACGGCAATGGGAACGTATCAGGCGATTTATGCTCTCTGGATGTTTGGAGGGCTCTATTTCGCGGGAATGTTAAATTCTATGATAGGAATGTTCCAGCTTTTATTTTGCAGGTATATTGGGAATAGTAGCAATGGTTTTGATATTACTTTGGAACAATAAAGAAATGTTGGCAGTGAATGAATTTAAACTTAAAGGAAGAGAAAAACGATAAGGAAGACGTTCGTTTTTCTTTACGTGAATAGGCGGAGATCATTAGGGTAAGTGGAAAAGCGGTCGAGTCGGTCGTTTCCATCGGCGGGGGGACGAAAAGCAGAGAATGGCTGCAATTGCAGGCAGACATATTTGCCGTCTCAGTAGAAAAATGAAAAAATGAGCAAGATCCAGGACTGGGAGCAACAATGATTGTCGCGTATGGCTGCGGCTGGTTTGATTCGCTCGAGTAATGTTCGGACGTGTTTAAGTAGGTAGGGCTTGTTGTTGAGCCGCAAAAAGAGGTGGTAGCACATTACCAGGAGTTATTTGCTATTTGCCGCGAGATTTATCCGCAAACAAAAGAGATGACGAAAAAGTTAAAAGCTTTTCGGAACTAATTTTTTCTGTGCGCACCGGTACATTTCGTGTCGGCGTGTTTGCTTTGAAACACCAGTTACGGTTTTGTATGAAGAAAACGGTCCTGTTGTCAGTTTTACGTTTGGCTGCCCTTCGTCCGGGACCATTAGCAGATTACAAGACAATGGCACCTTTGTCGTTGTCACTGTTACCTCCGAAATTGAAGCGCAATCGCGGCACGGCAAAGAGCAGACATGTTATGTGTGCAAGACCCAAGGGCAGAAGGATATCGTGCTTTGTTTCGTCATCCCGGTGCTGCCTATGAGAGTGTCAATTTGCACTTTTTGTTACAACAAATTCGGAAAGTGATCGATATTCTACTGATTGCTACCAAGAAATTATGCACGGACGCGATATTACCGCGGTGCTTGTGACGGGTGCGTACAATGCCCAATTAGGCACAGCATTTTCATGTTGCCCGGAAAGCAGAGCGAATTCGTTGCACAAAAAAGGCCCTCACCAATTCGCAATTTCAAGCTATCACTGTACCCCGTGTGCATTTACAGGCCGTTCTGTTGGTGGATTAGTAACTCGTTTCCTTAGAATATGACGCACTAACTCCGATTGCATATCTGCACATCCATCATATGATAAAGCATCTTCGCAAAACTGCCGCTCAAGCAAACGATTCACAGATGATGTCTTTATGGACTCGGTAGGGTTATCGTTTGGCAAAAGATATGCCTGCTGAGGAAGTAGGGAGGTTGTTGTTGGAGGAAATGAGGGATAATAATGAAAAGATGGAGTAGCGGGCTTTTTATTGTTCTAACATTCATTCATAAATGCAAAGGCAGTCCTGTCTAATATTGTTTCAAAGCTGTATCTTGATAAAGAATAATGAGAAGGGGACATATGAGAAAACGGGGTTTAATATTTATTACTTGTTAACAGGGATAAGAGAGGGGAGTAAAATTGCTCATCGCTATTTATATTGTTTTCTTACTATAGATACAAATTTTTTATTTCAACTTTGTTTGTATACTAGACAAACAAATATAAAGGTTTTATAATTTGGTTGAAAGTTTTAAAAATTTTTATCGATATAAAAAGGGGGACTAAAAATGAAAAGAATCTTAAGGATTCTAAGTTCAGTGTTACTTCTGTTCTCCATCGTGTTTATGATGGCTGCCTGTGGGCAGGACGTTGCAAAACAAAATGAAAGCGGTAACGATAAAGGCGCACAAGCAGGGCAAGATAAAAAAATAAAGATCGGTTTTTCAGTATCGGATCTCACACTTGAAAGATGGCAACACGACCGTGATATTTTTGTAAAGGAAGCTGAGAAGCTTGGAGCCGAGGTATTAGTGCAATCTGCAAACGGGGATAGTGAAAAACAGTTATCGCAAATTCAAAATATGTTATCCCAAGGAATTGATGTCCTAGTAATTGTAGCAGTTAACACAGAGGCTTTGTCTCCTGTTGTAGAACAGGCAAAAAGAGAAGGGGTAAAAGTACTCGCTTACGACCGACTAATTATGAATGCTGATGTGGATGCATATGTTTCATTTGATAACGTACGCGTAGGAGAGTTGCAGGCGGAGTATTTAGTGAAAAAAGTACCTAAAGGAAATTACTTCTTGTTAGGCGGTTCCCCTACAGATAATAACGCGAAAATGTTTAGAGAAGGACAAATGCATATTTTGCAACCTCTTATTGATAAAGGGGATATTAAAGTAGTCGGGGATCAATGGGCAAAAGATTGGCAAGCTTCAGAAGCAATGAGAATTATGGAAAATGCGTTAACAGCTAACAAGAATAAGATTGATGCCGTTGTTGCTTCCAATGATAGTACAGCAGGAGGAGCTATTCAGGCATTAGAAGCGCAAGGACTAGCTGGAAAAGTGGCAATTTCTGGTCAGGATGCTGATTTGGCAGCGGTTCAACGCATTGTCGAGGGAATACAATCTATGACAGTATATAAACCTATTAAAAGTATTGCAACTAAGTCCGCAGAAGTAGCGGTTCAGCTTGCGAAAGGTGAGAAAATCCAAGCGGATGAAACAGTTAATAATGGAAAAGTGGATGTGCCATTCATTAAATTAGACCCGATTATGGTGGATAAAGATAATGTAATTGATACTGTCATTAAAGATGGTTTCCACTCCTATGATGATGTATATAAAAATATACCAGAAGACAAGCGCCCGCCACGTCCATAATAAATATTTGACATTATGACGTCTAATGGTATCCATAGCAATTACTCACATTCTATTTGCTATGGATACCTATACTAAAACTAAATGAATTTTTGTGATATGGTTGTTTGACCAATTTATTTTTTTATTAATTGTAAAATTACAAGTAGGGTGTGGGGTATATGCAGCCATATATTTTAGAAATGAAGGGAATTACAAAGGAATTTCCGGGAGTCCGAGCATTAGACAATGTTACTTTTTCTGTGCGAAAAGGGGAAATTCATGCACTTTGCGGTGAAAATGGCGCTGGGAAATCGACTTTAATGAAGATTCTGAGTGGGGTATATCCATACGGTTCGTATGAAGGAAAAATTTATATTAATGGAAACGAAGTAAAATTTAGAAATATAAAAGAATCTCAGAAAGCAGGAATTGCTATTATTTATCAAGAGTTAGCCGTTGTAGAGGAAATGACGGTAGCCGAAAATATGTTTCTCGGGCATGAATTAATGAGAGGAAAATACATTGATTGGAACCGCTTATATGCAGAAGCACAAAAATGGCTACAAAAAATTGGCTTACGTATCGATCCTGAAACAAAAGTTGGGGACTTAACTGTTGGCAAACAGCAATTAATAGAAATTGCAAAAGCCCTTACAAAAAATGCTGAGATTATTATTTTAGATGAGCCAACAGCAGCATTAACAGAAAGCGATGTTGCCACCTTAAAGAATATCCTACAGGATCTTCGCTCCCAAGGGGTCACTTGTATTTATATATCCCATAAACTTAACGAAGTCATGGAATTAGCTGATACAGTAACCGTTTTGAGGGATGGGCAGACTGTGAGTACCGACCCAATAGATCAACTTACAGAAGACCGTATTATTGCCAAAATGGTAGGAAGGGAACTGAATGAATTATACCCTTATGAACCACGTGAAGTAGGAGAAGAAATTCTCAAAGTCAATAATTACTCTGTTATAGACGAAAAGTCAGGAAAAAAAGTTATTGATAACGCCTCTTTTACTTTAAGAAGGGGAGAAATTCTTGGTATTTCAGGGCTAATGGGATCAGGAAGAACAGAATTATTTACTAGTATATTTGGAGCATATAAAGGAAAAAAACAAGGGATTGTTGTTTTAGATGGGCAGGAAGTAATTATTAAGAGTCCGGCAGATGCCATTAAGCATGGAATTGCATACGTTTCAGAAGACCGGAAGAAGTATGGGCTTATTCTAGGAATGGATATTATAAAAAATTCCACTCTTGTAGCTCTAAAAAAAGTTACAAATTGGAACATGATTGATCATGCTCTAGAAGTAAAACGTGCTGAGGAAATTACAAAGAAAATGAAGCTAAAAGCTCCTAACCTTGAGCTGAAAGTATCTCAGTTAAGCGGTGGGAATCAGCAAAAGGTAGTTTTAAGCAAATGGCTACTAAATAATCCACGGGTGCTTATTTTAGATGAGCCAACGAGGGGGATAGATGTTGGCGCAAAATATGAAATCTATAAAATTATTAATGAATTAGCCAGCCAAGGTGTTGGCATTGTCTTAATTTCATCGGAGTTACCAGAAGTGATGGGAATGTCAGATCGCATTTTAGTTATGTCGGAAGGTAAAATTGTTGGTGAGTTTAATCGCAACGATGCTACACAAGAGAAAATCATGACTTGCGCAACGGGAGGGAAACAAAAATGAAAAACTCGGTTTCTTTAGAAACACCTACTGGTTTTGGTCAAGTGGAAAGAATGCGTCGCAAATTCGATTTTCGTTCTTATACACTTGTTATTGCCCTTATTTTTATAGCCCTTATTTTTGGGATATTAACAGATGGAGAGTTTCTATCCTCACGTAATTTATCCAACTTATTTATGCAAATGTCTGTAATCTCGATTTTAGCGATCGGAATGACACTAGTTATTATAGCAGGACATATTGATTTATCTGTAGGTTCGGTCGTCGGATTAACAGGAGGAATTGCAGCCATCTTACAAGTCTGGTATGGGTGGGGAACTGTTTCTGTTATTATTATTGCAATTATTGTCGGTGCATTGATAGGGCTTTGGCATGGTTGGTGGATTTCTTATCGTAATGTACCAGCGTTTATTGTTACTCTAGGTGGCATGCTGATTTTTAGAGGAATTTTAATTGGGATTAGTAATGGAGAGACTATTGCGCCATTGAATAAAAGTTTTGAAGCGATTGGGAATAGTTATCTTCCTTACGCAATTGGTTATGTGTTAGCGGTAATCAGTATTATCATGCTATTTGTTTTTGTTAGCAGAAACCGCAAAAAAAGACAATCGTTAGGGCTAACTATAAATACTAAAATCAATGATTATGGAAAAGCGACGATTTATTCATTATGTATTTTAGTATTAGTTTACATGTTAAACCGTTATTACGGTATTCCGATTCCAATGCTCATTGTTGTTCTGTTTGCTATTATTTTTGTTTTTATTGCTGTCAAAACCCCATTTGGAAGATACATTTATGCAATTGGCGGAAATATTGAAGCAGCAGCTCTTTCAGGGATAAATATCAAACGTGTTGTACTTGCCATATTTATTTTAATGGGAGCACTTTCCGGAGTAGCAGGTATTATTTTGACAAGCAGATTGAATGCGGCCACGGTAAGCAGTGGAGAAATGTATGAATTGGATGCAATTGCTGCTTGTGTTATTGGAGGTACAAGCCTAATGGGGGGGAGAGGTAATATAATCGGAGCTATTATCGGTGCCCTTATTATGGCTAGTATTGATAATGGAATGAGTATGATGAATATTGAGACATTTTGGCAGTATATTGTAAAAGGATTGATTCTTATTATCGCTGTTTGGATGGATATATCCAGCAAAAGTCGCGCTAACTAATTCATTTAAAATTATGTCAAATAACAAAAACGGCTGAAAATGTTGCAGTTCTGATACTTGCTTAAAGTTTGTGCAATATCTAAAAGAAAAGGGGTTTCACTTAAAACACGTCATTGGAGACGATTTAGGGACTAGTGTCGTTAGTTTGTTTTCTTCCAGTGTTATTTTATTTCCTGTTTGACTGTCCAAGGTGTAATTCTATTAAATGGAAATAGAGTAATAAGTATGGATGCAAAAAAGCCAAAATGATTGTCGAAAAAGATTTCAGAATTGCGGAAATTGATAAGCGCATTTATGGCTCGTTTATAGAGCATCTTGGCCGTGCCGTGTACGGGGGAATTTATGAACCAGGTCATCCGCAAGCGGATGAAAGAGGATTTCGAAGAGATGTTATCGAATTGGTAAAAGAGCTGCAGGTTCCATTAATTCGTTATCCAGGAGGAAACTTTGTTTCCGGGTATAACTGGGAAGATGGGGTAGGTCCGAAAGAAAAGCGACCGCGGCGTTTGGAGTTAGCGTGGAAATCAATTGAAACAAATGAAATCGGTGTCAATGAATTCGTGGAGTGGGCGAAACTTGTCAATGCTGAAGTCAATATGGCGGTTAACTTAGGAACACGCGGCATTGATGCTGCCCGCAATTTAGTCGAATATTGCAACCATCCATCAGGCTCGTATTATAGTGATTTACGTATTTCCCACGGCTACAAAGAACCGCATAAGATTAAAACGTGGTGTTTAGGAAATGAAATGGATGGTCCATGGCAAATCGGCCATAAGACTGCAGTAGAATATGGGCGCATTGCCTGCGAAGCGGCAAAGGTCATGAAATGGGTCGATCCAACGATTGAACTTGTCGTTTGTGGAAGTTCCCACCGCAACATGCCAACCTTTGCGGAATGGGAGGCAACAGTGCTTGATCATACGTATGAACATGTAGAATACATTTCGTTACATCAATATTATGGGAATCGTGATAATGATACAGCGAATTATCTAGCTCTTACATTAGAAATGGACGATTTTATTCGTTCCGTGGCCGCAATTGCAGACTATATTAAAGCGAAAAAGCGCAGTAAAAAAACGCTTTATCTTTCTTTTGATGAGTGGAATGTTTGGTATCATTCCAACGAAGCGGATAAGTTAATCGAGCCTTGGACGATTGCCCCTCCTTTATTGGAAGATATTTATAACTTTGAAGATGCGTTATTGGTTGGATGCATGTTGATTACATTGATGAAACATGCCGATCGTGTGAAAATTGCTTGTTTAGCGCAATTGGTGAACGTAATTGCACCAATTATGACGGAGAAAAATGGCCCGGCTTGGAAACAAACCATTTACTATCCATTTATGCATGCATCCGTGTATGGCAGAGGTGTAGCCTTACATCCAGTGATCTCTAGCCCGAAATATGACAGCAAAGACTTTACCGATGTTCCTTATTTGGAGGCAATCGCTGTTTATAATGAAGAAAACGAGGAACTTACGATTTTTGCGGTCAACCGTGACTTGGAAGATGCACTGTTGTTAGAATGTGATATCCGTAATTTCGATGGATATCAAGTGATCGAACATATTATTTTAGAGAATAAGAACGTAAAACAAACAAATTCGGCAACCCATTCCCCTGTTGTTCCACACAGCAATGGAAATGCCCATCTATCAGATGGACAAGTGGTAGCCCAGTTGCCAAAACTATCGTGGAATGTGATTCGTTTGGCTAAGAAATAAGCGGCAGCAGGCTGGTCTATTAAGTTATGAATGGGACCAGCCTATCCCTTTGATGTAAATATAAGATGAATAAAAAGGAGAAAAATTTATGGAACAAAAGGTTCGTTGGGGGATATTAAGTACAGCTGCTATTGCTAGAGAAACGATGATTCCGGCTATTCAACGTGCTAACAATGCAGAAGTGGTGGCAATTGCTAGCAGTAGCGGAAAAGCACGTAGTATCGCCAAAGAATTAGGAATTCCTGTTTCATATGAGAGCTATGACCAGTTGTTAGATGATCCAAATGTGGATGCCGTTTACATACCGCTTCCTAACAGCATGCATGTGGAGTGGACGATTAAAGCAGCAAATAAACAAAAACACGTTCTTTGCGAAAAGCCAGCTGCGTTGTGTGAAGCGGATGTAAGAAAAATGGTCGAAGCATGTAAACAAAATAACGTGTTTTTTATGGAAGCGTTTATGTATCAGTTTCACCCTCAGCATCAGAGAGTGAAAGACATTATTTCCTCGGGGGAAATAGGAGATATCAAATGCATGCGCGCCAGTTTTTCGTTTTATCTTCGCGATCGGGAAACTAACATTAGAATGAACGCACAGCTGGGCGGAGGAAGTTTATTTGACGTAGGATGTTATTGTGTCCATTCGATTCGCAATTTATTAGATTCAGAGCCTATGGAATTGTTTGTTCAATCTAATTACGATGAACATCGCTCTATTGATATGACCACTAGCGGGTGGATGAAAATGAAAAACGGAGTTCATGCATTGTTTGATTGCAGTTTTGAAATGTTTCCGCAAAATAAATATGAAATGATTGGGACAAAGGGAAAAGTAGAAGTGTCCCGAGCATACCGTCCGGATGTACATGGGGGAAATGGAATTATTACCGTTACGACCGATAGTGGGGAAACTCGGAAAGAAGTCGTTTTCGGCGACCAATACGTATTAGAGATGGAACATGCTTCCCACTGCATTCTTGAAGATGTAGAGCCGCTTTATTCAGGCGACAATATGATTCAACAGGCGCGAGTGTTGGAAGCATGCTATACATCTGTGAAAACAGGAAATGTTGTACGACTTTAGGTATTCTCATCATGCTGATGAAAATACAAAGCCTTTCTGATTGGTTTGAAAAAGGGGGATGAGTAGAATGAAAGTCATTCCAGAAAAATGGGCAGAAATTAACCAACAGCCGGTAATATCTTTCACACTGATCAATGATCATGGAATCGAAATTACCTGTATGAATTACGGCTGCATTATTACGAAAATCATTACACCTGACAAAAGTGGAAACTATGAAAATATAGTGTTGGGTTTTAACCGTTTTGAACCGTACTTAACGAATTCCCCTTATTTTGGCGCAGTCATTGGGCGAGTGGCTGGGCGAATTCAGGGAGCCAGCTTTGAATTAGACGGGAAAATATACCGGTTGTGTAAAAACGAAAACAATAACCATTTACATGGCGGAATCAAAGGATTTCATCATGTACTTTGGGACGCGGAGATAGTGGAAAAAGACGAGGAAATAGGTGTTCGCTTCTCCTATACAAGCCCTGATGGAGAAGAGGGATATCCAGGTACTGTCCACGTTCAAGTAACCTATCTATTAAATAAAGAAAACGAACTAATTATTTCTTATCATGCCCATTCCGATAAAAATACGTTATTGAACTTAACAAACCATACGTATTTTAATTTAAGCGGCAATATAAAAAGGGATATTTTAGATCATGAATTAAAAATAAAAAGCGATCGGTTTTTAGAGTTAGATCAGGAATTGATTCCAACAGGGGCCATTTTGGATGTAACGAATACTCCTTTTGATTTACGCCAAGGAAAAAAAATAAAAGATGGAATTATGACCAATCATTCGCAAATTGAGCTGGTTGGGCAAGGATATGATCATCCGTTTGTGCTGAATACGCACCATGATGAAGAAATTGTCTTGCAAGATCCTGAAAGCGGCCGTACATTGACGATCGAAACCGATGAAGTAGGAGTAGTAGTATACACAGGAAATCAGCTGCAATCAGGAATGGATATTTACGGTGTACCATCACGAAAATATTTAGGAATTTGTTTAGAAACACAAGGGCTGCCCGATGCTGTTCATCATCCTCATTTTCCTTCTTATGTATTACAGGCAAATCAGAACTATTCATCGGTAACCAAGTACAAATTTGGTGTTTTGAAATCATAAATATAGTCATAAATATAGTCACAAAAGTTTCTTTCAGAAGGGGCAAGGGAGAACAGGTGCTACAAGAAATTGAGGCGGTTATTATTGACTTAGATGGTACTATGTTCAAAGGAAAAAGATTGATTCCTAAAGCAGACGATGCGGTTGCGTACTTGCGCTCTCTTGGCAAGCGAATCGCGTTTGTTAGTAATCGTGGCAACATATCACAGAGAATGTGCTACGAGTGGCTAAAGAAATGGAGAATTAGTGTACGGAAAGAAGAAATTATTTTGTCATCTACAGTTACAGCAGAATTTCTGTACGTACATTATCCGTTTTGCAAAGTATGGACATTAGGAGATGATGGATTACGGGAAGAGCTTCAACGTTATCATGTTCGATTGGCAAAAAAACCGGAAGAAGCGGATTTTCTGGTTATAACACTACATGAAAGAATGACATACGATGATTTAAATTTAGCGTTTCAAGCTGTGCAGCACGGAGCGAGAATCATTGCGACACATGCAGATAAAACATTTCCGAATGAGAACGGAAATGCTATAGATGTGGTAGGAATGATTGGAGCGATTGAAGCAACGACAGGACGAAAAGTGGAACTTATTTTAGGTAAACCTTCTTGTTTTATGGCGGAAGCTGCTTTGCGTTATTTGCAAGTAAGCCCACCAAAGTGCCTGATTATTGGCGACAGTATTGAAACGGATATTCGGATGGGGCGTATGCATGGAATGAAAACAGCACTAACAGCACTTGTCTTGACGGGAAATACAAAGAAAAAACATCTCGATTCGTTATTAGAGAAGGAGCTCCCCGACTATATTATTGATTCGATTTACGATATCGTTCGATTTGGGGAGGAAATAGTGCAATGAATCGAACATTAATAGAAATTAAGGCTCTTTCTAAACAATGTCACTGTGGGAACGACCATAATGACATCCCGATTGAAACCATTATGATCAGCGATGATGCTTTACAACAAGTAGTTATATACTTGCAAAGAAAAAGATATCAAACAGTTGCTTTAATTGTAGACCAACATACATTTGAAGCAGCTGGACGACAGTTGAGCGCATTATTGCAAGGGGAACAGATTCATCATACTACTTGTTTCATTCAGCCAGATGAAAATGGTGATGTTATAGCAGATGAAGCGTCCATTGTACAAGCGCTTTTGGAGATTCCTCATGATGTTGATGCAATATTAGCGGTTGGATCCGGAACGATTCATGATATTACACGCTTTTGCAGCTATAAAATGAAAGTTCCGTTTATTTCCGTGCCCACAGCTCCATCTGTCGACGGATTTACCTCTATGGGCGCGCCATTAATTATCCGAGGAGTAAAAAAGACTATTCAAGCACAGGCGCCTATTGCTGTATTTGCGGATATTAGTGTATTAAAACAGGCACCTAAACAGATGATCGCAGCAGGATTTGGGGATATGATAGCCAAATACACTTCGCTTATTGACTGGCGTTTTGGCCATCTTGTTGCTGGCGAGCCATATTGTCCACTGGTTGATAAGATTACTCAAGAGTCGTTGCAGGAATGCGTCAACAATATCGAGAAAATCGCTGCTGCAGAAGAAGAAGGAGTGCAGATTTTAATGAACGCACTTCTTCAATCGGGAATAGCGATGCTGATAATGGGACAATCATATCCAGCATCTGGCGGAGAACACCATCTATCTCATTATTGGGAAATGGAATTTTTGCGTAAGAAAAAGCCACAAGTGCTTCACGGAACTAAAGTAGGGGTTTCCACATCATTAATTGCTGAAGTATATACCAATCATTTTTTAATCCTCTTAAATGATTTACGAGAAAATAAAGCATTATTAGGTAACAAGACTATAGAACTGTTGGAGAGAAACAGACAAAAAATAAAAGAATGGTTTGGGTCGCTGCCATCTCCATCAGAACTGCGCTTAATGATGGAAAGAGTAAGAGGTGCTTGCACTCCAGAACAGCTTGGGATAGATCAAGAATTGGTTGATAGAAGCCTTAAAGAAGCATATCATTTACGTGATAGATTTACTATATTACGTTTTCTAAATGAGTTTGTTAAATAGTGGAGTTAGTATTATGAGGGAATTCCATATTTGGAATTCCCTTTAAATCTGTCTTTTCTGTCTTTTTAGATATAATTATAATATTACGATAAAACGGAATATGAATCACTGCTTAGGTTTGTGGCCCATACTATTATTTGTCCCTTTATTATGTAAGAAATATCGTTCATGAAAGCAAACAATCATGCTATGGGGGGATAAAGATATTGAAGAAGAGATTATATAAATTTAATACGCTTCGTAACCAAATATTAATTGTTTTTGTATCTGTAATGATCATGGTGCTATGTTTGGTAGGAATGATGACCTTTCATTTAGTTTCTACGTTGCTAAAAAACAACGCCGAGAAGCAGATCGAGCAGACGGCGATGCATGCCAACGGACGTTTAGAAGCTCTCTATCAACAAATCGATACATTAACAAAACAGGTGGCCACTAATATATACGTACAACAGCTGCTTTTGAAAATAGCTAACGGTTACTCTCCCGGATTCAGGGAAAAGCAGGGGCTAATGCATATGGTAAATACGTTTCAGGCGTATTCTGATGGAATTCATTCTCTTGAACTTTATACGAATAACTACAAAAAAATATTTCCATTAGATGAAGAGAATTTAGGTGACCGAATAGGTATAAAATGGATTAAACAAGCTTCCGAGGCAAAGGGAAAAATGGTCTGGGTTGGCCGTGATCCGAAGGCTCCGGGATATTTTCTAGCTTTGCGGCAAATTCGCCTAATGGAACGATGGTTTTCCCCAGGCGGCTATTTATTAGTTCGCATAAATCGGGATTATTTTCAATTTAGTGATTATTTTTATCCAACTAAAGGAAAGAAAGGATATATGCTTCTTATTGATTCCAATTCAAATCCAATTTTTTTAAACTACAAAGGGGATTTCCGCCAACTTCTTCATGCCAAACAACCTATGATTCGAAAAGATGGGGAAGAATATTTAGTGGTAAAACAATTATCTAATTTAACTGGATGGACGCTTGTAATTGTAACTCCCGTGAAGACGCTTACCGAAGGGGTGTCGATCCTTAAAAATGCGATTATCCTTTCCGGAACGATAGGTTTCTTTATTTTTTTGATATTTTCTTTCTCTCTCTCTACAATGATTACTCAGCCGATTTTGAGATTAACGAGAATCATGCAACGTGGCAGAAACGGCGAGTTAAGGACAAGCCCGCCGATTTCATCAACGGTTGAAATTAATGAGTTGAATGAAACATATAATGCGTTAGTAGAAAATATTAAACACTTAATTCAAGTAGTTTATGAAAAAGAATTGGTTCGCAGCCGCGCAGAGTTGAAAGCTCTGCAGGCGCAAATAAATCCTCACTTTCTTTTTAATACGCTTGACGCCCTTTATTGGTCCCTTGTAGAAAAGGAAGAAGAAGAATTATCGCAATTTGTCCTTAATATGTCTCAATTATTTCGCTACACTATAAGTAGCTCAAAAAATGACGAATGGGTAACGCTTCGCGAAGAAATAGAACATATTAGACGTTACATGGAAATCATGAAATTAAGATGGGGAGATCGTCTGATATGGGATATAGTAGTCCCGGCGCGATGTTTAGATATCCGGATACCAAAACTGTTAATTCAGCCGCTAGTGGAAAATGCCGTTTTGCATGGGATTGGAAATAAGATGGAACAAGGTTCTGTGTTGGTCACTGTAGAGGAATCTGATCATTCCCCTGAGTTAATTATTAAAGTAATAGACGATGGTGTTGGAATGGATGAAAAAACTCTACAGGAAATAGAACAGTTGTTAAATAAAAAGGAGTTTCCAACATTTAAAGGAAGCAGGATGGCCATTGCCAATGTAAATAGGAGACTGCAGCTTTATTATGGGGAAGATAGAAAAGTGGTCATTCAAAGTGAGTTGGGCAAAGGCACATGCATATCTTTCAAAATTCCCAAAAGCGGGGGATTCAATGATGAATTTCCGGACTATTTTGATTGTTGATGACGAACCACGAGCACGACAAGGATTAAAGAAAACTTTAGAGTCCTGGTCAGCGGGGAAACATGAAATTTTTTGTGCGGCAAATGGGGAAGAGGCGATCAACATGATGAATCAGCGAACGATCCATTTGTTAATCACAGATATTCGCATGCCTGAAATGACTGGTTTAAAACTAATCAAGTCAATAGAGAAGCAGAAAAGCAAACCGGTTGTGATTATCATATCCGCTTATTCTGAATTCGAATACGCGCAAGAAGCTATTACGTTAGGTGTAGTGAATTATCTTTTAAAACCGATAGATAAACATAAACTTATTCATGCAGTGGAGCAAGCGATAAAGATTTGGGAAGAGCGTCAGAAAGCAGCGGTAGTGGAGAAAATGATTGATAACCGGGTAATCAATATCCAAGAAGGAACGCGTTCTCAAGTCGTTAAAGAAGCAATACGGTTTATTCATGAAAATCTAAATAGACCATTTAGTTTACGTGAAGTATCATCATTCGTACATTTAAACCCTAGTTATTTCAGCACTTTGTTTAAAGAGGAAACAAACATGACTTTTAGCGAATATGTAACAAGATGTAGACTGCAAAAAGCAAAAAGCTTATTAATTACAACAGATTTAAGTATTGCAGAGATCGCAGAAGAAGTAGGGTATCAGACCGCAAAATACTTTATCAAATTGTTTAAAGAGTTTGAAGGAATAACCCCTTACCAGTTTAGAAAAGAGAATCTAAAAAAAGTAGAATTTTAGCCAACCATCGTTACCTTAATCCCCTCGCTTTTACAATGCTATAATTGCATTGTAGCAAAAACCAAGGGGGGATTGGATTTGTCAAAGAAAGCGTATTCATTATTATGCGCCATGGTCATTGCTTTTGCACTTGTGTTAACAGGCTGCTCCAGTTCAACAAATGGAAATCCATCTTCATCCGAATCGGGAAAAAAAGTAACGATTACATTTATGCACCTTTGGCCTGCGGGAAGTTCGAAGCAGCAAAACATGATTGTGAATGAAATTATTAAAGAGTTTGAAAAGCAAAATCCAAATGTTACGGTTAAACAGGAAGTTTTAGAAAATGAACAATATAAAAATAAACTAAAAATACTTGCTTCTTCCAATGAACTTCCTGATGTAGGAATGACTTGGGCTGCAGGATTTTTAGAGCCTTATGTAAAAGGAAATTTATTTGCGCCGCTAGATGATATCTTGAATTCCGGGCTGAAAGATAAGTTTGTTTCGGGAACAACTGAAGCATATGCTGTTAACAATAAAACGTATGCGCTTCCATTAGAATTAAATATCACTCCTATTTACTACAACAAAAAAATCTTTTCCAAGTACCATTTAGAGCCACCTCAAACATATGAAGATTTTAAAAATATTGTTCAAACGCTTGTTAAAAATGGTGTAGCACCGATTGCGCTTGGAAATAAAGATCGCTGGACAGGATCATTGTGGTACATGTATCTGGCTGATCGAATTGGTGGAGCAGATACGTTGAAAAATGCGATTAATCGTAAAGGCTCTTTTGAAGACCCAAGTTTAATCAAAGCAGCGGAAGAAGTTCAAAAATTAGTAAAAATGAAAGCGTTTATTAAAGGATTTAATGGATTATCTAACGATGAAGCAAAATCAGAATTTATGAATGAAAAAGCCGCTATGTACTTAATGGGAACATGGGAATTGCCCAACTTTACTACTAATGATGAAGTACCAAAAGAGTTTAGAGACAAAGTCGGTTTCTTTAAATTCCCTGTAGTTGATGGTGGAAAAGGAGATGTAAATAGCTGGGTTGGTGGTCCTGGAGTTGGATTGTTCGTTTCTGAAAACTCTAAAGTCAAAAAAGAGGCAAAAGAATTTGTGAAATTCTTTATTGAAAAGTGGGGAGAGCAATCTGTCACAAAAGCTGGGGTTATTCCTGCAACAAAAGTCGATACGGCAAATATCCATTTACCACAGCTATACATCGATGTACTCAGCGAGCTAAATAAAGCTAGCAACATCACATTGTTTGCCGATGTGCAAATGAATCCGGAAGCAGCACAGACTCACTTGAATTTAATTCAATCATTGTTTGGAGAAGAGGTTACACCTAAGGACTTCGTAAAACAGCATGAAGAAGTACTTGCAAAGACACAATAAAGAAAATCTGACCAAAAAGGACATATTTGAAAATATGTCCTTTTTGGTCAATGAGTAAAGGAGGGAAGACGTCATGAATAACATGATGTCTGATAAAAAAGTCATTGCTTTATATATACTTCCACCTTTGTTATTGATTGTAGCATTAATTTATATTCCGATCATCATGACAGGATATTATAGCTTAACCCAATGGGACGGCATCGGACAGATGAAGTTTATTGGTTTGGATAATTATAAAGAATTGATAAAAGATGAAATGTTTTGGAAAAGTGTCTATCATTCATTCTTACTAGCAGTCTTTTCTGTTATTAGTTTGTTAGGTTATTTAACAGTATCACTTGTACTCTCTGGGAAAGTCAAAGGCGCAAATTTATTAAGAAAAATTTACTTAATACCGATGTTGTTGTCTTCTGTTGCTATTGGTCAACTTTGGCTGAGAATTTACCATCCATCTAATGGCATGCTTAATCATTTTCTCTCCTTTTTAGGAATAGAAAATCCTCCTAACTGGTTGGCTGATCCTTCGATTGTGCTATATGCGATCTTTATCCCTATTATATGGCAGTATGCAGGGTTTTATATTTTGATTTACTATGCAGCTTTAAAAAGTATCCCGCCTTCTATTATAGAAGCAGCGATTATCGATGGGGCCAATCCTTTGCAATTGGCTTATAAAATTAAAGTTCCTTTAATTTCAGGGGTTATTAAAGTAACCATTGTGTTAGCCGTTGTAGGTTCTTTGAAATATTTCGATCTTATTTATGTAATGACAGACGGGGGACCGAACGGCGCAAGTGAAGTAATGGCCTCCTATATGTATCATAAAGCGTTTCGCAGTTTTAATTTTGGGTACGGAAGCACGGTCGCCTTTTCTCTATTATTCATTTGTATGATTGTTACATGGCTTATTCGAAAACTTACTAATTCTAGTGAAGAGGTACAATATTAACCGCAAAGGTGGGGACAAAGATGGAGCGAGCAACAGTGACCGAAAAGCCGGTTATTTCATTGCTGCCTGGTCAAATCGGAAAGAAGATAGGCATGTTCATTTTCTATACAGTGCTAATTATTCTAGCTGTTTTTCAAATACTTCCTCTAATTTGGCTATTGTTCTTTTCTCTGAAGAATAACCAAGAAGTATTTAATACGCCACTTTTTGCATTGCCATCTCCGCCTAGATGGGAAAACTATGTAAAAGTATGGGTGGAAGGAAATATAGAACGTTATTTTTTTAATAGCGTCTGGATCACTACGTTATCAGTCATTTTCACAGTATTATTAGCCAGTTTCGCTACTTTCGCTATTACGCGTATGCATTGGAAATTAAAACATGTTGTATTGGGATTGTTTATGGTCGGGTTGATGATTCCAGTTCATTCAACACTGATTCCATTGTTTAGCTTTTTTATGAAAATGAAATTAGTAGACCATCCATTATCTGTTATTTTAACGAATATCGGATTTAACCTGCCACTTACTATAATGGTTTTGCTTGGGTTTTATTACTCATTACCACGTGAGTTAGAAGAATCCGCAATTATGGATGGGTGTTCTGTTCATCGGATGTTTTTCCAAATCATTTTACCGATGACTTCTCCTGTCATCGTAACGACGGCGATTATCAATATGATTTATAACTGGAACGAATTCGTTTTTGTAAACACATTTATTAGTTCAGATCAATATAAAACCCTTACGGTAGGGATCCAAAACTTTATTGGACAATATACGACAGATTGGGGAGCAATTGGTGCAACGTTGATGATTAGTATTTTGCCAATTCTACTAGCATTCTTTTTCCTCAGCGACCGAATTGTAGAAGGAATTACGGCTGGAGCAATTAAAGGATAATTAGTTAGAAAGGAGAAGTATAGACATGCCAAAAAACATGTTTTTTAACGCCCATCACTCACCAGTAGGGGCGTTTGCCAGCTTCACGCTTGGATTTCCAGGAAAAAGCGGAGGGTTGGATCTCGAGTTGGGACGTCCGCCTCGGCAAAATGTATATATAGGTGTTGCCTCATTGGATCAGCCAGGTATGTATGAGGTACTGCCGTTTTTTGAGTCCGGTGATGATGAGAGTAAAAGATATGATATTGAAAATCCAGATCCAAATCCACAGAAACCACAAATTCTTGTTCCATTTCCTAAGGAAATGATCCAACGGGAATTTCATGTTTCTACCGACACGTGGAAAGCGGGGGATCTTACGTTTACCATTTATTCTCCTATGAAATCTGTTCCGGATCCTGACACAGCAAAAGAAGAAGATTTAAAGTTTGCTTTAGTTCCTGCGGTGGTTGTTGAACTCACTGTTGACAATACGAGAGGAACATCGCCAAGACGCGCATTTTTTGGATTTGAAGGGAACGATCCTTATACATCAATGAGACGAATTGATGATACGTGTCCACAATTGCGTGGGGTTGGACAAGGCCGCATAACGGCTATTGTATCGAATCAAAACGATGTACGTTCGGCACTGCATTTTAGCTTGGAAGATATTTTAACGAATCCGTTGGAGGAAAATTGGACCTTTGGATTGGGAAAAGTTGGGGCATTAATTATGGATACACCAGCCGGGACGACGAGAACATATCAGTTTGCAGTATGTTTTTACCGGTCCGGATACGTAACTGCTGGATTGGACACGTCTTATTTTTATACCCGTTTCTTTAAAAACATTGAAGAGGTGGGAAAATATGCTTTGAATCACATCGAAGCGTTGAAAGAGCGCTCTGTTCAATCAAATCAGTTGATAGAGAAAGACTGGTTATCTGATGACCAAAAATTTATGATGGCTCATGCAATTCGCAGTTATTACGGCAACACCCAGTTGTTAGAACATGATGGAAAGCCAATCTGGGTAGTGAATGAAGGCGAATACCGCATGATGAATACGTTTGATTTAACAGTAGATCAGTTGTTCTTCGAGTTAAAAATGAACCCATGGACTGTTAAAAATGTCTTAGATTTGTATGTAGAAAGATACAGCTATTACGATCGAGTTCGTTTCCCAGGAGAGGAAAAAGAGTATCCAGGAGGTATCAGTTTTACACATGATATGGGGGTGGCAAATACATTTTCCCGCCCTCATTATTCGGCATATGAGCTTTATGGGATCGATGGTTGCTTCTCACATATGACGCATGAACAATTAGTTAACTGGGTACTGTGTGCAGCTGTATATATAGAACAAACAAAAGATTGGGCTTGGAGGCAAGAAAAACTGCCAATTTTAGAACAGTGTTTGGAAAGTATGGTAAATCGGGATCATCCAGATCCGGAAAAACGAAATGGGGTGATGGGCTTAGACAGTACGCGTACGATGGGTGGAGCAGAGATTACAACCTATGACAGTCTAGATATCTCCCTAGGACAAGCGCGAAATAATTTGTATTTGGCAGGAAAATGCTGGGCAGCGTATGTAGCGCTTGAAAAAATATTCCTGGATACTGGAAAGGAAACGTTGGCCACTTTAGCAGGGGAACAAGCGGAAAAATGTGCAGCTACGATTGTTAGTCACGTGACAGAACAAGGATATATTCCAGCCGTTATGGGAGAAGGGAATGACTCAAAGATTATTCCAGCGATCGAAGGATTAGTGTTTCCATATTTTACAAATTGTCGTGAAGCATTAGACCCAAATGGCCGTTTTGGTGAATATATTCGAGCTTTACGAAAACACTTGGAGTACGTATTAAAGGAAGGAATCTGCCTATTTCCAGATGGAGGATGGAAAATTTCGTCTACAAGCAATAACTCATGGCTAAGCAAAGTATACTTGTGTCAGTTTATTGCCCGACACATTTTAAGATGGAAATGGGATGAAGCAGGTGCGAAAGCAGATGCGGCACATGTAGCCTGGTTGACACATCCAACCCTTTCCGTTTGGAGTTGGAGTGACCAAATTATTGCCGGAGAGATTAGTGGAAGCAAGTATTATCCTCGTGGGGTGACAAGCATTCTATGGCTTGAAGAAAAAGAGTAAAAATATGGGGATAAAAAAGTAAGGAAAGAAGAATTGGCTGTTTGTTTTTGATGAGTTCCACCACCCTAACTATCCTTTTGGAAAATTGTAAAGATCAAACAATGCCGCCATCGTCTTGGATGATGATGGCGGGTTCCTCTTTTTAAAATTTATTAAAAAAATTCTGAAAGGCATTGAATGAATACAAGCGTTTGTTTATAATCAATTTAGAACTAGTATACTAGTGTTACTAATAAACATATTGGTTCATGGAGAAGTTAAGAGCCAATAAATGGGGGCTATTTACCATAGCTGCCATACGAAAATAGCAAGTTGCTAAGGCTAACACATTTTGAAACCGTTTACGGATAGAACATTAAGGAGAGAGATCCTTATGTTTCTGTAATCACGAATGGATTGCGTGAAAGGGGGGATAAACGGGGGAGGGAAATTTTTCTTCGTGAAGTATCGGCAGTTTTGATAGCTCATTTGTAACAGAGGGCATTTCATTGAAAACGATTGGAGGGAGAAGAGGTGTTAAAAAAGCTGTTTGCTTCAGTGGCAGCTGCGGTTATGACTATCGGAATGCTAGCAGGCTGCACCGACAAAGAACCGGCTTCGTCAAATAGTTCAACTAAATCGGATGGTGGAAAACAGCTAGTGACGATTACGACAATCCGGACTCTAAAAGACGATACGAAATTTAGAAAAGGAGAAGATGTGAATAACAACCCTGTCACAAGATGGGCTGAAAAAGAGCTCGGTATTAAATTCAAGACGTTATGGACAGCGCCAAACGATGAGCAATATTATAACAAAATTCGTTTAGCGCTTTCATCTGGTCAAGAACTTCCAGATGTTTTTATGGTAGCGGATGGTTTGTTAATTAATGACCTAATCCGTTCAGGAAAAGTGATGCCGGTAGATGAGGCGATTGAAAAGTATGCTTCACCAAGATTGAAAGAAATATTTAATAAATTTCCTGAAGCGTTTTATCCGGCAACCGTAAATGGCAAACGATATGGTATCCCTCGTTTCTCGGGAGGAAACGGATCGGATTCATTGTTATGGATTCGTAAGGACTGGTTGGACAAATTAGGGTTACAGCCCCCAAAAACAATCGAAGATCTTGAAAAAATTATGGATGCTTTTGTAAACCAAGACCCGGACGGAAACGGTAAAAAAGACACCATTGGGTTAACACTTGCCAGCAAAAATGGTTTAGCTACTTGGCTTGCAGATGGAAGTTTTATTTTTGGAGCATATGGCAATTATGTACCCGGTTCTTGGTCAAAAGGAAAAGATGGCTCCTTAGTATACGGATCGGTTCAGCCGTCTATTAAAAAAGGGTTAGCCAAGCTACATGAATGGTATGAGAAAGGATATTTGGATAAAGAAGTAGGAATTTTAGATGAACAAACAGCTATCAAAAGTTTTGTTGCCGGGAAATCAGGAATTTTATCGGCACCTCCATGGGCAGCAGGTTGGCCAGTATCTGACGCAATTAAAAATAATCCAGGAGCAGTTGTAGAACCTTACCCTCTGCCAAGCGGGCCAGATGGAAAAATAGGACGCCGCGGTGAGGGACTAACTGTAGGAATGTTTCTATTTAATAAAAACTTTAAACATATGGATAAATTTTTCGAATACTGGGATGCAATCTACAGTTATATATTCAATGATTCTAAATATTTCAAATATGGATTATTTGAAGGATACGACTATGTTATGAAGGATGGAAAGCCTGTATATGACCCGAAACAAATTCCAGGAGGAGCAATAGATCCGGGAAAATATTTCTTGACAACCGATATTCCTACGATTCCTTATATGCTTTATAACCTTGCAGAAGAGCTATACACTACAAAACGGCAACCAAAAAATGCATACGAGTATACGAAGATCGTAGCACAAGGTGAGCCATATATGAAAGCGGCCACTATTGTTAATCAACAAAATCAATACCGAATTGAAAACGAGTTCAATGGCCCTCCTACGAAAACAATGCAAAAAAGAGGAGAATTCCTCACAAAAATGGAAAGAGAAACATTTGCAAATATCATCTACGGAAGAGCGTCTCTTGATGAATTTGACAAATTTGTTAAAAAATGGAGAAAATCCGGCGGCGATGACATTACGAAGGAAGTCAATGAATGGTATAAATCAGTGAAGGGGAACAAGTAAAAATACTTTTGAACGGTGCGAACTTATTTGGAATTTTGCGTATGTTCGCGCCGTTCTTACCATAACTTATTGCTCTTATAATTGATATTTTGTTAGCAATGGATATAGTTGGACGATAAAAGTTTACATTACATGGTTTCGTGGTCCCTCGTTACTTAGGAAAAGGAGGAGAAGGGATTTGCAGACGCAAACGCATTTAGAAAGCCAAACGGTTATAAACAAAAAGAAAAAATTAAAAAAGAATAGTTGGAATTTGAGAAATACATGGCAGTTACATGCAATGTTACTGCCAGCCGTAATCATTGTTTTTATTTTTCAGTACATTCCTTTGTTCGGTCTTGTAATGGCATTTCAAGATTATGAACCTTGGTTAGGTTTTCTTCACTCCCCTTGGGTGGGACTAGATCATTTTAAAACGATGTTTGAATATGAGGATGCTAGACAAGTAATTTGGAATACCTTAATCATTTCATCACTAAAGATTGTTTTTAACATTGTTGTTCCTTTAGCATTTGCCTTATTGTTAAATGAGGTTTATATCATGAAATTTAAAAGAACTGTGCAAACGATTGTTTATTTGCCCCACTTTTTATCTTGGGTTATATTAGGAGGTATTTTAATTGATATGCTTTCTCCAGAAGGAGGAATTGTTAACCGTGTATTAGTTTCGTTGTTTAATATTAAACCGATTTTCTTTCTCGGAGATAACGATTGGTTCCGTACGGTTGTTGTCATCACGGATGTTTGGAAAGAATGCGGTTTTAATACGATTGTCTTTCTTGCTGCTATTACCTCCATCAATCCAACGTTATATGAAGCAGCAATTGTCGATGGTGCTAACCGGTGGCAACAAACTGTTTATGTTACATTGCCGTCCATGCTTCCTATCATTATTGTAGTTGGTACATTATCATTAGGAAACATTTTAAACGCAGGGTTTGACCAAATTTTAAACCTTTATAATCCGCTTGTATATAAAACGGGGGATATTATTGATACGTATGTTTATCGTGTCGGACTTTTAAACGGAGACTTTAGTTACGGTACAGCTGTTGGTTTATTCAAATCGATTATTAGCTTTATTCTAGTTGTTGCAGGATACCGTTTAGCGTATAAATACGCAAACTACAAAGTATTCTAAGCGGGGGAGGATCATGTATCATTACCAGAAAAGTTTGTCATATAAAATATTTATTATATTCAATTATTTTATTCTAGCATTATCAGCATTGCTATGTATACTGCCGCTCATTCATATCTTGGCTGTTTCTTTTAGCGGAAGCGCGGCAGCAACAGCTAACATTGTTGGTTTGTGGCCTGTTGATTTTACGCTAGATGCATATAAAAAGACGATTGGAAACGAAAATTTTGTACGTGCATTATTGAATTCGCTTCTCCGGGTTGTATTGGGAACATCTATATCCATGGCATGTATGTTATGTGCCGCCTATTCTTTATCAAAGAGTGATCATGCTTTTAAAGGTAGAAAAATTTATATGTGGTTTTTCGTTTTCACCATGTTATTTCACGGAGGACTAGTGCCAACCTATATGGTTGTAACAAAGCTAGGGCTAACCGACACGATTTGGGCATTAGTGTTGCCCTCGGCAATAAGTTCCTTTAATTTGATATTGCTTGTCAACTTTTTTAGAACTTCCGTACCAAAATCACTAGAAGAAGCTGCTATTATCGATGGAGCTAATCATTTCACCATATTTTGGAGAATATATTTACCAATTTCCGTGCCAGCTATCGCTACAATTTCTCTGTTTACCATGGTGTTTCATTGGAACTCATGGTTTGACGGTATGATTTATATGTCTAATGTAAAGCACTATCCGCTATCTACATTCTTGCAGACGATTATTGTGCAGCAAGATTTTAGCAAAATGAGTGTCGATGCAGAAACATTGAAAAACTTATCAGAGCGGACTGTAAAATCGGCGCAAATTTTTATCGCTGCATTGCCTATGCTTATTGTATATCCATTTGTTCAGAAATTTTTTGTAAAAGGAATCGTTTTGGGAGCAGAAAAAGAATAAAAAGATCCTTATATTTTGAATTAACAGGAGGCATTATATATGGAAGGAAATGGGATAGTGTTGCAGGAAGGGGAACAATACGAACCTTGTTGGCTAAGATATGAGAAAGTAGAAGGATACTATCAAAACCTTTCCTTATTTTCAAATATAGTTGTTAAAGGAGCATCGCCTGTTTTTCATTCGGCTGTTGAGGAACTTTCGAGAGGCATATCGTCTATTTTGGGCATTCAACCGAAAGTAGTAAAGAGCGTCGAAAAAAGTGGATTTATTCTATTAGGTACTATAGATGATGAAGAGGTAAAACATCGATTTTCAAGTTTAAGAGAGTTTCGGCAAATGAACAAGGAAGGATATACTATTCAGTCTATATCCTTTAACGGGGAATTATCTATTTATTTAGTGGGAAAAACGGATAAAGGTGTTTTGTATGCTGTATTCCATTTTCTTCGATTATTGCAGATGAAAAAAGATATTGATCATTTATCTATTTTTGAAAATCCGAAAAATCAATTGCGCATGATTAACCATTGGGACAATATGGATGGAAGTATTGAACGTGGATATGCGGGACGCTCTATTTTCTTTAAAGACTATAAGTTTATAAAAAATGGGAACCGTATCAAAGATTATGCACGGTTGCTATCTTCGGTAGGAATTAATGGGGTTGTTATTAATAACGTAAATGTCCACGAAGCAGAAACGAAATTGATCACAGAGGAATTTTTACCGGATGTTGCAAAAATTGCAGATATTTTTAGAGCTTACGGTATACAGACGTTTTTAAGTATCAACTATGCAAGTCCGATTCAAATTGGAGGATTACTAACGGCTGATCCGCTGGATTCTAGTGTACAGCAGTGGTGGAAAAGTACAGTTGAACGCATTTATCAGCATATTCCGGACTTTGGCGGTTTCTTGGTGAAAGCAGACTCCGAATTTCGGCCTGGACCATTTACGTATAATAGAAACCATGCCGAGGGAGCAAATATGCTTGCCAAGGCGCTACAGCCATTTGGAGGAATCGTGATTTGGAGATGTTTTGTCTACAATTGTCAGCAAGATTGGCGGGATCGTTCGACCGACAGAGCGAAAGCGGCTTATGATCATTTCAAGCCATTAGATGGTCAATTTCATAACAATGTCGTTTTGCAAATTAAAAATGGCCCGATGGACTTTCAGGTAAGGGAACCTGTGTCCCCTTTATTTGGTGCGATGCCAAAAACGAATCAAATGATGGAGTTTCAAATCACGCAAGAATATACAGGGCAGCAAAAACATTTATGCTATTTAATTCCACAGTGGAAAGAAGTATTGGAATTTGATACGTATGCAAAAGGGAAAGGCTCACAAGTGAAAAAGGTAGTAGATGGTTCTTTATACGATTATCAGTATAGCGGGATCGCAGCTGTTTCTAATATAGGCGATGATCCGAATTGGACGGGGCATACATTGGCGCAAGCTAACTTATATGGATACGGGCGCTTAGCTTGGAATCCAGACCTTTCAGCGGAGGAAATAACGAATGAATGGGTGCTGCTTACATTTGGGGATGACCCGGAGGTTGTTGAACAGGTTAGCCAGATGCTTTTAGACTCTTGGAGAATTTATGAAAACTATACAGCTCCACTTGGAGTAGGGTGGATGGTGAATCCAGGGCATCACTACGGTCCTAATGTAGATGGGTATGAGTATTCTCCGTGGGGAACATATCATTATGCGGACCGTTACGGAATCGGAGTAGATAGAACAGTAAGAACTGGGACAGGTTTTACAGCTCAATATTTTCCTGAAAACGCTGAGATGTACGAATCCATTGAATCTTGTCCAGATGAATTACTTCTATTTTTCCATCACGTCCCTTATACACATCGCCTAAAATCCGGCGAAACCGTTATTCAGCATATATACAATACTCATTTTGAAGGTGTGGAGCAAGCGAAACAGTTAAGAGAAAGATGGAAAAGATTAAAAGGTAAAATAGATGAAAAAAGATATCGTGATGTTTTGGAGCGTTTAAATATTCAAGTAGAACATGCAAAAGAATGGCGGGATGTGATTAATACGTATTTTTATCGCAAATCAGGAATTGGGGATAAATATAATCGCACTATTTATAAATGATGAGACGGGTTTATTCAACATATCCTCATAAAGGAAGTGAATCATTGTCATGAAAAAAATAAAAGTTCGTGATGATGAACCAAAATTGTTTAAGAAGAATTGGAAATTCTGTGTCGGCACAGGAAGATTGGGGCTTGCATTGCAGAAAGAATATTTAGATCATCTGAAATTGGTTCAAGAAAAAATAGGATTTCAATATATCCGCGGACACGGTTTGCTTTCTGATGATGTAGGCATTTATCGTGAAGTGGAAATCGATGGAGAAACAAAACCTTTTTATAATTTTACTTATATTGACAGAATTATTGATTCCTATTTAGATCTAGGAATCCGTCCGTTTGTCGAGCTTGGGTTTATGCCAAGCGCCTTAGCGTCTGGAGATCAAACTGTATTTTATTGGAAAGGAAACGTTACGCCTCCTAAGGACTACAACAAATGGTATAACTTAATCGTAGCGGTAGTCTCTCATTTTGTGGAGCGTTATGGTATAGAAGAAGTGCTGAGATGGCCTTTTGAAGTCTGGAATGAACCAAACTTAGTGAATTTCTGGAAAGATGCTGATAAACAAGAATATTTTAAGCTATATAAAGTTACGGCGGCTGCAGTAAAAAGTGTTCATCCTGATATTCAAGTTGGAGGGCCGGCAATATGTGGGGGAAGCGATGAATGGATTGTTGATTTTCTTAACTTTTGCGCCGACGAAAATGTACCGGTCGACTTTGTAAGCAGACATGCTTATACATCAAAGGCGCCGCATAAAAAGACATTTGAGTATTATTATCAAGAATTAGAAGCTCCGGAAGATATGTTACAACAATTTAAAACAGTTCGTGAGCTGATTGATCAATCACCGTTCCCGCACCTGCCTTTTCATATTACGGAGTATAATACATCCTACAGTCCGATCAACCCGGTTCACGATACCGTTTTAAACGCGGCATATATAGCCCGTATTTTGAGTGAAGGCGGGGATTATGTTGATTCTTTCTCTTATTGGACATTTAGCGATGTATTTGAAGAAATGGATGTTCCGAAGGCACAATTTCACGGCGGATTTGGTCTAGTTGCCCTTAATTCGATCCCAAAACCAACTTTCTACTTGTTTACATTTTTTAATGCTTTAGGTAATGAACGGCTTTATCGTGATGAGGAACTAATTGTGACTAGAAGAGAAGATGGTTCTATTGCGATGGTTGCCTGGAACTTAGTTATGGAGAAAGGAAATGATTTTACAAAAGATTTAGAAATTGAAATACCGATTCCGTTTGAAGATGTTTTTGTGAAGCGGCAAACAGTAGATGAGGATAACGGTAACCCATGGGCTGTATGGAAACAAATGGGGAGACCGCGGTTTCCAAATAAAAAAGCTGTAGAGACACTTCGCCAGGTAGCACAGCCTAAGGTGACTACGTGCCGAATGCGGACAGAAAATAATATTTTAAGGTTGCAAGTAAGGTTAACAAAAAACGAAGTGACGCTTATCGAAGTAGAACCGGTGAAAGATGAAACATATACCTATGTTGGATTAGATGACAGCTTCATTACATCGTACTCATAATGTTAAGCGCAAATACAGGGAAGTCTTAGTTTGGATAGATTTCCCTTCACCAATATAACATTAATATGAAAAGTGGGGGTTTAAGATGGATGTTGTTACAATAGGAGAATCCATGGTAGTTTTTACTCCTACTAGCAATGGATTAATGAGATACGCAACCCATTTTACGAAAAAGATCGGTGGTGCTGAGTCTAATGTTGCAGTTGGTCTTGCAAGGTTAGGACATCGTGCCGGTTGGATTAGCAGAGTCGGAAATGATGAATTTGGAAAGGCGATTCTCGCTTTTTTAAAGGGAGAAGGCGTTGATATAAGCAAGGCAAAGATTGATGAAGAAGCACCAACAGGCATTTATTTTAAGGAAATGAGAAGGCAAAATGACATTAGGGTTTACTATTATCGCAAAGGCTCTGCAGCAAGCCTATTATCACCGGCTGATTTGGACGAAGAGTATATCGCAAGTGCAAAATATTTACATATTACAGGCATTACCCCTGCTCTAAGCGCTAGTTGTCGGGAAGCTATTTTAGCCGCAATAAAAATAGCGCGCGATAATGGGGTGAAAATTGTATTCGATCCTAACTTGCGACTCAAACTTTGGAAGGAAGAGATTGCTAGGGAAACGCTTCTCCATATCGCATCACAAGTAGATATTGTACTTCCGGGGATGGTAGAAGCAACCTTTTTATTTGGCAACCATCCTCCTGAAAAATTAGGGCAATTATTTCTCGAACATGGGGCTTCCCTAGTAGTACTGAAACTAGGGGAGAAAGGTGCACATTATTTTACAGGTAAGGAAGATAAATGGGTTCCTGGATTTTCGGTTGAGCAAGTTATCGATCCGGTTGGAGCAGGTGATGGGTTTGCTGCTGGATTTATTTCGGGACTGCTAGACGGATTAAGCATATATCATGCTGTGGAAAGGGCTAATGCTGTAGGCGCGCTGGTTACAATGGTTTACGGCGATGTTGATGGTCTGCCTGAACGTGATGAGATTGAAAAACTAATAGCAAAAAATAATGAGGATGTTATTCGATAATAAAGTGGAGGATAAAAAGCATGGATCATATTATTACTATCAAAACTATCAAAGAAACGGGGATTATTCCTGTCATTAGAGGGGCAACCGTTGAGAATATCATCCCCGTTGCGCACGCGTTAAAAAAAGGTGGAATGAATATCATTGAAATCACAGTGGAAACTCCAGGAGCGCTGGCAGCGCTTGAAAAAGCGGCAAACGAGCTAGAGGGTGTATTGGTAGGTGCTGGCACGGTATTAGACGGGGAAACGGCACGATTAGCGATTTTATCCGGAGCCAAGTTTATTGTTTCTCCTTCCATGAACATAGAGACGATTCAAATGACAAAGCGGTATGGGGCAGTAAGTATAGCAGGAGGATTAACACCTACTGAAATCGTTACCGCTTTTGAAAGTGGAGCTGATTTTGTAAAAGTATTTCCTATTAGTATATTCGGACCTAGCTATATTAAAAGCATGAAAGATCCTTTGCCGCAAATACCGTTAATTGCGACAGGGGGAATAAATATAGAAAACATAGAAGATTATATAAGAGCAGGTGTGGAGGCGGTAGGGATAGGAAGTTCATTAGTCAACGTAAAAAAGAACCTCACTGATTCATACCTGTTGGAAATAACCCGTAATGCTTCCTTATTAGTAGCTGCGGTAAAAAAAGCAAGAGCAAAATAACGACATTTTTGAACGTAAACAAAATATTTTTAACAACAACAGTATTGCTGAATGTATAAATATATTGTGCAATTGACAGGAAATATTTTCTTAGCTAAAATGGAAACGAATTTCTATCTTTAAAGAGAAATGTTTATTTTTCGAATAATACTACCATACTAGTATAGTGAGATAAAACGAAAGGGAGAATTCAATGGTAATGTTTACATTCCAAGAAAGCCAACAAATAAAGGGCTCTACAAGAGGATCAACGAGAGATCAACTGTATCATTTGTTAAAGGAGAAAATTTTGCGATTAGAGCTTGAGCCAGGTACAAAAATTTCTGAAAAGGAAATTGCCGAAAATCTTCATGTTAGCAGAACCCCTGTTCGTGAAGCTTTCTTAAAATTAGCCCAAGAAGAATTGTTAGATATTATTCCTCAAAGTGGTACCATCGTATCGCGGATTAATTTAGAACATGTAGAAGAAGGCAGATTTATTAGAGAGATCATTGAGAAAGAAGTAGTGGCGTTGGCATGTGAAAAATTTACTGAGGAATATTTATTTCAATTAGAAAAAAATATTGCCATGCAGGAATTATGTGTGGAAAAGAGCAACTATTTAGCACTTTTCGAGCTGGACGAGGAATTTCACAAGATTATTTTTGATGGTTGCAGGATGTCTCGGTCATGGAAAATGGTCCAGCACCTAAATAGTCATTTTAACCGCCTGCGCGTGCTTCGATTATTTTCCGATTTAGACTGGGATATTATCATCTCTCATCATAAGCAAATTTATCAACTAATTGCTAATAAGGAAGCGGAAAAAGCACGAAAAGTGATGGAGGAACATTTAAGGCTAGTGGTAATTGAAAAGGACGTACTAAAGAAACAATATCCGCATTATTTTGTTTGAATTCGCCCTGTTTAGGGGGTAATGTATAGACTTTAAATGAAAAAGGGGGGAGCTGCGTGCAGACATTTATACACGAAGATTTTTTACTGAAGAATAAATCTGCGAAGATTCTTTATCATGAATATGCGAAACATATGCCAATTATTGACTACCATTGTCATTTAAGTCCGAGGGAAATCGCGGAAGATAAACGATTTAAAAACTTAACCGAGTTGTGGCTAGACGGCGATCATTATAAATGGCGTGCAATGAGGATGCTGGGGATTGAAGAGAAATATATAACAGGGGACGCAAGTGATTATGAAAAATTCGAAGCATGGGCTAAAGCAGTACCTTATTGCATTGGAAATCCCCTATATCATTGGACTCATTTAGAATTAAAGCGCTATTTTCATATGGATACAATTTTGAATGAAAAAACATGCAGGGAGATATGGAATCATTGTAATCAAATATTGCAGCAAGAGGATTTTTCAGCCCGTAGCATCATTTCTAAATCGAATGTAGAAATGATAGGAACAACGGATGATCCATTAGATAGTTTAGAGTACCATAAAGTTATTCAAAGTAACCAAGATATCAAAACAAAGGTACTGCCCACTTTTCGGCCGGATCCATTATTAGAAATTAATCATCATTCTTTTTCAAAATATATAGGAGAGTTAGGGAAAATTACGAATATCGAAATAACTAATTATGAACAAATGTTAGAGGCAATTAGAAACAGAGTAAACTATTTCCACGAAATGGGATGTAGAATTTCTGACCACGGGCTCGAGTATATGCCATATGAAGAAAGCGATTTAAAAGAAGTGTCCGCTATTTTCCAAAAGCGAAAAGATGGTTTTATTGTAACGAAAGCAGAAGAAGATAAATATAAAACGTTTACATTGCGTTTTTTAGGACAACTTTATCATTCATTAGATTGGGCAATGCAACTGCATATTGGTTCAATAAGAAATACAAATACAAGAAAGTTCCAACAGTTAGGCGCAAATACCGGGTATGATTCTATTAACGATTTTATATTGGCAAAGCCGCTGAATTCTTTTTTAAATGCGTTAGAAAAAGAAAATAAGCTGCCTAAAATTATTATTTATACTTTAAATCCTGCATATAATTACGTTATTGCATCGACTGTTGGCAATTTCCAGGGCGAAGGAATTAAAGGGAAAATACAGTTTGGAGCAGCCTGGTGGTTCAACGACCATAAAGACGGAATTTTATCACACATGAAGGACTTAGCCAATGTAGGACTTTTAAGTAGTTTTATAGGCATGCTGACTGACTCAAGAAGTTTTTTGTCCTATGTACGGCATGAATATTTTCGAAGAATACTATGCAATTTAATAGGAACTTGGGTGGAAAATGGAGAAGTTCCGCCTGATTATCCTTTTTTAGGAAAAATTGTTCAAGATATTTGTTATTTTAATGCCAAAAATTACTTTAACATTCGGTAAATTTCCTTCAATGAATCAAGGGAGTGCAAAGCGATGAAAATGACATTTCGGTGGTTCGGCAAGGACAATGATACTGTTTCGTTGGATGAGGTTAGGCAAATTCCCGGGGTGGAGGGAATTGTAGGAGCATTATATCATATTCCTGTGGGAGAAGTTTGGCCGCTTGAAGATATTTTAAATTTGAAAAAACAGGTAAATGAAAAAGGATTCCATCTTGACGTAATTGAGAGTGTGAATGTTCATGAGGATATTAAACTGGGATTGCCTTCACGGGAGCGCTATATTGAAAATTATAAACAAACTATTCGGAATTTAGCGAAGGCTGGTGTGAAAGTTATTTGTTATAACTTCATGCCTGTTTTTGACTGGACGAGATCGGATCTAGCGAAAAAAAGAAGCGATGGCTCTACGGTTTTGGCTTATGAGAAAGATAAAATAGAAAATATTGATCCGGAAGAAATGGTTAGAAGAATCGAAAGTGGCTCAAACGGTTTTTTGTTGCCAGGGTGGGAACGTGAAAGATTGAAAACTATCAAAAACCTTTTTGCTCTATATAAAGGGGTTACAGAAGACGATTTATTTGAAAACCTGCGTTATTTTTTGGAACAAATTATCCCTGTCGCAGAAGAGTGCGGGATTAAAATGGCGATTCATCCCGATGATCCGCCTTGGTCGGTATTTGGGTTGCCGCGAATCGTAACAAATAAGGAAAATTTAGAGAGAATTGTAAAGATGGTCGATAGCCCATCGAATGGAATCACATTGTGTTCAGGGTCATTGGGTGCTAATCCTAATAACGATATTCCAGAAATGTTCAGATATTTCTTGGAAATGGATAGAGTCCCGTTTGTCCATGTTAGAAATATAAAAATACATGAAAACGGCGATTTTGAAGAAACATCCCACCGTAGTTGCGATGGTTCGCTTGATATATGTGAGATTGTAAAAGCACTTCATGATATGAACTTTCAGGGATATATACGTCCTGACCATGGACGTATGATTTGGAATGAAAAAGCGCGGCCGGGATACGGGTTATATGACCGGGCGCTTGGTATCATGTATCTCCTTGGAATTTGGGATAGCCTGGAAAAACAAAAGAAAGGGAGAGTATAAATGCTGCCAATCCATCCAAATCTAAAAGGCAAAGTAGCAGTGGTTACCGGTGGTGGCGGAGTGCTGTGCAGCTGCATGGCTAAGGAGCTGGCTAGGCAAGGAATGAAAGTGGCAATCCTTAACCGAACGTTGGAAAAAGCGGAGAAAGTAAAGGAAGAAATTATCAAGCAAGGCGGCGATGCCATCGCCGTTCAATGTAATGTGTTAGATGTTGATAGTGTAAAAAAAGCGGAAGAAATCGTATTTCGTGAATACGGCCCCTGTGATGTATTGATTAATGGGGCCGGCGGTAATCATCCACAAGGGATTACCACAAAAGAGATACTTGAACAAGAAGATTTGGATCACACGGAAATCACTACATTTTTTGATCTTACTACCGAAGGGTTTAAGTACGTGTTCGATTTAAATATTGTGGGCACTGTCATTCCAACGCAAATTTTTCTAAAACGAATGATCGGAAAAAAAGGGACGATTATCAATCTCTCATCGATGAGCGCACCGCGGCCAATGACGAAAGTTCCGGCATATAGCGCTGCCAAAGCGGGGATTGAAAATTTCACAAAATGGCTGGCGGTGCATGTAGCTAGTGTCGGAATTCGTGTCAATGCGATTGCCCCAGGATTTTTTCTAACGAAACAAAATGAAAATTTACTAAAAAATCCAGATGGATCATATACGGAACGTACAAGAAAAATTTTATCCCACACACCGATGAAGAGATTAGGGAATCCTGAAGATTTATTAGGAACTTTGCTCTGGCTTGTCGATGAACAAACAAGTGGGTTTGTTACAGGAATTGTTGTACCAGTTGATGGAGGATTTTTGGCATATGCTGGCGTCTAAGGATAGGGGGCAGGGAGAATATCCTCCTCAGTTTATTTTTAAATATTCAAACAATATAAATATATTTGTGGTATACTATTCCATAGGAGAGATGTCATTGCAAAAGGTGGATTAAAAATGCGTTCCGGTTGGCTAGAAGGAAGAATATATGGCATATGCGAATGGATCACCCGATTGGCGTATGTCAATATACTTTGGGGACTCTTTACATTAGTAGGAGCGATTTTTTTAGGCGTTGCGCCTGCGACGGTTGCGTTGTTTACTGTTGTAAGGAAATGGCTTCTTTTTAGCGATAACGATGTGCCGATTTTTAAAACGTTTTTTAACACATATAAAAAAGAGTTTTTGCGGGCCAATAAGATTGGGCTATTTATAGGACTTGTTTCTTATATTTTATATATTGATTTTCTATATATTGCAAACGTCCGAGAAGCGTTTCAGCTAGCATTTTCCGTTTTTCTATTTGTTATTTTAGTTTTTTATGCTATCACGCTTTTATATATCTTTCCTATTTATGTTCATTATGAACTGCGGTTCTTGCAGTATATAAAATACTCCTTCTTTATCGGGATGGCGAATCCGTTAATGACACTGACCATGTTCCTTAGCATCTTCTTGCTGACTGTTTTATTTATTTATATACCTGGACTTATTCCATTCTTCAGTGTCAGCTTAGTTTCGGTTGTTTTAATGTGGTGTGCGTTAAGAGGATTTCGTAAGATTGAGGAGAAGCAAAATGCTATTCATCGTTCTAACAGCAAAGCTTAACAAAAAACCACAGCATTCCACTACGGTGATTTTTGTATAACTAGCTAGAATGGACAAATAAACGACTATTACATTGGCTCTAATTTCTTTCACTAGAACACATTATAAACTACGTCGGATTTAAAGCCGCTTCCACAGTCCTTGGACTGTACGGAGGACAAAACAACAGTTCCAAGCGGTGTTTATTTTCTTCTAAAAATGGTTCGTGATGAATGCAGGCGTTGTTAACACCATCACCATCTTCCCGATTATATGTGTCGAGGTAGTTTCATATCTTTTTGCAAATGTTTTCGGAAAAAGGAGGTAACACAGATATGGTAAGAATAAGAAATCCCATTTTAACCGGGTTTCATCCAGACCCATCCATATGTCGTGTAGGAGAAGATTACTATATTGCCGTTTCCACATTCGAATGGTTTCCAGGAGTGAGGATTTATCACTCGAAAGATTTAAAAAATTGGCGTTTAATTTCAAGACCATTAAATCGATTGAGTCAGCTGAATATGTTAGGGAACCCAGATTCAGGAGGAGTTTGGGCACCCCATCTATCATACAGTGACGGTAAATTTTGGCTTATATATACAGATGTAAAAGTAGTGGAAGGGCAGTGGAAAGATTGCCATAATTATCTTGTCACTTGTGAAACAATTGATGGCGAATGGTCTGACCCTATTTACTTAAATAGTTCAGGTTTTGATCCTTCTTTATTTCACGATGATGATGGAAGAAAATATTTGGTTAACATGTATTGGGATCATCGTGTCGGCAACCATTCTTTTTATGGGATTGTGCTTCAGGAATATAGTGTTGAACAACAAAAACTCATTGGGAAACCGGAGATTATCTTCAAAGGAACGGATTTGAAAATTACCGAAGGCCCACATTTGTATAAAATCAATGGCTACTATTACTTATTGACAGCGGAAGGAGGTACAAGATACAATCACGCAGCAACCATTGCGCGGTCAAAATCTCTCCGGGGACCGTATGAAGTGCATCCAGAGAACCCATTGATTACATCCTGGCCATATCCGCGTAATCCGCTGCAGAAAGCGGGGCATGCCTCCATTGTGCATACCCATACGGATGAGTGGTTTTTAGTACATTTAACAGGCAGACCGCTTCCGCAAGAGGATCAACCATTGCTGGAACACCGAGGCTACTGTCCGCTTGGGCGTGAAACAGCAATCCAAAGACTGGAATGGAAGAACGGCTGGCCTTATGTTGTAGGAGGAAATCAGCCTTCTTTAGAAATTGAAGGACCGAATGTGGAAGAAGTAAAATGGGAGAAGGATTATGACGAAAAGGATGATTTTGACTGCGATGTTTTAAACCCTCATTTCCAGACGTTGCGAATTCCGTTAGGAGAGGATATAGCCTCATTAAAAGATAATCCTGGACATTTGCGGTTATATGGAAGGGAGTCGCTAACGTCGAAGTTTACGCAAGCTTTTGTAGCTAGACGATGGCAGCACTTTAACTTTATTGCAGAAACGAAAGTTGCCTTTCGCCCTACAACATTTCAGCAATCTGCAGGACTTGTAAATTACTATAATACGCAAAACTGGACGACGCTTCAAATTACTTGGCATGAGGAAAAAGGAAGAATTCTTGAGTTAATGACATGTGATAATTTTACATTTGATCAACCTCTTCGAGGGGAAGAAATCGTTATACCAGATGACGTAGAATATGTCTATCTTCGGGTCGAAGTACAGACGACTACTTATCAATACTCTTATTCATTTGACGGGGAAAATTGGGTAAAAATTCCTATAAGATTTTATTCATACAAATTATCAGATGATTATGTAAGAGGCAGAGCTGCTTTTACCGGCGCGTTTGTCGGGATGCACTGCCGAGATAGTTCAGGGCAAAACAATTATGCTGATTTTGATTACTTTTTGTATAAAGAATTGTGATAGCTTTGTTAAATTATATAAAACACTTTGTTTATACAATAGACAAACAAAGTAAGAGGCGTTATAATTTTGTTAAGATTTCTAATTGCTGTTATATTTATTTATCACCTACTATTAAGTTCTAAAAGATTATGAGGAGGAGTCCTATTATGTCTTATTTCAACACCATCAACGCCATATCCTATGAAGGACCAACGTCTAAAAACCCGCTTGCGTTTAAATTTTACAATCCGGAAGAAAAAGTCGGAGATAAGACAATGGAAGAGCATTTGCGCTTTTCGGTTGCGTATTGGCATACGTTTACAGGGGATGGATCGGATCCGTTTGGGGCAGGCAATATGATCCGTCCGTGGAACAAATACAGCGGAATGGACTTAGCAAAAGCGCGTGTAGAGGCAGCTTTTGAGTTTTTTGAAAAACTAAATGTCCCATTCTTCTGTTTCCATGATGTGGATATCGCTCCAGAAGGAGAAACATTAAAAGAAACATACAAAAATTTAGATATCATCATAGACATGATTGAAGAATATATGAAAACAAGCAAAACAAAGCTGCTTTGGAATACGGCGAACTTATTTACCCATCCCCGCTTTGTCCATGGCGCCGCCACTTCTTGCAACGCCGATGTATTTGCGTATGCAGCGGCCAAAGTAAAAAAAGGGTTGGAAATTGCGAAACGATTAGGAGCGGAAAACTACGTATTTTGGGGCGGACGGGAAGGATATGAAACGCTGTTAAATACCGATATGAAACTGGAGCTGGACAACTTAGCCCGCTTCTTGCATATGGCGGTGGATTATGCGAAAGAAATTGGGTTTGACGGCCAATTTCTAATTGAACCGAAACCGAAAGAGCCAACGAAACATCAATATGACTTTGACGTTGCAACTGCGTTGGCCTTTTTACAAACATATGGACTAAAAGATTACTTTAAGTTCAATATTGAAGCGAACCATGCAACGTTGGCGGGGCATACGTTTGAACATGAACTGCGGGTGGCCCGCATCCATGGCATGCTCGGGTCGGTGGATGCGAACCAAGGGGATACGCTGTTAGGATGGGATACGGACGAATTCCCGACAGACTTATATTCTACCACGCTTGCCATGTACGAAATCTTGAAAAACGGCGGCCTTGGCCGTGGCGGATTGAATTTTGACGCCAAAGTAAGAAGAGGATCGTTCGAACCAGAAGATTTGTTTTACGCTCATATCGCTGGAATGGATAGCTTTGCTGTTGGATTAAAAGTAGCCCATCGATTAATCGAAGATCGCGTTTTTGATGAGTTTATTGAGGAACGATACAAAAGTTATACGGAAGGAATTGGCCGGGAAATTGTGGAAGGAACTGCAGATTTCCATAAATTGGAAGCGCATGCTTTACAGCTCGGGGAAATCCAAAATCAATCGGGCAGACAAGAACGGCTGAAAACATTGCTTAATCAATACTTGCTTGAAGTTTGTGCAACCCGTTAAGGAAAAGAGGGATTGGCCTTGGATCACGTCATTGGTGTGGATTTAGGGACAAGTGCGGTAAAGGCGCTGCTTGTGGATCGGAATGGGAATGTAAAGGGAGAGTGGACAGAAACTTATCCCTTATATCAGCACCATTCCGGATATAGCGAACAAAATCCTGAGGATTGGGTAGAAAAAACGATTGTTGCTTTAAGAAAGTTATTGGAAGTTTCCCATGTTTCTCCTGACTCTGTTTGTGGATTGAGTTTTTCGGGGCAGATGCACGGGCTTGTGCTTTTAGATAAGGAACGGAACGTGCTACGAAATGCCATTCTATGGAACGATACAAGGACAACGGAAGAATGCCGGGAAATTGAGGAGGAAGTGGGAAGAGAAACGTTATTATCGATTACGAAAAACCGTGCGTTAGAAGGATTTACGCTGCCGAAGCTGTTGTGGGTGAAAAAGCATGAGCCGCATCTTTATCAGCGTGCGTACACGTTTTTGCTGCCGAAGGATTACGTCCGTTTCCGCCTTACGGGACACATTGCGATGGAATATTCCGATGCGGCGGGAACGTTGTTTTTAGATATTGAAAATAAGACATGGAGCCAGCCTATTTGCGACGTCCTTGGCATTGATGTTCAGCTGTGCCCTCCTTTAGTCGAATCAACGGCATATGTCGGAACATTGCTTCCGGAAATCGCGGAAGAAACCGGATTATCTACGAATGTAAAAGTTTTTGCCGGCGGTGCCGACAATGCTTGCGGTGCCGTTGGCGCCGGAATTTTATCGGAAGGGCGTATGATGTGCAGCATCGGTACATCCGGTGTCGTTTTGGCGTACGAGCAAACAGGAGAGAAAGATTTTGCTGGAAAAGTTCATTATTTTAATCATGCCAAGCCGAATGCCTACTATATTATGGGGGTGACATTGGCCGCTGGGTATAGTTTTGATTGGTGGAAGCGCACGTTTATGGAAGACCTCCCGTTTACCGATATTGTCAAACGGGCCTATGAATCACCGATTGGTGCCAATGGCTTGTTGTTTACCCCATATTTGGTAGGGGAACGAACTCCTCATGCCGATGCCGATATCCGCGCCTCCTTTATCGGGATCGACTCTTCGCAGACAAAGTGGGATTTTGCGCGTGCAGTGATGGAAGGAATCACCTTTTCGCTGAATGAATCGGTGGAGATGATTAAGGCAAGTGGAAAAACGATCGAGTCGGTCGTTTCCATCGGTGGGGGAGCGAAAAGCAGGGAATGGCTGCAATTGCAGGCAGATATATTTGCGATCCCAGTGGAAAAATTAAAAAATGAGCAAGGTCCAGGACTGGGAGCAGCAATGATTGCCGCGTATGGCTGCGGCTGGTTTGATTCGCTCGAGCAATGTTCGGACATGTTTAAGCAGGTAGAGCTTGTTGTTGAGCCGCAAAAAGAGGCGGTAGCACGTTATCAGGAGTTATTTGCTATTTACCGCGAGATTTATCCGCAAACAAAAGAGATTACAAAAAAGCTGAAGAAGTTTCGGGACTAACCTTGTTTAATATTTATTATGCAATGTCGGCATGTGGTGCCGGCATATTTTTATTAGGCAATAAAACCATGATTATTAAAACGAAAACTTCTCCAAAAGTGCGCAGTCGTTGTCAAGGTGTAGTTGCTTAACTTGAAAGATATTGGAAAATTTACACTGTTATAGTGTTCACTATTCAATTAATTAAATCTTTTTAAAAACCCCTTCTACAGCCAATTTTGTATGAGAAAACCAAAACACTTTATTCAGAGATGATTAGAAGCAATAATGGAAGAAAGGTGTTTTCAAGTCTTAAAATTAGGATTTGAAATTGATATAATATATTTTGCAAATAATTAATAATTTTTTAAATGTAATTATAATATGCATCTATAAATAATATAAAAATATGTTCGGCTTACGATTGTAAAAATCGAAGTAAATTGCACGATAGAACGTAGGATAAAAGGTAAATGAAATTTAATATTCCTAACATGTGATTCAAGTTTCTTTTAAGTGTATAGGATCTTTAACAAATATGTCTATTTATTCTGCCATCTAAAATCTAATTCATGGCGAAGGAGGAAATAATGGTGCAACAAATGGGTGAGGGTGATAGACTCCATCTAGTTAACATCGTAAAAGATATTATAAGGAGATCGCAAGTTTGGGTAACATTTCATGACGGTTTTTGTGCCCAACTTAAGCATGATAATTCGATGGAAACTATTGATAGGGACAGATTTGGTAATTATACAGCCATAAAACATTTCCTTGAAAATAGGGAAAAAGGAGTGAATTTATCGCTCTATTTCAAAATATATGATGATATGGTATTTACTTATGTGGATGCTTATATTCAAAATGAAAGGTTGCAGAACAGACATACTTATTTTGCCCCAGAGAAATGCATCATTTTAAAAGTCCATAGCCTTGGGCCTATAGAAGGAATGTTAGCACATTACCAACATAAAGACTGGTGGACACGTCCTTATTTTAGTAAAGATTTTTCCAGCCTACCAGATAGAACCCAATCGCTTTTATGGAAGACGCCAAAAAATTATTATTATTTGTTGCCTGTCTGTTCAGATATATATAAGACAGAACTTTCTGGAAATGGGAAGGGTTTTGATATCAAACTGTCCTCTTATGTTGGGGGGGTTGACCGTTGCTGTACACTGTCATTCGTATTAGGTATAGGAAATAATCCTTTTACACTTTCAAAAAAAGTTATTGATAGTTCCATAGAAGTGCTTGGATTTCGAACATTACCTCGTTCGAAAAAACGATATCCCGAGATTTTAGAGTATCTTGGTTGGTGTAGCTGGGATGCCTTTTATCATCAAGTAAATGAAAAAGGTATTGTAAGAAAAATGGCTGAACTTAAGGAAAAAAAAGTGCCTGTTAAATGGGTGATCATTGACGATGGGTGGTTGGATGTTAAGGAAGATCGCCTCTACTCATTTAATGCTGATAAAGAGAAATTTCCTAATGGCCTTTCTTCGACAATTAATATATTGAAAAATCAATTCGGGGTGAATTGGGTAGGTGTTTGGCATACAATCGCAGGTTACTGGGGCGGTATTCATCCAGAAAGCCCATTAGTAAATGAATTGAGAAATTTCCTATATCAAACAAACAGTAATAAATTTGTTCCTTATCCGGATTCCGTTAAAGGATTTGGTTTTTGGAGTGCCTGGCATGAGATTCTAAAAAAACAAGGTGTGGACTTTGTAAAAGTAGATAGCCAGAGTGCTATTAATAATTTTATGATGTATCAAAAGTCTATTGGCGAGGCTGCTCGCGGTACCCATGTAGCCTTGGAAGCATCAGTTGGCTTATACTTTGATCACTGTATTATTAATTGCATGGGAATGGCTTCTGAAAACATCTGGAATCGCCCTGTCTCCGCGGTTTCAAGAAATAGTGATGACTTTGTACCAAGTAAAGAGATTAGTTTTAAAGAGCATGCACTACAAAATGTTTACAATTCATTTTATCACGGTCAGTTTTATTGGGGAGACTGGGATATGTTCTGGACGAATCACGAAGAAGATATTCAAAACGCCGTACTTAGAGCAATAAGTGGAGGCCCTGTTTACTTTAGTGACCGTGTAGGAGAAACCGATCCTTTAATAGTTTGGCCGCTTATTTTGAAAGATGGCCGCATATTACGGGCAGATCAACCTGGACTTCCGACAGAGGACTGTTTATTTGTTAACGTGAATGAGGAAAAGGTGCCTTTAAAGGTTTGGAATAGAGTAAATGAGAATGGGATTATTGTGGCATTTAACATCAATGTAAGAGGTGAACGGGTAAAAGGGGTAGTTAGTCCATCTGATGTACCGGGACTTATCGGCCAAAAGTTTATTGTATTTGACTATTTTAATCAACAAGTTAACATACTTAATGCCACACAAAAACTCGATTTGGTACTTGAGGAGGAAGACGTTGCATTATTTATCATTTGCCCGCTTGATGGGGAGATTATCCCGCTAGGTCTTTTAAATAAGTATTTAACAACCAAAACTATTTTAGAAAAAATAATAATGGACAAGAAAATGATTGTTCGCCTAGCAGAAGGAGGACAATTTGGTTTTGTTGCATTTCGTGAACCTAAAATTGCAGCGGTAAATGGCCAACAAGCGCTCATTTCTAGACAGGGAGAAGCTTTATTTACCATCGATTGTTCTGATCAGGAAGGAGAAGTATGGATTGAGTTAATCTATGAATAGTTTTTTTGATAAACCACGCCAGGAAAGGCGGGCAAGATGCGATGATAAAAAAGCAGTCATGGTGGGAATGGATTTGGAGACTTTTAGTGTTAAATATTATATGGTTTTTGTTCTCACTTCCCATTGTTAGTATTATACCAGCAACCGTAGCGATGTTCGCTGTTATCGAGAAATGGCTAACATGTGACATTGATATCCTTATATATAAAACATTTTAGAGAGAGTTTAAAGCATATTTTTGGAAAAGTTATTTAGAAGGAATAATTCCACTTGTAATTAGAGTATCTATTGTTGCTGACCTTCTCATTTGGAAGAATCAGTTTTCAGGAACTATGTTGCTGCTTCGAGGAGCTATCCTTACTATTGGTTTTCTTTACTTTATTGCTGTTTGTTATAGTATCCCGGTTTATTTGCGGCTACAATTACCATGGTATCGAGCTTTATTTTTTTTTTCGCTTATGCTTGGAATTAAACAGCCTCTCATAACTTTCCTTGCATTAAGCAGTATATTGATTGCGGTGATGGCTGTCCTATTTTGGACTGGAATAGGAATTCTTTTTGTTGGGAGCATCCGTGCGATTTCTATTGCAAAAGCTGCTCACGTTGGCATTCAAAGATTTCAAAAAAATGTGAATAGCACATGTATCGTCTCTGTAGTGGATTAGACCTTTTCTCGATATTCGGATCGAGAAAAGCGGATTGATCCCCTAAAAGTTTGGACACATCCTATCTTATTTTAGGTTATTCTCAAAATTTCTCGTTTTTTTTTGGCAAGAAGACAAAATCCTCTTGCCTTATACGCGAACTTCTTTGATGATTCACGATTCCGTTTGCGCTTTTTTGTAAAATTCATGCGGTGGAAGATCGAGAATACCCGAATGAATCCTTCGCTCGTTATAAAATTTCATGTACTCCATCACGGCTTGATAAGCTTCTTCATAGCTGTCAAACGCCATTCTTCCTAGACATTCCTCCTCCAGTAAACGATGAAACGCTTCAATATGCGCGTTCATATTCGGCGTCCGTGGTGGAATCCGTTCATCTTCGATTCCAAATCGCTCACAGGCAGCTTCAAAGGCATGAGAAATAAATTGCGGGCCGTTGTCTGTCCGAATCACAGGTTTATTTGCCTGTTCAAATTGCTGACGCTTGAATAACGCTCTTTGAAGCGTCTTTACGGCATCGCTTCCTGAACAACTCAACCCAATATGGTAATCAATCACCGAACGGTCATACACATCGATGAGCGACAAAACAAAGAAAAACGATATATCCATATTTCACATCCATTTCCCATAACTGATTCGAACCTGTAATAATGCGATTTCGAGCGAGTTTCTTCGGATATGGAATCCATTTCTCTCGCTGCGAACGTAGTAAGTCCATCGCTTTACACCATCGATATACTTTTTTCTTACTGATCACAAGCTGATGGTCTCTTCTTAACTGAATGGTCAGCTTGCGATATCCGTAGGCAAATCCTCCTCCCATCACAAGTTCAGAGAGCCATTCTTGGATTGGTCCGTCTGGCACTTTTTCGCCAGTTGCCGTTAGAGAGTAGCCGGGTGTTGGACGTCCCCCACCTACTGTTTTCTTCTCGACTTTTCCGTTCTGCTGATAATAGTAGGTTGAGCGATGGATTTCTAGAATCTCCAATACTTTTGTAATCGGATATCCTTTCTTGATCCACTGCTCGGCTACTTCCAATTTTTCAGTAAGTGAGGGTTCTTCTTTTTTATCAAATCATGCAAAATCGCGATTTCTAAATCTTTTTCCCCTAATAGCTTCTTGAGCTGCTCGTTTTCTTCTTCCAGCCGTTTGATTTCAGCTGAGAAGGAAACCATTTCTTGTCCTAGTTTTCCTTCTTCATATGCCTTCACCCATCTTTGCACAAGATTCGGGCTAATCTCGTATCTTCTAGCTGCCAATGCTTTATTTCCAACTTCTAATGCTTCTTTCACCACTTGTAGCTTAAATTCCTTTGAATGTTTTCTTCGTTTCATGTACATCAAAAGCCCCCTTCATTATTTGGTCACTTCGATTATAAAAAACACCTTATCGAGTGTCCAAATTCATTAGGGGGCTAATGAGTAACTATGATTAAAAAATATGGTATTAGTTTCACTTACTACACCAAAAACAACGAGAGTACGAGTCAATAAATAAAGTATGAAAGCACAGCCAGACGGAGTTGGTCAACAACAAGTTTATAAGGATGAAGAAGTTGAACCATTACTTCTTCCGACTATCCATCGCTTCGTGTTAAGAATCGTGTGTAACCACATATTGATGGGAAACATCCTAATTTCCAAGTAATTGATAGACTAATTGAAGTCCATTGGCACAGTCTTCCGTAGGATCGTGATCGCCTGATTCATGTTCGATGGAGAGCGATCGATTATAGTTGATTTCTCGCAATGCTTGGATACAGGCTGAAACGTTAACAATACCATTGCCTAAAGCTGTTGTGTTATGAGCGCCTATTTCTTTAACATCTTTAAGATGAATGTGGAATAAATGGTCTTTTAATTGCCAAATTGCTTCATGTGCAGGAAATCCTTGTGTTTCAAACCAACCAGTATCAACGCATGCCCCAAGCCAATCATCGAAGCCATCGATGATTTCCTTAATTTCATTAGGGTGTTTCTCGTCATGGTTTTCTACTGCGACCTTAATTCTGTAGTCGCGACAAAGGGAGGAAATGATTGGTGCGGCATTTTTAGAAATACCACTTGTAATTAAATCGATGCCGAGCATTTTGCAGGTCTCGAAGCAAAGACGTGTCCAGCGAGGAGAACGGATTGGGTCGCCTAACGAACATGAGTAGCTGATTACTGTTAATCCATGTTGCTGCCATATCATTTTTAACTCATCAGCAAGATATGGTGTCATAAATTTTGGAAACGCATGCGCCATCCACAACTCTATATATGTAAACCCTGCTTTCGCGATATCAGCGCATATACGATCAAATTCAGCGAGACTAAAGTTTTCGATGACCCGTCGTTCAGCTATTCCCCATTGTTGAAAGCTAGTTTGATAATTAGAAGATCGGGCAAAGTAGTTAGCAGTATGAAAAGCAATACGCATTTCCTTCCCCCTTTTCCTTTTCTTAAATAAAATTTGTTATTTTGTGGTTTTTGGTGTTGTGCTGATAATACAAAACCACAAAACAGCGTCAATCCGTAAAGAGAGCGCCTGTATATTTTATTCTTAAATTTCTCCGTAATACCTTCTTTTAAAGATGTTTTTCTCTATAGGCCTGTAGAGTTAAGTCCATATAATTGTGTAAAAAGGGAAATAGAAAAAGAGCCATGTTGCTTCCCCTTTGGTAGAATAAACAGTGGACCAAAAACACCAAACATAAGGAGGAATGCAACCATGGCTCAATATCATATTACCCTAAATGATGAACTGTTGCACGGGTTATTCACCAGAGATGAGGGATTAGCTAAGCTATTGGAACAAGTCCTCAATCAAATCCTCGAGTCACAAGTAGAAGAACAGCTGGAAGCTCGCCGTTATGAACGAACAGAAGAACGAAAAGGCTATCGAAACGGTTCGTATTCACGCCAGCTGACGACCCGGGTGGGACGGTTGACCTTGCGCGTTCCACGGACAAGAGATGGGGAGTTCTCTACGGAACTGTTCCAACGGTATTAACGGAGTGAACAAGCACTGGTACTGGCACTAATGGAAATGGTGGTAAACGGGGTGTCTACCCGAAAAATCACTCAAATCACGGAAGAATTATGCGGCACTTCGTTTTCCAAGTCCACGGTCTCCTCACTGTGCAAGGGACTGGATCCGATTATCCAAGACTGGAATTACCGTTCCCTTCATGAACACGTGTATCCGTTTGTGCTAGTAGATGCTATTTATACGAAAGTCCGGGAGGATGGACGAGTACGCTCCAGAGCCGTGTTGATCGCTACAGGAGTGAATGAGGAAGGATATCGGGAAATTCTTGGCCTGCAAATCGGAAACAGTGAATCGGAGTCCAGCTGGAGCGAGTTCTTCGGATGGCTGAAAGATCGGGGACTCCGGGGAGTGGACTTGATCATCTCGGATCAGCACGGTGGGCTGGTGCAAGCCATTGAAAAGCATTTGCAAGGCGCTACATGGCAACGATGCCAGACACATTTTATTCGCAATATCCTCGATGCCGCACCAAAGTATATGCAGGATGCCTTGCTCGAGGAGATTCGTGGGATTCTTCATGCTCCAAATAAGCAAACGGCCCGGCTGTTATTGGAACAAGTGCTGGCCAAATGGGAAGAAAAAGCCCCAAAAGCCATGCAAATCCTCGAAGAGGGATTCGAAGACGCCACCGCCGTATTGGATGATCCGGACCGTTATCGTCGGCGTCTGCGCACGACCAACGGAGTGGAACGGCTGAACGAAGAAATTCGCCGCAGAGAACGGGTCATCCGCATCTTTTCGAACCGGGAATCGGTGTATCGCCTCGTTGGTGCCGTGTTGATCGAAATCGATGAAAAATGGATGTCAGGGCACAAATACTTGGATATGGCTGAATATTGGCAGTGGCGGAAAACGAAAGAGCAAGGAGTCCGATCGGTGAATCAGGGGGCTCCGGCGATCAAGAGAGTGGGATAACCTCTACGCCGTGTCAAGGAGAACGCGGAATACCGGAGCGAAGCGAGGATATGCCGCGAAAGCTCCTTGACACGCCTGTCCCTTGACAACATGATCATTTGTCTGGGAAGGCGGCCGGCAGGGAGGCTTGCCGGACACACCTGCCATACATCAAGTCATCAGGTCCATGTTTTCTATCAAAGGGGAATTTACACAATAATTTGGACTTGACCGGCCTATTGTTCCAAACGGTATAAGTGAACAGTTTATGTCAAAGAGAAAGAAACATCAAAATGTTTTTGTTGGTATACGCAAGAACATCATCTGCATTTCAGATGGTTAACAATAGATCAAATAATTAAGATTATATTACTTATTTACTATTTTTTATTATCTGTTAAATTATAATATTCTGAATATATTGACATGTAAGCGAATTCATATCATAATAAAAACAGCAAAACCCCACAACATCACAACAAAATAATATAACAACCGTCATGCTGTGAGACGGACAGCAAGAATTCGATGGAAACTTGCCGATGTTGGTGTTTGTAGCAAGCAGCGGTGAATCGGCGAGGGGATCTTTTTTAAGATTTAAAAATTAGGAGGGAGAAGAATGAAAAGAGCCAAAAAAATTTTCTTGCTGTTGTTTGTTCTTGCTTTAAGCCTTAGCTCTCTGTTATTTGGCTGTAGTAACAAGGAAACAGCAGGAGAAGAGGGGAAGAGAAAAGACGGTAGGGTTGTAGTTGACTTTTGGACATTTTGGGGTTCTGAAATAAGACGTCCAATTATTGAAAAAATCATTGATGATTTTAACAAATCCCAAAATAAAATTTATGTAAAACATACATATCTTCCGTGGGGAGATATTTGGACAAAGGAATTAGCAGCAGTTGCCGCAGGGAATCCTCCTGATTTAATCGTCCAAGATATTAATACAGTTGCCCAACGTGCTCAAAAAAACCAAAACACAAATCTAGCAAAATATATAAAAAAAGATCCGGAGATTAAAAAGCGATTCTTCCCAAAATTATATAATGCAACCTTGTATAAAGGGGATCCTTATGCACTGCCGTTTAACACAGATACTCGCATCTTATTTTATAACAAAGACGCCTTTAAAGAAGCTGGACTAGACCCCGAAAAACCACCACAAACATGGGAAGAATTAGAGAATTACGGGAAAAAGTTAGATATAAAAAAAGGTGGTCATTATGAGAGAATTGGGTATGTTCCTGGACATGGCATTGGTCCTGATATTTGGATGATTAATGCAAATGGTAAAGGTTTTTGGGACTATGAGAAAAACAAGCCAATTATTAATAGCGATACAAATGTAGTAACTTTAGAATGGTTTAAAAAATATCAAGATTACTATGGTCAAAAAGAATTAGCGACATTTAAAGCTGAATTTGGCGATCAAAGCTCAGATCCATTTATATCTGGAAAAGTAGCAATGATTACTGAAGCTGCAACATTTTATACAAAAATTAGAGATTATGGAAATGGAATGAATTTTGGTGTTGCTCCGCTTCCTGAAAGAGAACCTGGTTCAGGTCATACAAGCTGGGGCGGTGGTTTTGTATTAGAAATTCCTCGTGGTGCGAAACATGCTGACGCTGCTTGGGAATTTATGAAATATTTAACCGATGTTAAAGCACAGGAGTATTGGGCAGTAAAAAACTTTGACAACGTTGCCAATATTGAAGCGGCAAAAAAAGCTGCTAAAAGCCCTGAGTTAACAGTGGAAGCTAAGAAAGTATATGATCTAGCTACAAAAAATATGGAAAATACTATTTTGACTCCTGTCCCTCTTGCAACACCTGATTATTTAAATTTAGTCAAACCAGAAATTGATGCTGCGTTACTTGGTAAAAAAACTCCTAAAGAAGCATTGGATGATGCACAAAAAGCTGTAGAAAAATTGGTCAAGAGCAATAAATAGCCAATAGCGCTAGGAGTGAATGCCTCCATTCGCTCCCTGATTCATCCAATCGAGTAGTAGAGGGAGGGGAATTCTTTATGCAGCCTTCACTATCAACAAAAAATGAGGCAAAACTAAATCGTCAGAAGAAACGAAAATTTATGACCATACAGCGAAAAGAAGGATTACAAGGCTATCTTTTTATTGCACCTTGGATTATTGGTTTTTTACTCTTTACAGCGGGACCACTGTTATTTTCCCTATATGGGAGTTTTACTAATTATGATATTACATCAAGAATGGAATTCATCGGTTTTAAAAATTACATAAGAATGTTCACAGATGATGACTTGTTTTGGGTTTCTCTGACCAATACGTTGTATTATGTTGTCATTTCTGTTCCTCTTACAACTGTTGGAGCCATTATATTGGCAGTGCTGCTTAATCAAGGTGTGCCGGGCATGAGAGTTTATCGTACCATTTTTTATTTACCAGCTGTTCTTTCTGGAGTCGGTGTTTATCTGCTTTGGATGCAGTTATTAAGTCCTTCGTCTGGGCTTGTCGATACATTTCTTTCATGGTTTGGAATCGACGGTCCGGCTTGGCTATTTGACCCTAAATGGACGAAACCAGCATTAATCTTTATGAAAATGTGGAGTGTGGGTGGCGGGATGCTACTCTACTTAGCAAGCCTACAAGGAGTGCCTAAATCATTATATGAAGCTGCAGAGATTGATGGTGCAAACGCATTTCAACGTTTCCGCCACATTACTTTGCCGATGATTACCCCTGTTATTTTTTTCGATCTTGTTACTAGTTTAATTGGAGCGTTTCAAATATTCCAAGAAGCTTATGTAATGAGTAAAAATGGCGATGGAGGGCCAAATAATTCATTGCTTTTTTTTAATCTTCATATGTGGAACAAAGCGTTTAAGGCATTTGATATGGGGTATGCAATGGCAATGTCGTGGTTATTATTTATAGTTGTCCTAATCTTAACAATTATCAATTTAAAACTTGCTCCTCGATGGGTACATTACGATGGGGAGGATAGAAAATGAAGGATAGCAGCCAAATTAGAAACAGCTATTTCCAAAGTGTCAAGTTAAAGAAAAGACTAATTAAAATAATTGTGACAATTATTTTAACATTTGGGAGTATTTTAATACTTTCTCCTATCTGGTGGATGGTTTCTACCTCATTAAAAGATATGAAAGAAATCATGACGTATCCACCAACTTTTATACCAAAAGAATTTCACTTTGAAAACTATATTAAAACCATTCAGGCTGCTCCATTTGGACGTTATGCACTTAACACATTATTCATTACGATTTGCGTTGTGATAGGCAGTGTTTTAGCGAATTCGTTTATTGCTTATGGCTTCGCCAAAATTCGTTTTAAAGGAAGCAATTTATTGTTTACCATTGTTTTAGCGACAATGATGATTCCAGGGTTTGTAACGATGATACCACAATATATTCTATTTTCTAAACTGGGCTGGATAAATACTTATCTTCCTTTAATAGTACCTTCCTTTTTTGGTAGTGCATTCTTTATTTTTTTATTACGTCAATTTTTCTTAACAATACCAAACGAATTAATTGAGGCAGCCAAAATAGACGGGGCAAACCATTTATATATTTGGTGGAAAATTATTATTCCACTTTCCAAACCAGCTATAGCAACTGTAGCTATCTTTGCCTTCAATGGTGCTTGGAATGACCTTTTGGGTCCTTTACTTTACATCAATGACGAATCGCTATACACATTGCAAATTGGATTACAGGTTTTTAGAGGACAAAATGACACTCAATGGAATTACTTGATGGCAGGTTCACTTTTAGTTTTATTGCCGGTTATTCTCTTGTTCTTTTTCTTCCAGCGTTACTTTATCGAAGGCATGAATCTGACCGCGGGCTCCAAAGGATAAAGAATTTTGTACATCTATAAAATGAGGAGTGCAGCTGTATCATGAATAAGATTTTGGCGATTATTCACACTACTCCAGTTACTATTGAAACACTAAAATTTTTAGCGGCGAAATACCTTCCTGGATACAAAGTGATTAATTATTTGGATGATTCGATTTTACCACAGTTAATTGAAAATGGCGGGAAAATTGAGGAGGTTCGGGATCGATTAATTCAATACGCAAAATATGCCGAACAGGCAGGAGCTACAGTGATTCTAAATGCATGCTCTTCAGTTGGTGAATTGGTGGATGTCATGCGTCAACAGGTGTCTGTTCCAGTTGTTAGAATCGATGAGGAGATGGCGGAAGAAGCAATTAGACGTGGACGGAAAATTGGAGTTGTCGCAACATTATCGACAACACTTAATCCAACTATTTCCCTTCTTCAACGAAAGGCAGTAGAAATGAATAAACAGGTCGAAATCGAACCACTTTTGGTTGCGGAAGCTTATGAATGTCTTTTAAATGGTGATAAAGCAAGCCATGATGAAATGATTGCTGAGACGTTGAAAAATATCATACAAAAGGTAGATATTGTTGTTTTAGCTCAGGCTTCCATGGCTCGTTCTATCGAAAAATTCCCTAAAGATATACAAACAAAATTTCTAACAAGTCCTGAACTTGGAATGGAAAAGGTGAAACGAATCGCGAAAGGATTGATACAATGAATGAAACTCTTAAGCATTGATATTGGAACTACACATTGTAAAGCAGGGTTGTTTACCGAAGAAGGAGATGCCGAAAAAATTGTCGTTCTTCCAAACATCAAATATTATGATCGGAACGGTTATCCATATTATAAGCCAGAGCAACTTTGGCAAACGATCGTAACCTGTATAAAAGATGTATTGATAGAAAATAAAGAAGTTATTTCTGCCATTGGGATAACGGGCATGGCGGAAACAGGTTTGTTATTGGATTTAAAGACAGGGCAGCCAAAAACAGATTTTATTCCATGGTTTAGTAAGTGTGCAGAAAAAGAGGCAGAGATGATATGTAAAGAGGATGATCCGTTTCTCCGCTTTTGTAAAACAGGCCTTCGTAGTAGCTATAAATATGGATTGGCAAAACTTCTTTGGTTGAAAAAACAAGATTCTTCCATTTTTAAAGATGCCATCTGGCTTTCTGCACCAGATTATATAGCATACAGAATAACAGGTACTATTAAAACGGATTATACGCTAGCTCAGCGAACATTTGCATTCCGAATTGATCAAAAAGTGTGGGATTTTGAATGGCTTGCCCATTTTGGGTTACCAAAAGAAATATTTCCTGAAGCTTTGCCAAGTGGTACCAAAGTAGGGGAAACTAATCAAGAAGAATTAATAAGGTTGGGCATTGCCTTCGGAACACCGGTAGCTATTTCAGGACATGATCATGTATGTGCATCTGTAGCTGTTGGTGCAATTAATCCAGGGACTGTTTTTAATTCAATTGGTACAGCGGAGACATTAGTTGGTACCTTGAAGGAACGACAATTAGGTAAAAAAGAGTTTCAATCGGGATTATCTTTTGGCTGTCATGTATTAAAAAAACGCTTTTTTTGGATCGGAGGAATTCAGTCTTCTGGTGGTTCAGTAGAGTGGCTCAGAGTTTTATTATCGGATGTTAAATTAACTTACGAGCAGGTCCAAAGACTTTCTTCTTCAACTAGGGAAGGGCCGACCGGAATTTTATATTATCCATATTTAGCGGGGGCTGGAGCGCCGCTACCGGATTCTGCTGCCAAAGCTGCATTCATAGGATTGACGGCATCACACAAGAAAGAGGATATATTAAAAGCGGTTTTTGAAGGGATATCTTTTGAAATTGAAAGTATTCGTAGGGCTGCGGAACAAGTAATCGAATTACCTATTCGAAAAATGTTTGTTGTCGGCGGCGGCACAAAAAATCGCTATTGGATGCAAATAAAGTCTGATGTCACAAACTGTTGTTTGTCTATTCCGCCCGTTTCTGAGGCTACGCTTCTTGGAGCAGCGATTACAGCTGGAATCGGATGCGGAATCTATAAAGATGAAAACGAGATGGTTACTATTCTTTCGCAAGGCGAAACAACAGAAATTTATCCCAATCAAACATTCCACCAACGATATAAAACGTTATATGAGTGTGGATATTTGCAGTTACAACAAGCATTAAGGAAATTTTATCACATTCAGCAAACAGTCTTCTCAACGGAAAAGGAGAATCTAGTCAAATGAATAAAAAAATAAAATTTAAGAATGTTTTAACTTTAAAAAAGGTATTGGAACAAGCGGAGAAAAACGGATATGCTGTCGGTTCTTTTTCACCTCGCTATATACCAATGATTAGACCGGTTTTGCGAGCAGCGCAAAAAACAAAATCTCCAATCATTGTTCAAATCTCGCAAAAAGAAATGGATATATATGAAATTAAGCCGTTTGAGTTTGCTGCTGAATTTTATAGAGTACTAGAAGAAGAAGCAATTACGGTACCAGTTGTTCTTCATCTCGATCATACGAAAGAGTTATCTGTCATAAAAGAGGCTATTGCGGCAGGTTTTACCTCTGTTATGATTGATGCTTCGGATAAGCCGTTATTAGAAAATATGAAAATTACGAAAGAAGTAGTAGAATATGCACATTCTAAGGGGGTATCAGTAGAGGCGGAACTTGGAAAAATTGGATCAACAGATTTGGTCGAGACGGATACGGATGAAGAGCTATATACAGACCCTAAAGAAGCGATGCTTTTTGTTAATGAAACAAAATGTGACGCATTGGCAGTTTCCATTGGAACCGCCCATGGCGTTTACCAAGTACAGCAACCAAAATTAGATTTCAAGCGTTTACGGGCGATTCGTGAACTAACTCCTGTTCATCTTGTATTACATGGGGGGTCTGGAGTGCCTTCCGAGATGATTCAAAAAGCAATACATATTCCATGTGGCGGCATTAGCAAAGTAAACATTGCCACTGATCTAGAAGTAGCTTTATTAGAAGCGTTAGGGCGTAAGAAACGAATGACAAATTCCGAATGTAAAGCACTATCAAAAGAACAATTAGCATTGGCCCAAACAGCAGTAGAACAGATTGTTATAGATAAAATAACAAACTTTTTGGGGAGCAAAGCAAGGTCATCTGAGCTCTTCTGATTAGCAAGGAGTGAGTTACATGGTTCATTCCCCTTTTCAAATTCGTGGAGTTATAGAAGGGTTTTATGGGGTTTTTTATACACCACCGGAACGCAACAACTTAATTTCTTTTCTTGGTGAAAATGGTTATAATCTGTACATTTATAGTCCGAAAAATGACCGTCAGCACCGTGTGCATTGGCGTGAACCTTATCCTGATTCTATTATGGAACAATTTCAAAAAACGGTTGAACTTTCCCGAAAAGTCGGTGTTGAATTTTGTTATTCCCTTAGTCCTGGTCTTTCCATAAATTATGCATCTGAAGAAGACTTTAAGATTGTTGTATCTAAACTTAAGACGTTTTATGACATTGGTGTCCGTACGTTTATGGTTTCTTTAGATGATATCTCATCTAAATTTCGTTATAAAGAAGAGAAGGAAAAGTTTAAAACCTATGCGGAAGCACATGTATATCTTGCCAATCGATTATATGCATGGTTAAAAAAGCTCGATAATAAATGTCGCTTGATGCTTTGCCCGACTGATTATTACGGAAAAGCGCCTTTTAGTCAATACATCTATGAATTAGGAGAAGGATTGCATCCAGATATTGATGTTTTTTATACGGGACCTGATATTTGTTCCGAGACGATTTCTGAACAAGAAACCGGTGATTTTGCAGAGGCAATTAAACGACGGCCTATTATTTGGGATAATTATCCGGTTAATGATTTAGCAATGAGAGTAGAAATACATATCGGTCCAATAACAGGGCGCAGCGCTGCGTTGCCTAGTGTGTGTAAAGGGTTTGTTGTTAATACGATGAGTGAGGCCGAAGCCTCAAAAATTGCGTTGCTAACTTTTTCTGATTATTTTCGAGATCCTGTCCATTATCAACCTTGGGTGTCTTGGGAAAAGGCTTTGCAAAAAGTTGCAGGCAAAGAACATTCGGACGCACTGAAAATATTTGCGGAAAATACGTTATACTCCTGTCTTAAACATGTAAGTGTGGAGAAATTGAAACAGCTTACAGACAAAGCTTTAGACTTGCTTTATGCAGGAGAAAGGGCAACAGATAGTTTGGCGATACAAAGATTACATAGCTATTTGGATTCTATTGATGAAGCATGCTATGATTTAAAATTTCGAATGTCAAATTATGCGCTACGAAATAATCTCCTACCATGGATTGAGTCACTCGAAAGTTGGGCATGGGCTGGAAGAAGAGCTATTGCTGTTTTAAAAGCAATTGAAAATGAGGAAGATATAGCAGAACCGTATAAATGGTTGGAGGAATCCTTGAAAGAAGTTGAAAATCATCTAAAACGTGTATCTGGAAGTCTACTTGTTCCAATTATCGAGTATGCAAGATTAAAAGCAGATCAAGAAAAGGGGATAATAAGATGAGTAGACAAATTATCGACGAGAGCCTGGTGAAAGAAGGAAGAAAGCATGCTGAAAGATTGTTGATAGCAAATGGCGGGGAGTTAGGTTTACTAGGATCTAATCAAGCATATCAGCAAGTCTGGGCAAGAGATAGCATGATTAGCGGCTTTGGGCTATTGCTTTGTGACAGCGATGAAGGGAAAGCTATTCACAAACGTTCTTTGGAAACTTTGCGTAAATTCCAATCAAATCTTGGAAAAATTCCTCATAATGTTGGATATACAAATGTTAATGATCCAGCGCTAATCGCTCACGGAGGAAAACTTAAAGTAACTGGAAAAGAAGGAGTTCCGATTGAGGACACGATTCATGCAGGCTGTATTGACAGCAATCTTTGGTACATTATAGGGCATTATTATAACTATATGGTAACTAAAGATAAAGAGTTTCTTCAAAATGCATGGCCGAGTTTGGAAAAGGCATTGCTGTGGCTGCGCTATCAAGATTCTAATGAATGCGGGTTATTAGAAGTACATGAGGCCATGGATTGGGCTGATTTGTTTGGTAATCGTTATAACGTTTTATTTGACAATGTTTTATATTATGCAGTTTGGACTTGTATGGCACATTTAGCAAACGAACTGGGTTATAACAGTGACTTTTACATGAATCATGCAAAAGATGTACATAAAAAAATTAATGTTCTTCTTTGGGTAGGACCAGAAGAACCAAAGGATTATGAATGGATAGCAAATGAAAGAAAGGAATGGCTGTATCCGTTAAAGCGTGTTGAAACCGAACTAGTAGAACGTCCATTCTACTTGCCATACATGGGATTTCGTGATTTTGCTGATCGTTTTGATACATTGGCTAATTTGCTAGCTATCATTTTTGGAGTTGCAGATAAAAACAAGGCAAATAAAATTTTAGATTATATTCATGATTGCGGTTTAAATGAGCCGTTCCCTGTTCAAGCTCTTTACCCTGTTATTCGTCCGGGAGAAAAGGATTGGAGAGAGTATTATCGCGTTCGTAACCTAAATCAACCGCATCATTATCATAATGGAGGGGCGTGGCCTTTTATTGGCGGATTTTACGTGGCTGCCCTCGTTAAAGTTGGGCGAATGGAAGAAGCGGAAAGACAACTTGTAAAACTTGCCGAAATGAACAGGATGGGGAAGAAGCATGAATGGGAGTTTAATGAATGGTTCCATGGTTTATCTGGACGTCCAATGGGCTATGGCGTCCAATCCTGGTCAGCAGCGATGTATCTATACGCAGAAAATGCCGTCAACAGAGGAGAGTTAAATATTTTTAACTCTCAAAATGGCTGGGATTGCAACTAGTTAACTGCATAGTGCGGAGGGGTTTTTATGAAACAAATCTCAGAAAATTTATTTCTCTATGAGGACACTTGTAACGTGTACGTAGTCAAAAATGGCCATTCGGCAGTACTAATAGATTTTGGAAGTGGCGATGTATTAGACGAATTAGCTGCAATCGGTGTCAAGAGAGTGACGGATGTTTTATTAACACATCATCATCGTGACCAGTGCCAAGGGCTGGAAAGGGCAAATCATGAAGGGATTAACATTTGGGTTCCACATATGGAACAGGATTTGTTTCAAGAAGTAGATACACACTGGCAGGCAAGAGAAATTGATAATAATTATAACATGCGCCAAGACCGTTTTTCTTTGCTATGGCCTGTTACAATTACTGGCACATTAACTGATTATTCGACTAGAGTTTTCAATCAGCAGCTATTTACCATTATTCCAACACCAGGCCATACAGTTGGTTCGATAAGTATTATAACAGAACTCGATGGAAAAAAGATTGCTTTTACAGGTGATTTGATAGCTGGCCCAGGAAAAGTATGGTCTTTATCTGCAACTCAATGGACTTATAACGGTGGAGAAGGGATCGCACTAACCGTTTTATCTTTATTAGATCTACAGGAGAGGGAGATAGATCTTCTTCTTCCTTCGCACGGTGTCGTTATCGATGAACCTGATTTTGCGATCAATCTGCTCATTGAGCGTTTGCGTGAATTAATGAAGCGCCGCAAACAGAATCCAAGATTATTTGAATTAAGAGAGAAGCCGTATGAAACTATTACACCACACCTGTTAAAAAATCGTACTAGTTTATCTAACTCTTATGTGTTGATATCGTCAAGCAGAAAGGCATTAATGATTGATTTTGGTTACGACTTTGTCGGAGGTGTGGCTGCAGGGGCCGATCGCGCTTCAAGGAGACCATGGCTATATACCATTTCCGCATTAAAGAGGGATTTTCATGTAGACAGCATTGATGTTGTTATCCCGACTCACTTTCATGATGATCATGTAGCAGGTTTCAACTTGCTAAAAAGTGTTGAGAATACACAAGTTTGGTGTCCAGAAAATTTTTCTGATATTTTGGAAAATCCCCAGAGTTATGATCTCCCTTGTTTATGGTATGATCCCATCTCCGTCGATCGTAAACTTCCCCTTCACCAAGCTATTCAGTGGGAAGAATATGAATTGACATTGTATGAGCAGCCGGGCCATACCTTATATGCAGTGGCCATTCAGTTTGAAGTAGACGGAAAAAAAATGTTGGCGGTTGGAGACCAATACCAAGGGACCGATTATAACTATGTCTATCATAATGGCTTCCGTATTTGGGATTACCGTGCCAGCGCTCGGTTATACAAAAACATCCGGCCTGATATTCTACTTTTTGGTCACTGTGATCCTATATATGTAACGGACGAATATCTTGACATTATTACGGAAAATGGAGAAGCACTAGAACGATTGCACCAAGAATTATTGCCACTTGAGACGATAGATTTTGGAGCAGAGGGATTCGGAGCGACAATAAAGCCATATCAGATCTTTGTAGAGGAAGGTGGCACATTTTCCATTGAAGTGGAGATAAAAAATCCATTTCAAGAAGAAGAGGAAGCGATTGTGAATGTTGTTGTTCCTAACAAATGGAAAGTGAGAAACGGGAAGATGAAAGTGGGAATTTCTGGAAAGGGAACCGCCAAAGTGAAAACGGAAATCACAGTTCCTCCTCGCATGAAAATACGCCGTGAGCGAATTGCAGTAGACCTTACTATTGGTAAAAAGAGATTTGGGCAGCATGCAGAAGCGCTTGTAACTATCAAATAATGGAAAAGAGTTATTGAAGGGAGGTATTAATAATGAAAGAACAAATGCAAGTACAAGAAAGAACATTGTCGAAGCCGAAAATGAAAGAGAAAACATTACACATGATTGGCAATGCCCATCTTGACCCTGTTTGGTTGTGGCAATGGCAGGAGGGTTTTCAAGAAACAAAGGCTACCTTTCGTTCGGTTCTGGATCTTATGAAAGAATATTCAGATTTTGTGTTTACGAACAGTTCAGCAGCAAATTATGAATGGATTGAAAATAACGAACCTGAAATGTTTGAGGAAATTAAACAGCGTATAAAAGAAGGACGCTGGGAAATCGTAGGAGGATGGTGGGTGCAGCCAGATTGTAATATTCCTGGCGGTGAATCATTTGTGCGCCAAGGACTATATGGACAACGTTATTTTCAAGAAAAATTCGGTGTAACAGCAAAAGTTGGTTATAACGTTGATAGTTTTGGACACCATGGTATGTTACCGCAAATTTTAAAGAAAAGCGGAATGGATTATTACATTATGATGCGACCAAGTCCTCAAGAAAAAGGCCTTCCAGGCCGTCTTTTCTGGTGGGAATCGGATGATGGATCACGTGTGTTGACTTTTCGTATCCCATTTGAATATTGCACATGGGGGAAAGATCTTGAAAAGCATGTCCGTCGGTGTGCAGGTGAATTAAAAGCGCCATTTAACGATTTAATGTGTTTTTATGGCGTTGGTAACCATGGCGGTGGTCCGACAAGAGAAAATATTGAAAGTATCTATCGATTAAACGAAGATCCTGAATTTCCAACGTTAATATTCAGCACCCCGAACCGTTTTTTTGAAGAAATCAGTAAAAAAGATTTACCATTTCCAGTTGTTCATGATGACTTGCAACACCATGCAAGTGGATGCTACTCAGTTCATTCTGGAGTAAAAAAATGGAATAGGAAAGCAGAAAATTTGCTTATTAGAGCCGAGAAATTTTCTGCAATCGCCAGCTGGATAACTGGACAAAAATATCCACAAGATTTTGATCGTGCTTGGAAAAACGTGTTGTTTAATCAATTCCATGATATTCTTGCAGGAACATGTATTGAAGAAGCCTATGAAGATGCACGTGATATGTATGGTGAAGCAATGTCTATTGCTAGTCGTGGTTTAAATTATGCTATCCAATCATTGTCATGGCGAATTGATATTGAAAAAGAAGAAGGGATGAAGCCAATTGTTGTCTTTAATCCAAATTCATGGGATACTAAAGTGAATATTGAGGTCGAAGTAGGAGGGTTAAAAGACCATCATATCTTAGTCGATGAGCAAGGGAATCAAGTGCCAATGCAGTTAGTGCAGTCACATGCAACTGCGAATGGGCGTTTCCGTGTTAGCTTCCTTGCGGATCTTCCTTCATTAGGATATCGTGTCTATAAAATTGTTGAACGCCCATCCTCCCGTACATTTACAACGATTAGAGCAAATGATCATTTGCTGGAAAATGATCGTTATCGAGTCGCATTTGATCCTGAAACTGGTTTTATAATAAGTATTTTTGATAAGATCAAAAACCTCGAATTACTTGATGGCCCAGCAGCCAGACCAGTTGTGATGAAAGATCATAGTGATACATGGTCACATAATGTTCTGCAATTTAAGGACGTCATTGGTGAATTCAAAGCGAAAAGTGTCAAACTTGTAGAGCATGGAGCAGTAAAATCTGTGATTCGGGTAGTCAGCGAATATGGAAAATCAATTCTTGTGCAAGATTTTTCCTTGTATAAAGAACTAAACCAAATCGATGTAAAAGCAACACTAAATTGGCAAGAGAAGTTCAAAGTATTAAAACTCAAATTTCCTGTGAATATCGTTTTTCGAAAAGCAACTTACGAAATTCCATATGGGCATATTGTTAGAGAGTGTAATGGTGAAGAAGAACCGGGACAAAGCTGGATTGACATTTCTGGAACACATCCATTGACGGGCGAAATGTACGGCTTAAGTATCTTAAACGATAGTAAATACAGCTTTGACATTCATGATAAAGAGATGAGTTTAACGGTTGTGCGTAGCCCTATTTATGCGCATCATGATCCGGTTGTGCCAGAGGAAGACGGTCATTATTCGTTTATCGATCAAGGTATTCAAACGTTTATGTACACATTGTTGCCGCATGAAGGAAATTGGGAAACGGCAGGTACAGTGAAACGGGCGGCAGAATTGAATCAACCACCTGTGACAATCATTGAAACATACCATAAAGGGACACTACCACAAAAAGATTCATTCCTTTCTGTTAGTGCTGATAATATCATTGTTAGTGTTGTGAAAAAAGCGGAGGATAATGATGATTTAATTGTGCGTGCTTACGAAACGACTAATATGGAAACAAAAGCAATAATCACTTTACCAAAATGGAATCGCGTGATTGAAGCAACATTCAAACCATCGGAAATTAAAACATTTCGTGTGCCGCGGGATCAAGCAAAGCCGATTGTTGAAACCAACTTACTGGAATGGAGCGAGTAGACAGGGAGGATAATGAATGAATCAAACGGTAAAACAACTAATTGAAGCAGGGCGATATATGGTGCAGCATCGGTTAGTGTGGGGAAATGCGGGAAATATTAGCGCTCACACTGGCAAAGACCGATGCCTTATCACCGCTACAGGTACCAATCTTGGTGAGCTAAACGAAAAGGACTTTGTGGAGTGTGCCTTTGCTGAAGATCTAAATATGTATAAAAAAAGACCGTCAAAAGAATTACCAATGCATCGTGCAATTTATGAAGAAAGGCCGGAAATAAACGCCGTTTTACATGCTGCGCCATTTTACACCATGATAGTTGCTTGTTCAAATATACTTCTTCCTTCTAATTTATTTGTTGAGTCCATGTATTATTTAGAAAAAATAGAGAGGGTTCCTTATTTTCATCCTGGTTCGGAAGAATTGGGCGTAGCGGTAAGAAAAAAGCCGGAAAAGCAAATATCCTCTTTTTGGAAAATCATGGTATTCTTATCTATGACATAAATTTGAAAAGAAGTAATCATGGCTTTAGAAACATTAAAAATAGCTTGTAAAATGATGGTTATGGCACATAATAGTAAAATTGAGTGGAATTTAATACCAGAAAGTAAAGCGGAAGGATTTTTGTACTATTCAAGGTGTAGACCGAGAAGGAAGTGGGATGGCAAATGATGGGGATTGTAGCCGACGACATTACGGGTGCGAACGATATCGGGGCGATGTTTGCAAAATCAAATTATGTAACACATATCTACAGATATGATGAATGGGAAGCTTTCAAAAAGGAGAAAAATAATTTCCGTGATGTGTTAATTTTAGACACTGATTCAAGATTTGATTCGCGAGATGTTGCATACAAGAAGGTATTTCGTGCTACAAAAGCATTGCAAAGGGCTGGAGCTACACAATTTTTTAACAAAACATGTTCAGTTTTTCGCGGAAATGTTGGGGCGGAATTTGATGCGATGTTAGATGCACTAGAAGAAAATTTTGCGGTTATTGTTTTAGGTTTTCCGAAAAACGGCAGGAAAACAATTAATGGCATTCATTATGTGCATGGAGTAAAATTGGAAAATTCAGAGTTTTCCTACGATCCAATTCACCCAATGACAAATTCCAACTTATTGGATATTCTGCAATCCCAGACAAAAAGGAAAGTAACTGTTGTCGGTTATGAGATAGTCAAAAAAGGAGCTGCTGAACTTCGAAAGTACATTCATGCCTTGAAAGATAAGTTTCAATATATCATTTTAGATGTTACGGATCAGGAGGATCTCCGCATAATTGCGGAAGCAGTGTATGATATGAAAGTTTTAGCAGGAAGTTCAGCATTAGCAGAAGAGTTGGCTGCTTTTTTAGGAGAAAAGAAAGAACAGTCCAGTTCTATTGCTTTACCGCCGTTGGATAAAGAGAAAGGAATTTTTTGTGCAGCAGGAAGCTTAATGCCACAAACAGCAGCACAAATTGATTATATGTATCGTAAAGGAGCAGTCGTGTTCGAACTAAACAGCCTTCAACTTCTCGATGAAAACAAAAAATGCGAATATCTAGAAAAACTGACTGCACAAATTATCGAAAACATCCAAATGGGTCATAACGTCGTACTGCATTCATCTAATAGATCAGATGTTGTGAAAAAAACAAAGGCAGAGGCACTCAAAAAGGGAATGAATAATAAAGAAGTATGTCGTCTTGTTTCTTCTACGATTGCCAATATCACAAAGGAAGTTATTCAAAAAACTAATCAAAAAAGGTTTGTGATTGCCGGAGGAGATACTTCTGCAGCTGTTTGCCGCAGTCTAGGGATTTACGGAATGAGGGTTTGGCGGGAAATTCAGACAGGGTTGCCTTCATGTATTTCATTATCAAAAGATCCTATGTTGTTTGTATTGAAATCAGGTAGTTTTGGCAAAGAAAACTTTATTGATCAGGCAATTGCTCATTTGAAAGCACAATAATAGAAGAAAGGAGGAGAGTATGGATGATGGCTATTGAACGGCGTAATAAAATTAAAGAAATGTTATTGAAAAATAAAAGCGTTAAGGTTTCCGAGCTAGTAGAGCTATTCAACGTTTCAGAAGAAACAATTCGACGCGATTTATATCAGCTAGAAAAAGAAGGGATTGCCCAGAAAAATTATGGTGGAGCCATTTTAGTGGAAACGTTACAAAAAAATGACTTGATCCTCCCTGTTCGGCAAAGACAACTTCAATATTACCATGAAAAGGATATGATAGGGAAAACAGCCGCTAGTCTTGTGAAAGATGAACAAATTATTATTCTTGATGCTGGGTCAACTACCTGGTGTGTTGCGAGATATTTGAAAAATGCCAGCAACTTAACGATTATCTCTAATGCATTGAATGTTGTGGAAGAATGCAGCCAACATGAAACAGCATCAATTATTTGCTTAGGCGGAGAGCTAAGAAGAAATTCTATGAGCATGGTCGGGCCACAAACAGAAACAGAGTTAAGAAAATACAATGCTGATTACGTTTTTTTAGGAACGTCTGGAATCTCACTACGACATGGTTTTACAAGCTCTGATCTCTATGAGGCAGAGATTAAAAGAGCTATGGTATCGGTTGGGCGAAAAATAGTTGTACTGGCGGATCATAGTAAATTGCAAAAGGCGGGTCTTATCTCTTTTTGCAATTTTGATGAAGTTGATATTTTTATTACGAGTGAATTGGCGGATAAGGCTATTTTAAAGGAAATTGAAAAACGCGGGGTTGAAGTAATCACTACCCCTGTGTCGTAGTAAGAATTTACAAAATAGTCAGTGAAACAGTTATAAAGAGAGGGGAATTATGAAAGCAGCAATACAAAAATTGTTACAAAAGTATCCTGAACTTTCTAGTTGTGTTCCTGATATTGAAAAGGCGTTTGATATATTAAAAGAAAGTTTCCAAAAAGGAGGAAAAGTTCTTCTTTGTGGGAATGGAGGTAGTGCAGCGGACTGTGACCATATCGTCGGTGAATTAATGAAAGGCTTTTTATTGAAACGCCCGATTGATGCGGCATTTAAAAAGAAATTGGAAAAGGTAGCGCCGAATGACGCTGCCTATATTGCGGAGTATTTACAAGGTGCTCTTCCTGCCATTTCACTTGTTAGTCATTCCGCTTTTCTGTCAGCATTTTCTAATGATGTATCTCCTGATCTTGTTTTTGCACAACAGGTTTTCGGTTATGGAAAGGAAGGAGACGTCACTATCGGTTTAAGTACTTCCGGCAACTCTGATAATGTTATCTATGCTTTACAAGTGGCAAGAGCAAAGGGGCTTAAGACCATTGGTTTAACTGGAAGAAGCGGCGGGGCCATGAGTGAAATTTGCGATGTTACCATTAAGGTTCCAAGGGATTTAACGCCTGATATACAAGAGCTTCATCTACCAATCTATCATACGTTGTGTATTCTTCTGGAGGAGGAGTTTTTCGGTAAATGAGTGACTTCATCGCAGGATTAGATATTGGTGGAACAAAGTGTGCAGTTTTGATTGGAAAAAGGACAGAGAATGGGGTAGAAGTGGTAGTCAAAGAACAATTTCCAACGCCAAATTCACCTTATCAGGCAATTAAGCAAATGATGGAATTGTTGGATCGACTTCTAAAAAAAGTGGGGCGGATATCTATCAGTGCAATTGGCATTAGCTGTGGGGGGCCATTAGATAGTCGAAGAGGACTGATCCTTTCTCCTCCAAATCTCCCAAGCTGGGAGCGAATCGATATCATCAGCCCGTTTCGTGAAAAATATGGTGTTCCGGTTGGATTACAAAATGATGCTAACGCCTGTGCGTTAGCAGAATGGAAATGGGGAGCCGGAAGAGGAACAGAAAATATGATTTTTCTGACCTTTGGAACGGGAATGGGGGCCGGTTTGATTTTAAATGGTCAGTTGTACACCGGAACAAATGATATGGCTGGCGAGGTAGGGCATGTTCGCTTGGAAGATGATGGACCTTGGGGTTACGGTAAACATGGCTCCTTTGAAGGATACTGTAGTGGCGGTGGGATTGCAAGGTTAGCTATGTCGATGGCTGAACAAAAGTTAAAGGAAGGGAAGCCACCCCTATTTTGTCCATCGGTTGAGCATCTTCCCGCTATAACGGCAGAAAAGGTTGGAATGGCAGCTCAGAAAGGTGACGAATTAGCGCTTGAGATTTATCAGATTGTCGGTCAACAACTTGGCAAAGGGGTGGCGATGCTTATCGATATTCTTAACCCTGAAAAGATTGTCATTGGCAGCATCTATAGACGTCAACAAGCAATCCTCGAGCCAATCGTACTAGAAACTGTAAAGAAAGAATCATTACCAATTTCCTTGTCAATCTGTGAGATTGTTCCAGCCGAACTTGGGGAAAGTGTCGGGGATTTTGCTAGTTTATCTGTTGCTTTGCACGCAAAGGAAACCGAGAAATCGAAAATTTAGGACAGGTATTGTTTCTATTTATGGATTTTTCTACCTATAAGTTGTGAGGACCTAATACAAAGATGGGAGTGTTTTCTATCATGTAATGCAAAAAGAGGAGATGGCTATTGCGATGGTATATGTTTCTATGCCGAATAATAGACGGTACTCACGGAGCCAATGAAAATCTTCATCTATCTTGGAGTAGAAGAGAGAGAACTCGAAATGTCGAAGCAAATAGACGAAGATGTTTAAAAACATGATGTAAAGCTTATGGTTTCCTTTCCCTTATCATAGCAGAGGAAGATGCTTGATGTTGATCAGTAAAACTGCCCAACTACCAAATAAATACGGCCACTGCATTGAATGGAAGGCAAGAAAGGGAAGGAAAATGAAAACATGAAAATGAAAGCGAAAACATTAAAAGGGGAGAAGCAAATGGCCGACAGATTACGAGTAGCAATTATTGGCGCTGGTGGAATTGCTAGAGATGTACATATTCCCAACTATCTAAAATGTGGTAAGAAAGTAGAAATTGTCGCTATTGCTGATGTAGTGAGAGAGAAAGCAGAAGAATTAGCGAAAAACTTCAATATTCCTAATGTCTTTACAGACTATGAACAAATGTTAGCAGAAGTTGATATTGATGCAGTGAGTGTATGTACACCAAACAAATTCCATTATCCGGCAACAATAGCAGCTTTGAAAGCTGGTTGCCATGTGCTATGTGAAAAACCTCCTGCGATGACTGTTGTAGAAGCAGAAGAGATGGCATATGAGGCTGAAAAGGCAGGGAAGATTTTAACATATGGTTTTCATTATCGACATGCTCCTCAAGTAGAAGTATTAAAACGTTTCATAGATGCAGGTGAATTAGGCGATATTTATGCCGCTCGCGTTATCGCGATGCGCCGCCGGGGAATTCCAGGATGGGGAGTGTTCACGAACAAAGAGTTACAAGGTGGAGGACCGCTCATTGATATTGGGGTTCATATGCTTGATACAGCCTTATATTTAATGGGTTACCCTGAGCCTGATACCGTTTTTGGTGTCACTTATCAAAAAATTGGTAATCGTCCGGGTGTTGGCATTATGGGGGCTTGGGATTGGAAAAACTTCTCCGTTGAAGACATGGCACGTGGAATGATTACGTTTAAAAATGGCTCATCAATTTTACTTGAAGCTGCTTTTGCGGCTAATACCGAAAAAATTGATGAAATGAGCGTTACTCTCATGGGTGATCGCGGTGGTGCGGATGTATTTCCACTTAAAATCTATCAAGAAAAATATGACACGCTCATTGATATTACGCCGTCTTACTTACCAAAAAAAGGATTCCATGAGTTAGAAATTGAGAGGTTTGTTGATGCTTGCCTAACGGGCCGTGAACCGTTAAGTACTCCGAAACAGGGTGTTCGCCTGCAACAAATTATTAATGGTTTATATAAATCTGCAGCAAAAGGGGAAGCAATAAAATTAGGAGAAAAGGGAAAGGAGTAAGAGATATCGTTAGAAAATCATTCTAGATATTCTTATATGGAAGTGAGGAGAAAGTGATATGGGGAATATAGGTTTACAGTTATTTTCGATTTGGCTGGAGGCGAAAAGAGATTTTATATCTGCGGTGAAACAAGCGGCCGATCTAGGATATGAAGGTGTTCAGTTTGCGGGTTTTTTACAAACGCCGGCGAAAGAATTAAAAAAAGTATTGGCAGAGGAAAAACTTAAAAATGCCGGCGCTCATATTAGCATCGAACAGCTTTTAGGTGATCAACTGGAAAAAACACTTGAATACAATGAAACAATTGGGAATTATCTTCTTATTTGTCCAGCACTCCCCAGAGAAATGAGACAATCGGCGGATGATTATAAGCGGTCAGCAGAAATACTAAATCAAATTGGTGAAACATGTAAAAAAGCCGGTTTTACTTTTGCTTACCATAACCATGATTTTGAATTTGAAAAATATGGAGTTCAAACTGGATTCGATATCCTCTTTGAACAAACCGATCCAAAACTTGTGAAAATAGAACTTGATTGCTACTGGGCAGCGTTTGCCGGATATGATCCGCTAGAACTTATCAATCAGTATAAAGATCGTATCATATCTCTGCATATAAAAGATATGAAATTCGTCGGCAATCAAAAGAAAGGAACGACTATTGGAGATGGCATTATCGAATTTCAGACGATAATCCAATCAGGAATAAAGATTGGTGTGCAATGGTTTATAGTTGAGCAAGAAGAATTTGAAACAACTCTTTTTGAAGAATTAAAACTTAACAGAGAACGTTTACACTGCATGATTAGTGAAACGAAAGCAGAATGAAGCAACCGGGGCCGGAATACCTAAGAACCAATTTTCCTGTTTAATCGAAAATGAGGCCATTCTTGTGAAGTGTATAGTTATTTTGGAATGCAAAAATTATCTATTGAAGATGTTGAATTACCATTTGTTCAAGGTTTTTGTTGTACTCAAATGACAATGTTGAACAGGAAATAAATGGGCTGATCGTAAATCCAAAGTAGATTTAGCTTGGATTCGCAAAATGAATTCAAGAAAAAAATGTTTATAGGCTGTGGAGAAACGAATAAAAAATCAATTTTAGAGGTGGTAGCATGTTTTTCACAGTCGAAAAAATAACAAAATATTTGGGGGAAATCAAAGACTCGATTTATCGTCAAGTTCAAGATATTCCAACATTTAAATATAAGGAATGGCCATTCGGAGAGGAGATAAAAGAAGCTTATTTGCCGGATTTTGATGACCATGATTGGCAGGATTTCCATATTGGTGAATCGTGGGGGGGCTACGATAAGGCCGCATGGTTCCGAACAACTGTTTCAATTCCAGAAGAATGGAAAAATAAGCGGCTTGTGCTTCACTTTTTAGTTGGACCAAGAGATGGCGGTGGATCTACTGCTGAGGCATTGTTATACGTAAATGGAATGCCGTTACAAGGCATAGATGTTTGGCATGAAGAAGCTTGGATTCCGCCAGAATATTATTCAGAAAAAAATGAATTTCATCTTGCTATAAAAGCTTGGAGTGGCGTTTTACGAGTCCCTAAACGCAGGCGGTTTAAAGTAGCTCGGCTTGCTTGGGTGGATGAAGCTACGGAAAAATACTACTTTTTAGCTGACACCGTTTTAAAATCAGTTAACGTGCTAGATAAAAATGATATACGCAGACTAAAGATGTTACAGGCATTGAATGAATCTATATTAAAAATCGATTTTTTTAAACCGCGCTCTGAACAATATTATCATTCGATCCAAGAAGCATTAACCTATCTTCTACAAAGACTAGATGAACTAGAAAATCACACTGAAATGAAACCAAAAGTGTCGATAGTAGGTCATTCTCATATTGATATGGCTTGGTTATGGCGATTGTCCCATTCAAGAGAAAAAGCAGCACGAACTTTTTCGACGGCTCTTCATTTAATGAAACAGTATCCAGAATACCGTTTTATTCATACCTCCCCACAGCTTTATAAATTTCTAAAAGAAGATTATCCAGAAATTTTTGCCAAAATTAAAGAAAAAGTTGCAACAGGGCAATGGGAAGTCACTGGTGGTATGTGGGTTGAATCAGATACTAATTTGCCAAATGGTGAATCGTTAATCAGACAAATTTTGATTGGAAAGCGCTTCATAAGGGAAGAGTTTGGGGTTGATGCAAAAGTTTTATGGCTCCCAGATTCATTTGGATATACTTGGGCATTGCCACAGATTATGAAAAAGAGTGGCATTGAATCCTTTATGACAACGAAAATAAGTTGGAACCAATACAATCGCTTTCCATATGATACGTTTCTATGGCGTGGAATCGATGGAACGGAGATTTTGACTCATTTTATTACCACGCCAGAAAGGGGAGCAAAGCCTTATACATACAATGGAGTCGTTGAACCATACAGTGTCAAAGGAATTTGGGATGCTTACAAGCAAAAAGATATAAATGATGATTTGCTCTTGGCATTTGGCTGGGGAGATGGAGGAGGCGGTCCTACAAAAGAAATGATTGAGGCAGCAAGAGCGATGAAAAATCTCCCTGGGATTCCAAATGTGAAGATGGATAAGGTTGAGTCCTACTTTGAACGTTTGCAGAAAAAAGTAAAAGATAAAAAACTGCCAGTTTGGGATGATGAACTGTATCTTGAGTATCACCGTGGGACCTATACGTCACAGGCTTCCTTGAAAAAAGCAAATCGAGAAAATGAAATCTTATATCATAATGCTGAATGGCTATGTGTGATGGTCGGTCTTTTTTTAAATTGGGAAAAATATCCTCGTGAATCGTTAAATGCGGGATGGGAGATCATGTTGCTTAACCAGTTTCATGATATTTTACCTGGCTCTTCTATCCGCCAAGTGAATGAGGATGCAAAAGCTGATTATCAAAAAGTAAAAAGCATTGGTAAAAACGCCTTATCTGAGGCACAAGATTTCATTGTAAGCAATATTTATACCAATCAAGATAGTGTAGTTGTTTTTAACTCTCTTTCTTTTGAAAGAAACGGTATTGTTGAACTTCCTTTTTCGAATAAGATGAACGGCAACGTTACTATTATTGATGAGAAAGGAATAAAATCACCGGTACAAATTGTGGATGACGGTGGGAAAAAGAAAGTTCTTTTTGAGGCTGCAGAGGTTCCTGCATGTGGTTACAAAACCTATAAGCTGATAGAAAGTGAGCCATCTGCGTCAAATCTTGTCATTAAGCAGGATTATCTTGAGAACCGTTATTATCGAATTCATCTAAATAAAAATGGGCAAATTGTTTCCATTTTCGATAAACAAAATAAAAGAGAAGTATTGGCTAAAGGAGCGAAGGGAAACGTATTTCAAGCCTTTGAAGATAAACCAATAAACTTTGACGCTTGGGATATTGATCTGTATTACCAAGAAAAAATGCGTGAGATTACGGAATTAATAGAAGCGAAAGTTACAGAAGTAGGTCCAATCCGCGGAAGCTTAAAATTAACTTGGAAATTTTTTGACTCAACTATTACCCAATATTTGACGATATATGATTATTCTCCGAGAATTGATTTTCGGACAAAGATTGACTGGAAAGAGAAACAAACATTATTGAAAGTGGCATTTCCAGTAAATATACGTTCAACAAAAGCAACATATGATATTCAATTTGGGAGTATTGAACGTCCTACACACTGGAATACGAGCTGGGATTATGCACGCTTTGAAGTAGTTGGTCACAAGTGGGTCGATTTGTCAGAAGGGAATTATGGTGTCAGTCTATTAAATGATTGTAAATATGGCCATGATGTAAAAGATAATGTTATACGTCTTACGCTCATCAAGTCTGCTATAGATCCTGATGAAACAGCTGATCGAGGGAAACATACGTTTGTGTATAGTTTATTACCTCACAAAGGGGATTGGAGAGAGGGGAATGTAGTTAAGGAAGCATACAGTCTAAATTACCCATTATTTGCAAAAGGAATAACTGCCAACGAGAATGGAACTCTTTCTGAAACCTGCTGTTTTGCAGAAGTAGATGCCGACAATGTTCTTATTGAGACTGTAAAAAAAGCGGAAGATGATGATGCTATTATTGTTCGTTTTTACGAATATAAGCAATTTCGAACAAATGGCGTGAATGTGAAATTTGCAAAGCAAATCAAAAAGGCGGTTGAATGCAATCTGATTGAAGAAGAGCAACAGGAAGCGTGTTATGAAGGAAATATGCTTTCTTTTGACATTTCACCGTTTGAGATTAAAACATTCAAAATTTGGATGTAAACTTGACTAGGTTAAGTAAGGAATGGAACTACCTGTATATTTTAGTTGCAAAAATTGTTAATTTGTAGGGAGAGAACAAACATGGGAGAACAAGTAATTTGGTCAATTGGTTCTTCGAACGGTTGTTCCCGTGAATTCGTGGATAACTATAAACAGCCAGATTTACTAGGGAACGTAGTTTATTATGCGACAAATCAAGAAAAAAGCACACAAAAATGGCCATTGTTTCATCCGAGTGAAGCTGATCCCGATGGAGGTTATCGTTTTTATCCGTTCACGATTAAGTTTCATTTAAGTGAACAGCCTAAGGGAGATTATGCTTTCCGGATATATTATCTTGTGATTTCGCCTAGGTTGCCATATTTGAAAATCAATGTAAACGGAACAACTGGATTTGGGTATTTTCAACCATCTCCTTCTAAAACAACAGATATTGCTTTGCATGCTGGTTTGCATACGACCATTTACTCAGAAGGGGTTTTAGAAGTCATTATCCCGCCCCAATTGTTAAGAAAAGGGGAAAATTGCATTGAGTTGATTAGTTGTGATGGTGGTGATTTTATTCATATCGAGAATATCGAAAAAATTAAACGATTAGACCGGATGGCTAACAGCGCAGGTTTTATCTATCAATATATTACATTTTCTAAAATTGATAATAAGGGAGAAAGTATTTCTTCCCTTATTATCAAACCATCGGTTCTCTATAAAACAACAGCAGCAGGCGACCTTGTAGAACGATGTCATCTGTATATAGAGCTTAATAAACCAGTACCCAAAACAACTTTTTGGTTAGAAATAAAATACGAAAATGAAAAAGAAAAAGAGGTTATTGAAGTCCCAATACCAGAAACAAAGTTCGGTCATCTACACAAGGCTTTTTATATAAAAGATGGGACTGGAAATGTACACTATAAAATAACTGGACGCATTAATGGAGAAGAGTTTACACACTCCGGAACAATTTTAAGAAGGAAAAAATGGAAAGTCTATATTTCTCCTCATGTTCATACGGATATCGGATATACCCACCGACAATGGGAAGTTGCCGAAAGATTAGGTCGTAATATCGATACAGCATTGGATATTTTAGAAAAAGAGGAAACAGAAAAGCTAGATATTCCTGCTTTTGCATACCACCTTGATGCTTCATGGGTATTGGAAACATATCTTGCCACCCGCAGAAAGGAGCGAATTAAAAAGTTTTTTGAATATGTAAAGGCAGGAAAAATTGGTATTTCCCACTCTTATGTTGATTTGTTAACTCAATATGCTTCACTAGAAGAACTTATCCGAAATGGAGAGTATACGGAATCTTTGCTCCGTCCCGAAGGAATGAGATCTCCATTTACATCCATTGTTGATGTCCCATCGTTGTCAAGTTCTCTTCCTGCCATATACGAAGGTTCAGGTGTCAAATACGTAGTGCATGCCAGCAACCAGGATAGAGGTCCATTCCGATTAAATAGCGGTCTACACAAAATTTCGCCATTTTATTGGGAGGGGGTGAATGGGGGGAAAATTCTCGTTTGGTTAGCAAAAATGTACTGTGAACTTCGAAAAGTTTGTGGAAGCCCCCCAGTTATCAGTTCTGCAGAACGTGGAATAGAAATGTGGCTAGATGAATATGAAACTGAGTCTTACCGACCAGATGCTGTTTTACTGTACGGTCAAGAGGCAGATAATACTGATTTGGATCCGCAGCCAGTCCAATTCATTAAACAATGGAATGAAACTTATGCTTATCCTAAATTAATCGCTTGTAATGTAATAGACTTTTTTGAATATATAGAATCAAATTTTAGGGAGACATTGCAAACAGTAAAAGGGGACGGCGGTGCTTATTGGGAAGATGGGGTTGCTTCAAGTATTGTTCCATCCATAGACATCCGTCATGCCCAAGCAATGTTACCTGCAGCAGAACGTTTAGAGTCATTAGCTGTAATTCATAATGACGGGTGGGATTACCCTGAACAGCAGTTTGATGAAGCATGGCGTTCAACTCTTCAATATGTAGAGCATACTTGGGGCGCATTTTTAAGTGTAACAGATTCTAAGGCCGCGCTACAAGAAGATCAATGGGCTGTAAAAGAAAATTTCGCAAAAAATGGATTGCAGTGGGCTAAGAGACTTCTTCATGTCGCAGCGACGCGCCATAGTTTAAGCTGGAACAACAATGGTCGTGAAGTTGTCGTATACAATCCACATAGCTGGATGGTAAGCAGTATTGTAACAGTTGAGATTGGACGGAATGAAAAAGTTTTTGATTACCGAAGTGGTAAGGAAGTTCCGATGAGAGTTATTCAAACAACTGATTCGCAAGCTCTTGTCGCTTTATGGGTGGAAAATGTTCCGGGCTTAAGCTATCGACGAATGGAGTTAAAACCAACTGACACAGCATCAATTTATGAAGTTGCAAAGGTACAAGGGGGAACTAAATCTGCTAATGAGTTTCCGAATACGAACAAAGTGACCTTAGAAAATAAATATTATCGATTTATTGTTGATGTGACAAAAGGTTATGTGGTCAGCATATTTGACATACAATTGCAAAAAGAATTAGTAGATACAAAGGATGAATGGGGCTTTGGACAATTTTTATATGCAAAAGGTGGAGAAGGGACACGTCTAGTCGGAAACCAAAAAAATTTAGCTGATAGTAATTTGGAAGTATTACATCACTTTATATTGTTAGACTACAATGTTGAAACCTTTGCTTTTGGAACATCATTGATGATTAAAGCGAAAGTGCCATATGGAGAGTTAAAAGTTGAATGGCAATTACTGGATGATCAGAAACGGATAGATGTGAAATTTATTTACGAAAAAGAGGAGCGACTGGAGAAAGAAGCAGTTTATATTGCCTTTCCACTCGATGCTTCTTTAGCAAGAGTTCTATCCGATTCGCAACTTGGATGGGTTGATTGGGATAAAGATCAATTGCCTGGAGGATGTAAAGAATGGCTTCCGTTGCAAACAGGAATTCTTATAGACGGAAGAGATTATGACGTATTTATTGCTTCACCAGATATTCCGCTATTTTGTGTTGGTGATATTGTTCGAGGAAGTTGGCCAAAGTTTCAAAAGCTATCGGGAGGAAGAATTTTTTCATATGTCCTAAATAACTACTGGAACACAAACTATAAAGCCTCTCAAGGAGGAATTATTCATTTTCGTTATTCCATTACAAGCGATCATTTTATTGCGAAAGATCAAGCATTTCGGTTCGGGTGGGAAGCACGACTACCTCTATACGGACACCGAATTAGTCTTCAGGAATTTCGAAATCCGAGCCCTCCTTATAACAATCTGATTGAGGGAACGTTAGCAAAAATTAGTTCTGAAACAGTCACTGTGTCGACGATAAAAAAAGCAAAATGGAATGATGGATGGATTATACGCTTACAGGAAATTTCTGGATTAAAACAAAAAGCAAAAATCTCTTTTCCTGAGAAAAAAATCAAGGAGGCTTGGGAGATAGATTTGTTAGAAAAAGAGACTCGAAAAATAGAAGTGGAGAAGGATGGTTCGTTACGTGTCACTATAGGTCCTTGGGGACTTGCAACAGTGCGTATCACTTTTGAATAAAAGTTCGTGTTCGCATCTTCATAAGGAGCTAATAGATGGGAGCATGATTAAATTATCATATGTTTACTGGTATTATCGATGTTTCATTGTGGTTAGCAACAACTATATGGAAAAAACTACCGATATATGAGTAAAAACAATAGAGGTTTTAACTAACGAAAAATATTCATAAGAAAATTTGCTGAAAAGGAGAGAAAAAGATGAAAGTATCATGTCATTTAATTACGTGGGGTGAAGATTTTTTAAAAGGATTAAAAGAAGCTTCAGAACTTGGATTCCGTGCATGTGAAACTTTTACACATATTGCTCTTAAGTATGAAGAGCGATTAGAGGAATTTCAAAGCTTGCTTGCTACCCATCATTTTCAATTATCAGCATTATATGGTGGAGGAAGATTTAGTGAAAAAGGAAAAAGAGAAGAAATTATTGAGTATAACACTAGAGTAGCCAAATTTTTGGCAGCGAATAAAAGCGATCGAATTGTTTTTGGGCCTAGTGGTCCTCGGCGAGAAGGGGGCACTTCCTTAGAGGAATTAAAAATCGCAGCTAATACAATCAATGAGGCTGCTAAAAGATGCTATGATCTTGGTGTGAAAGCATGTATTCACCCACACCTTGGAACGGAAATACAAGATGAGAATGAGATTGACGTTATCATGGAGTTAACAGATCCTAACTATGTTTTCTTTTGTCCAGATACTGCCCACTTAGCCAAGGCAGGAATGGATCCGCTTACTATTATGAAAAGATACAAAGATCGGATTGCTTATCTACATATTAAGGATGTAACACCACAGGAAGCAACTAGTGTCTTAACATCCGATAAAGAATTGCCTGTTTTTTGTGAATTGGGTTTGGGTATCATTGATTTTCATTCCATCATTACGTTTCTCAAAAATATCCATTACGATGGATGGATAACAGTTGAAATCGATCAGTCAACAAGTACTCCTTACAACAGTTTGAAAATATGCCGTGATTTTGTCGAACATAATTTAGGTTTAAAAGTAGGAACGTAAAAACGCTTAGAAGAACAATAGCTTTTTGTTGTCAATAAATAAAAAATAGAAGGGGTGCTGGTTTATGAGAAAAGTAAAAGTAGGAATTATCGGTTGTGGAAATATAAGTGGAACTTATTTAAAATCCGCAAAACGATTTGATTCGTTGGAAGTTGTTGCTTGTGCGGACATTGATATTGAAAAAGCGCAGAAAAAAGCAGAAGAGTATAACGTGCCAAAAGCTTGTACGGTGGAAGAATTACTAGCAGACGAAGAAATTGAAATTGTCGTTAATCTCACTGTTCCAAAAGCCCATGCAGAAGTTTGTTTACAGGCGCTCAATGCAGGTAAGCATATCTATGTAGAAAAACCTTTAGCCATTACAAGGGAAGAGGGGAAAAAGATTCTTGAGCTTGCAAGAAAAAAAGGGTTACGGGTAGGTGCTGCGCCAGATACGTTTCTTGGAGGAGGAATTCAGACATGCCGCAAACTTATTGATGACGGTTGGATTGGCAAGCCAGTGGCGGCAACTGCTTTTATGATGAATCATGGACATGAAAGCTGGCATCCAAACCCAGAATTTTATTATGACGTTGGTGGGGGACCGCTGTTTGATATGGGACCTTATTATTTAACTACTCTTATTAATTTAATAGGTCCGGTAAAAAGGGTAACAGGTTCTGCCCGAATTACGTTTCCGGAACGCACCATTACAAGTAAACCGAAGTATGGCAAAAAAGTTCAAGTAAATACGCCTACACATGTTGCTGGGGTCATTGATTTTGAAAATGGAGCTATCGCAACAATGATTACAAGTTTTGATGTTTGGGGGGCTAAACTCCCACATATGGAAATTTACGGATCAGAAGGTTCGATCATCGTACCCAATCCAAATGAATTTGGTGGGCCTGTTTATGTGAGAAGGGCAGATGACAAAGATTGGAGAGAGGTTTCTCTTACGCATGGATATATTGATAACTGTAGAGGACTTGGTGTCGCAGATATGGCAAATGCAATTTTAACAGATAGACCTCATCGAGCGAATGGTGAAATGGCTTACCATGTTTTAGATATTATGCAGGGACTTTTAGAGGCTTCTGCGAAAGAAAAACACTATTATGTAACTAGCACCTGTCAAAAACCAGATCCATTACCTTGCATTGCGAACTGGAACTAATTTTTCTGTGCGCGCCGGTGCATTTCGTGCCGGCGCATCTGCTTTAAAAGGCTAGATCAATAAACCCCAATCACCTTTGATGAACAGCAAATTTAGTTGTTCTTTTTTAGCAGGAATTTCGCTGACATATTGTGAATTGTTTTATTAGGCAGCAAATATACAAAATATACAAGGAAAGAGGAGAAGCGATGTTACACACCCTTTCTGTTCCTATTATTCAAGCGCCAATGGCCGGCGGGGTTTCAACGCCGGCGTTAGCTGCGGCAGTGTCCGAAGCAGGAGGACTTGGCTTTTTGGCCGGCGGTTATAAAACAGCGGAAGAAATGCGAAAGGAAATTGCCGCGCTTCGAGCGCTGACTGATCAGCCATTTGGCGTTAATGTGTTTGTACCAAGCGAGGATGATGCAGATGAGAAAGCGGTGCGCCGCTACAAAGAGATGCTGGAAGAAGAGGCAAAGCGGTTAGGAGTATCCCTTGGCGAGCCTAAATGGGATGATGATGATTGGGAAGCAAAACTTACAGTTTTGTATGAAGAAAAAGTTCCTGTCGTCAGTTTTACGTTTGGCTGCCCTTCGTCCAAGATCATCAGCAAACTACAAGACAATGACTCCTTTGTCATTGTAACCGTTACCTCCAAAACCGAAGCGCAAATCGCGGCAGGGCAAGGAGCGGACGCCCTATGTGTGCAAGGGCCGGAAGCGGGAGGACACCGCGCTACGTTTCGCAATGACGAAACAGTGGATGAGAATGTAAGTTTGCTTGTTTTGCTGCAGCAAATTCGCGAGGCAGTAGACCTCCCGCTCATTGCCGCTGGCGGCATTATGCACGGACGCGATATTGCCGCGGTACTGGCGGCGGGGGCGTGTGCCGCCCAATTAGGGACAGCGTTTTTGCGCTGTCCGGAAAGCGGAGCGAGTCCGTTGCACAAAAACGCCCTTATCGACCAGCAGTTTCAAACAACCGCCATCACCCGTGCGTTTACCGGCCGTCCTGCGCGTGGGCTAGTCAACCGTTTTCTTACTGAATATGACGCGCTTGCTCCTGCAGCGTATCCTCATATTCATCATATGACAAAACCGCTTCGCAGCGCTTCGGCCAAGGCCAATGACCCGCAAATGATGTCTCTGTGGGCGGGGCAAGGGCATCGTTTGGCAAGGAATATACCGGCTCAGGAGCTTGTAAGGGAGTTGATGAAGGAGATGGAAGAGGCGGTACAAGGACTAATAAGGAAATAAGGCATTTTTGAATGGTAGAAGTAGAAGGAAAGTTTTCTAGAAGAAAATTTTGCAACAGCGAAAGCGTGAATGATGGGAAATAAGGGGATTTGCGGACAAATTGAACAAGATGACACCGCGCCATATTAATACGGCCGCGGTGTTTCTGTTTTTTTCCATCTTTTTAGCTTTTTGATCAGCGTGGAGTGATCGATTCCCAGCCGTTCCGCCGCTTTTCGCAGCGATGGGGATTTTTCGATCGCTTCATAGACAAGCCGCTTTTCAAACTGCTCCACTTTTTCTTTCAGCGTGAGGCAGGAGGAGGTGTCTGATCGACTGCGAATATGAGTTGGGAGGTCATCTGGTTCAATGTATCGGGCAGGGACAGAAACGACCAAGCTTTCCATTAAATTTTTCAGCTCTCTGACATTACCGGGCCAATGGTATTGCTGCAAAACCGCTTTTGTGCGTGGAGAAAGCCGCTTGTGGATGCGATAGAGCTTGCAATAAAATGTAAAATAATGGTCTAAAAGTGGTTCGATGTCTTCCGGGCGTTCCGCCAGCGGAGGGATAAATAGTTCGATCACTTGCAAGCGATAGTATAGATCGGAGCGGAATTTTCCAGACGCGATCAGTTCAGACAAGTTTTGATTTGTCGCCGCGATAATACGGATATCGAGTTTTTTTGCATGGCGGCTGCCGATGCGCTGTATTTGTTTTTCCTGCAGGACGCGCAATAATTTCACCTGTAAGGATAGCGGCATTTCCCCAATTTCATCAAGCATGATCGTTCCGCGGTCCGCCAGCTCAAATAAGCCGATTTTGCCGCTTGCTTGCGCGCCGGTGAACGCACCCTTTTCATAGCCGAACAGCTCGGATTCAAGCAGTGTCTCGGGAATCGCGGCGCAATTGACTTTAATAAACGGCTGATCTTTCCGCGGACTAAGATGATGAATCATATTGGCGATCACTTCTTTTCCTACGCCGGATGGCCCAGTGAGCAGCACGGTCGTAGGATAGGCGGCGATTTGTTCGACCTTGTGAATAAGCGTTTTCATGAGGGGACTGCGGCAAATGATTTGCTCATCGCTGTCGCTAGTGGAAAAGGTGTAGCGATGCTGGCTCATTTGTGAGAAACTTTTCGCTTTTTCCAGCTCCATTTTCAGCTCGTTCAGCTTGGAAATATCACGGACGCTTGTGACGATCATGTCAATTTCCCCTTGGTCGTTGAAAACCGGATTTCCCGTGACGATCACATCTTTTTTGCCGCCGATTTTTTGCAAAATGGAAATACGCTGTTTTTGTTGCAAAACGAGAAGGGAAACGGACTGGTCAAAGTATCCTTTACCAACCAGTTCCTCCATATGTCTCCCTATCAATTCCTCGCGGCGAAATCCGGTGATCTTTTCATAGGCGGAATTGACCATGAGCGTAACTCCGTTTCCATCGACGACATAAATGCCATCGGTGGAAAATTCGATAATCGTTTCCATTTTTTTAGACAGTTGATGATAATGCTCCATTTCCGAAATATCTTGCAGCACAGCGATCGCGCCGATGCGTTTGCCGTCGCAATAGAGCGGCGTGCGATTGACCAAACAGGCCCGTCCGGCGATGTTCACTTTGACGCCAATGGTGCTTTCTCCCGTTTCTACTACATGTGGAAGCTGGGTTGTCGGAATGAAACCACGAATATCTTTTCCTTTCCAGTGATCGTGTTCGATATGCAGCAATTTTTTCGCCGCCTTGTTTAAAAAGACGATGCGGTTATGCTTGTCGATCACTATGATCCCGTTATGAATGGAGGAAAAAATATGTTCGAGCATTTCGGAAGCGATGATGGCCATCATCCGATCTCTCCTTTAAAAACGGTGAATGATTTCACCGAGTGGTGAAAACGGTCACAATTTATTCATTTCGCTATCACTATGGTTTCTCCTTTGTTAGTGGTGATTTTTTTCAGCATGCCTATCAGTTTTTGCTAGATAAATCAGGCTTTTACGAGGTGGCATAGGACTTGCAAGACAAAAAAGGGGGGGAGAGGCCGATATTGAAAGCATTTTTTGTACACCGGTTGGTCCTGATGAAGAAGGAGCATTATTTTGACAAGGGGGAGGATCAATAATGGCGAATGTGATCAAAGCACGTCCTAAATTGTATGTGATGGATAACGGGAGAATGAGGATGGATAAAAATTGGATGATCGCGATGCATAATCCAGCAACGATTCATAATCCAAATGCACAAACAGAGTTTGTGGAATTTCCTATTTATACGGTGCTGATTGATCATCCAGAGGGAAAAATTTTATTTGATACCTCTTGTAATCCTAATTCAATGGGACCTCAAGGACGATGGGCAGAATCGACGCAGCAAATGTTCCCGTGGACGGCAACTGAGGAGTGCTATTTGCATAACCGTCTGGAACAGCTGAAAGTAAGACCGGAGGATATTCGCTACGTAGTCGCTTCTCATTTGCATTTAGACCATGCCGGATGTTTAGAAATGTTTACAAACGCAACGATCATCGTTCATGAAGATGAGTTTAACGGGGCATTGCAATGCTATGCAAGAAATCAAAAAGAAGGAGCATATATTTGGGCGGATATCGATGCATGGATAAAAAATAATTTGCAATGGCGGACGGTCAAGCGGCATGAGGATAACATCCTCCTTGCGGAAGGGGTGAAAGTCTTAAACTTTGGCAGTGGACATGCGTGGGGAATGCTGGGGCTGCATGTGGAGTTGCCGGAAACGGGAGGGATTATTCTCGCTTCTGATGCGATTTACACAGCGGAAAGCTACGGTCCGCCAATTAAGCCGCCAGGTATTATTTACGACTCGCTCGGTTATATGAACACCGTTGAACGAATCCGCCGTATCGCGCAGGAAACAAAGTCACAAGTATGGTTTGGGCATGACGCCGAACAATTTAAAAAGTTTCGCAAGTCTACGGGAGGATATTACGAATAAGAAAGGAGCAAGAACCAAATGTCAGTCGCACGCATCGTATTTACACCACTTAGCTATGTCGGCTGGGGAGCGCTAGATCATTTAGTCCCGGAAGTGGAGCGGTTTTCCGCGAAAAAGATATTAGTTGTCACCGATCCGGTGCTAGAGAAAATCGGCCTTGTCGTGCAAGTAACAAAACCGCTTCAGGAAAAGGGCTATGATGTTCATGTTTATACGGATGTCGTACCAGAGCCGCCGTTAGAAACGGGGGAAAAAGTGGTCGCTTTTACCAGGGAAGGCCAATTTGACCTCGTCATTGGCGTCGGTGGCGGCAGCGCGATGGATTTGGCGAAACTGGCTGCGGTGCTTGCCGCACACGAGGGCTCGGTTGCCGAATATTTAAATTTGACAGGAACAAGAAAGATTGAAAAAAAAGGCTTGCCGAAAATATTAATTCCGACCACATCCGGAACGGGATCGGAGGTCACGAACATTTCCGTATTATCGTTAGAGACAACGAAAGACGTTGTTACTCACGACTACTTATTGGCGGATGCCGCCATTGTCGATCCGCAATTAACCGTTTCCGTCCCGCCGCGGGTGACGGCCGCAACAGGAATTGACGCGCTAACCCACGCGGTCGAAGCGTATGTATCTGTTAATGCCAGCCCGACGTCAGACGGTTTAGCGCTTCAAGCAATTCGTTTGATCGCGCGGTCGTTGCGCAAAGCGGTGGAAAACGGCGCAGATAAGCAGGCGCGGATCGATATGAGCAATGGCAGCTATTTAGCCGGTTTAGCGTTTTTTAACGCCGGGGTCGCAGGAGTGCATGCACTCGCCTATCCGTTAGGCGGGCAATTTCATATCGCCCACGGCGAATCGAACGCCGTATTGCTTCCGTATGTGATGGGGTACATCCGCAAAAGCTGCACGAAGCGGATGGCCGATATTTTGAATGCGCTGGGAGGAAACTCGAGCTTTCTTTCTGAAGAAGAAGCTTCGTATAAATGCGTCGAAGAGCTGGAGCGAATCGTCCGCGATGTCGGCATCCCAAGAACGCTCGGCGGCTTTAACATCCCGGAAAGCGCATTGGAAAGCTTAACGAAAGATGCCGCCCAGCAAAAACGATTGCTGGCGCGCAGCCCGCTGCCGTTATTGGAAGACGATATACGGACGATTTACCAATCCGCTTTTAAAGGTGTGGTGACGGAGCCGAAATAAGATAGAGGGATGAGCAGGAAAAATATTGATAGAAACGGCCTGCTGTGCTACGGTGAAGAAAAGGGAAGCCTGATCCGGCTTTCCTTTGCGTTTTTATTTGGAACAGTTCGTTTGCCGTAAAACCTTATTTATCGCAATGATCGGAGCTGCCTCTTGCCTAGCTAGAACGAGTTACATTTTTTAAAAATCAGGGAATGGAGGTTGTCAATGTTTACAACTGTCATTGTCCCAAGAGTTTCCGAAACAGACGGCGTCGGCCATATTAACAACACGACGATTCCGGTATGGTTTGAAGCCGGGAGGGAAGAAATTTTTAAAATGTTTACTCCCGATCTTTCCTTTAAGAATTGGAGAATGGTGATTATCCATATGGAAGTAGATTATGTGAATCAAATTTATTATGGCAGGGAAGTGACCGTTTATACAGGAATCGAGCGTATCGGCAACACAAGTCTAACCATCTACGAAGAAATTCATCAAAGCGGGCGACTTTGCGCGAAAGGAAGATCGGTTTACGTCAATTTTAACTTCGAAACGCAAAGGCCGGAGCCGATTCCGGATGGAATAAGAGAGAAATTAAACGAACATTTGTGGCGCCCGCAAGAATGAGAGAAGAGGTTTGGGATGTTGGCGGTTTTTGGATCGTTCAGAAGCTGCAAAAAACATGAAAAGCGGCATCAATCAGTCCGCCGAAGCGGTGAAACAGTCCGTAAGAGCATAACACAGAAACAAGGATCTTGCCGGTATTTTGTCAGCAAGAGATGCAGGCAAGCGCAAAAAGAAAGGGACAGCGTCCAGCTGTCCTTTTCTGCCGTTATATACGGTTTTGGACGAAACGCAGTACTTCGTAGGCGCGCTCTCCAATTAATTGGATCAATTGTTCGAACATCGCGTCGCGCTTCAAATCAAGTTCTACGATCCGTCTGGCCAGCTCAAGAGCTTTTTGGTCCATGTTCATCCCCCTGCTTCTTCTTTCGTATTCTGTGCCGTTCGTATTCGCTCTGCAATTCGCTTACTGTCCATTGTTGCAGTGCGGCAGAGTCATGAAACAAGCCAGTTTGCAACAGTCTATCAATATAAAATCGCTTTTGCCTCGTAATTGCTGTGCGCATCAGTTTCCCCATCTTTTTTCCCTCCTCGTATTTATCCCTTAATATACGGTGTTTTTCTTCATATTACATTTATTTTGTTAAGCCACTTTACAATAAAATTAAAAAATATGTTAATTTTATTTACAAAAATAATCATAAATGGTAAAAAATCGTTATAATTATGTTAGGAAATATAACATGTGAGGTGAAGAGGATGACGAATAAAGAAGATTCCTATAAATTCAAAAAAGTCATCTCTATCGGCATCGTCAGTGAATTAACGGGGCTATCGCAGCGGCAAATCCGCTATTATGAAGAGCGGAAGTTGATTTTTCCGGATCGCTCGAACGGAATTCGCAAATATTCGTTCGCCGATGTTGAACAGTTAATGGAGATTGCCAATAAGCGGGAAGAAGGGGTTCCGACAAGGGAAATCCGCCAGGAAATGACGAAAGAGCTGCGGGAAAAAATGTTAAAAGGGCAGATGAACGCCCATTTCCGTTTTCGCCCTTAAACAGCTCTTTACCTTAGATTACGTAGCAATTAGGTCTGTCTAAGAAGACGAGCCTTTCTTTTTGCCGGCCGCAGGATTGTTTGCGCCAAGAAATAATGGCTTTTCCAAGGAAACGAGCTTCGCGTAGAGCAACGCTGCTGGGTGCTCGGCAGAAAGCTGGCGGTGGTATTGTTCGACATGGGCGAAATAGTGCGTGATTTGCGGAGAGTGAAGAATAGAAAGAATAGCATCGGAAATATTACGCAACTCCTTCCAGTTTAAAAAATCAAACACGAGATGATGCCGCTTCAATATGCGAAAGTTGATTTCCTCTTGCCCCGGAAGCGTATCATAAATAAAAATCGGCAGTCTTTTATATAAACATTCGCTAATGGTCACGCCGCCTGGTTTGGTTAAAATAAAATCTGCTTGATCATAAAGCGCGTTCATCTCCTGGCGTGATGAAATGTAAGGAAGCGGAATAAGGCGAGGATGGTTTTCGCTTTGCAGCTGCTTGTACATTCGTTCGTTTTTCCCGCAAAGGACATAATAATCGATTGGATCGTCGTGAGAAATTTTTTTCAACATATGCTTAAGCGTGCCAATGCCTAAGCTGCCGCCGGAAATAAGCCCGAAATAGCGGGAGCGCTTCATTTGTTTTTCCCGTTTTCCGATCGTTATGTCAGGGTGAAGCGGGATGCCGGTTACACAAATGCGGTTTTCCGGAACTCCTTTTTTACGCAGCTGCATTTTCATATAAGGATGGCCGATAAAATGGCAATCAATAGCTTCCGTTCCCCATAAACCATGAACAAAATAATCGGTATAGACGTTGACGACCGGATTGGTTATTTCCCCGTTTCTTTTGAGCCGGTTTAACAAGTAGGAAGGAAGGGAATGTGTACAGACGATGATATCTGGCTGGACATGTTTCACTATATTTTTTACATGTTCAAGAAAAAGCAGTTCGTAATGCGGAAATGATAGCTGTCTCTTTTTCTGGCGGACGACGGAGTGATAGTACAAGGTGTTGTATGTTTTAGGGAAATGACGAATCCAGTTTACATAAATATAGGAAACTAGCTTTTCCCCTCTTCCTAGCCGCGATGAGAGCAGTTCTATTTTATGGCATTGTAACTGTGGATCCATAGCTAGAAGTCCATCTTTTAACGCATCCGCCGTCTGGTGATGGCCGGAGGGGATTTGCAACAATGGAAGAAAGAGTACGGTTTTCATGTCAATCACCTGATGAACAAGATTATTATCGAGTTTGTGCAAAATATGAATTTTTATGCGGTTTGTCCGTCCCTTTTTTATCCATTTATAAACCTTAGGAGAATGTTTCACAATATCAATGTAAATGAGCAATAACCGGAAAAGAGGGGAGTGTATGAAGGAAAAAGCGAGACAATGCGTTTTAGCGGTATGGGGGGCGTTTGATCCGATTTATTACGCATGTTCCAGGCTTGAGTATGTTGGAACGGAAAGGAACGGCTGCCAGCCGATTTTTCGTGTCCGCATAACGAGGTATAAAGGACGGGAAGTGGTGTTATCAGACGGCACGAAAATACAAAAAAATGACCTTCTCCTCAAAATTCATTTGCATAACGTTCGTCTTATTCGCGAGCTTCTTCGCTTCGATAGCGAAATTAAAAAAGGCCGTTATATTTTTGAACAAGTGAAAGCCGGGCTCCCTTACGTTGCCCATTATCTCCGCCATCATGAACAATTTCCGGAAATCAAAGGGATTATTGGCATTACAATGTTAAACAAAGGATGCGAGCGATTAGGATTTGAAACATTTTCTATCGTCAATCCGTTTTATAAGTGGTTTAAAACCATCGGGCTCATTCCAATGACCGTAGTTGCTCGACTCCGTTTTCAACCGTTGGGGCGGCCGCCGAAATATTTATTCATGTCGAAAAAGAAGCTATTGGCATTATACGGTTACCAGCCGATCCATTAACTCCCTCTTTTTTCTCTCTTCCCATTTACTATAATGGTAAAGAGGAGGAGAGAGCAATGATATTCTTTTTTGTTTTTATTATTCTAATGCTTCTTTTATTTATGATTTATAAAGCGCACCGCAATACGTATGAAGCGGTTTTGCATAAAGTGAAAGTGCATTGCCACGAGAGTGATCCAGACGTCGTCCGTATTTTGCATTTATCAGATCTTCACTTAGAAAAACTATCGATTTCCCCTGACTATCTATATAAGAAATTAAAAGATGAACCAATTGATTTGATTGCTTTAACCGGCGATTTTCTTGATCGTGAAACGAGCATTCCTAAGTTTGGTCCGTATTTGACGGCATTGCAAAAGCTAAATCCGACATACGGCATGTATGCGGTGTTTGGTAACCATGACTATGTTTTACAAGGAGAGCAGTTCGAACATTTAAGAGCAACGTTAGAACAACATGGATGCACCGTTTTGCAAAATGAAGCAAAGTCGGTTTCCATTAAAGGAAAAACGGTGAATATCATCGGCATTGATGATTTTTATACAGGGCGCAGTGACGTGGAAAAAGCGTATGTCCATGTAAAAGACGGCTTAAATCTCGTACTCACGCACGACCCGAATATTGTATTGCACATGCGCCATTATCACTTTGATTATTTGCTTTCTGGGCATTTTCACGGCGGACAAATTCATTGGCCAAAGCCGTATCATCTTGTAAAAATGGGAAAACTAGTGCGGATGAATATCATTAAAGGCTATCACGAACTGGAGGGTAAGCCGTTTTATATTAGCGAAGGATTAGGTCAAACGGGGGTAAACATCCGCATTGGCACAAAACCGGAAATTACGCTGCATACATTGTCGTTAACACCATTGCATCAAGGCGAAGCGGTGAAGGCTGTCTAAAGCGACAGCCTTCTTTGTTTATAAGGATGGTTCCTCGTCTCTGATGATCCCCGTGCTTGTTCCTATTAAGACTTTTTTGCCATGTTGATTTCGATCCACCGTCTTCATCGCCACTTTTTTGTATCCGTCCATCGGGACGACATCGGTAATCGTTAGTTCGCACGTAATCGTATCGCCGGAAAACACGGGGCGGATAAACTCACTATGCATTTCTCTCGCAATATAGTTTAAGTCTCCGCGATTTTTGTGCCGATGCTGGCGGTAAACAATCCTTGGACTATCAGCCGACCTTTCTCATCCCGTTCCATATGATGTCTCCCTTTGTCCCAGATAACTCAGCGAATTGCCGTATTTCTTCCTTTGCGAAAGTGCGCTACCAAGTAAATACATCCTCAGGTTTTAAATTCGTTTCTTCCCTTCTGCCTGTTCATCATTTATATCATAAAATTTTTATAATAATCAGAATATTTATAACAATCTAGGCGTTTTTGCATGAAAATAAATTGCAATGCACTTACTTAGCATAGAGAAACTGATCAATGCCCATACTTTTAAAGAAGAAAAAGGAAAAGGAGTGATGGCATTCATGGAACCATCATGGAAAGCGCTGCTTCCGTTTTTAGTGGTGATTCCCATATCGATTTGGACGAAACAAGTGATCCCTGGCTTGTTTGTTGGGTTGCTTTTAGGCAGTTATTTAATGGACCCGTCGCTGCTTGGCGGCTTGCGTACGATGCTTTCGTATTTAGTTAAAAATGTAATGCAGATGAATAATATTCGCATCATTATTTTTCTGTATGTATTTGCTGGGCTGGTTAGTATGATTAAGTATACGGGCGGAATTAAAGGATTTGTGCATCTGATCAGTAAAAAAGTGAAATCAGCGAAAAGCGCGTTGATGTTAACATGGATTTCGACGATGGTGACATTTAGCGACCCTGATTTCCGCATTGTGACGATTGCACCGATTATGAAAGCGTTAAAAAAACGCCTCGGATTATCTTCGCAGCAAATCGGGTTTGCGATTGAAGTGACGTCCAATCCAGTGGTAGCGCTTATTCCGTTAGCGACGGCATTTGTCGGCTATATGGTTTCCGTGATTGATAAAGCGCTAAAAACAGCGGGTATTGGCGCACAGCCATATATTGTATATGTCAAAAGCATTCCGTTTAACTTTTTTTCCTATACGATTATTATTGTTGGACTTTATTACAGCTTCTTTAAATATTCACGGAAAGCAGAAACACGTGCTGCGGCAGAAGGAGAAGGAAAGGTTGCGCCGATCCTCCGATGGAACGAACGGCTAGCCTTGGAGTTTGCCGAGGAAAATCAAGTCCATACGAATAAACAAGAAAAGGAAAATCCAAACGAGGCGCAAGGGGAAGAAGGGGAAGAGATGCAAACTTGCCCGCGCGCGTATAATAAGGAAACCCCAATCAAGCCATGGAATTTGATTGTTCCGTTATCCATTGTGCTTGTGCTGACGTTATTTTTAAGCTGGTGGGACGGACATAAAGGGGCAAAAACGTTTTTCGATGCGTTTTTGCGCAGCGATGCACTTGGCGCTATGTTAGAAGCATTATTTTTAACAGTAATCATTACGGTTGTTTATTTTCTCTTGCAAAAGTTTAAATTAAATGATCTGTTGACGCATTTTGTGAAAGGCGGAAACGAATTAATTTCCGTGATTTTAATGCTAGCCCTTATTTGGGCGCTTTCGGCGGTGTCGGAGGATTTAGGATTTTCGCAGTATATTACCGATCATGTAAAAGGGTGGATTCCACAATATTTTGTGGCCCCTGTGCTGTTTTTGCTTGGTGCGGTCATTTCCTATTTTATCGGCTCTTCATGGGGGACATGGGGGATGTTAATGCCGCTTGGCGTCACGCTCGCGCATCAGGCAGGAACAAATATTTTACCGGTGATTGGCGCCGTGTTTGCAAGCGGGACGTTCGGGGCGTTTGCCTCGCCGCTGAGCGATAATACGGTGACGTTATGTACGATTTTAGATTTGCCGGTGATGGAATATGCACGGACAAAATTAGTTCCTGCGTTTATCGCGGCGGGAATGGCTGCCGTTCTGTTTGGTGTCATGTCGTTTATCATGCGCTAGGCCTTATCGGTAAAGTCTGCTCGAGATTTGCGAGCGGACTTTATTTTTTTGGCAACGAAATAACGCAGAAGTGGTAAACTGTAATACAAAGGGAAAAGGGAGCAAGGTGAAACGAATGGAAGAAGTACGGAAGCAACTAGAAGAATTGCAGCAATGGCAGGGGAATGATCCACAGGAGCAATTAGACGTCTTGCAAGAGCATCTTAAGCATATCGAAGCACAAATGGATGTGTATTACGATGAACAGGAAGATATCCGAGCGATGCATCGGTATTACCGGCGTGTACCGTTGGAAGGGGACGGACTTACGCTGTTTGTGAAATATCATGAACTCGTTTCGCGCACGCATAAGCGGCGGCTTCCTTATTTTTTCAGCAAGGATGAATATTTATATACATGGGTCGATTTGCAGCCGGATGGAACGGTCAGAAGCATTTATTCAGGAGAGAAGAAAGATCCAAAGACATTAATTCTTCAAGATTATGAAACGATGAAAAAACGCTATGATGCGTTCCGACAATTGTTGAAAAGAACAAGGGAATGGGAAAAAGAGGAAAAGTATCGGGTGAAAAAGATTGAACAGCAATGGAAGTTTAACGCCGAGCATGTCGTGCCACAGTCATGGTTTGGCGCAAGAGAGCCGATGAAAGGGGATTTGCATCACCTCTTTGTTTGTCAGCCCGAATGTAATACGCTGCGTTCGAATTTTCCGTACGCTGATTTTCCGTTTTATAATCCGGAATCACCAAAAGAGAAGATTCAGAACCGCTGCGGCGTCGTACAAAATGGCTATTTCGAACCGGAATACGGAAAGGGAACGGTGGCGCGGGCGATGCTCTATTTTTTGTTGCGCTATCCGCACACTATCGCCAAAGCGTTTCGGAGTAAAATCGACGTTCCGCTTCTGCTTCGCTGGCATCGGCAATTTCCAGCAACCATTTATGAGAGGCACCGTAATAGCGCTATTTTTTTCATTCAAGGAAATCGCAACCCATTTATTGATATTCCGGAGCTTGCAGAACGAATTGCGTTTCCGTTAAACTTAGCTCCATAAAAAACGGGCTCCCCGCCGGGGCCCCGTTTTTTATGCAGAAATTGTGGATTGATCCACTTTTTCCTTCTCACTTTTTTTGCGGAAATAGGTTGCAACAATTGGTCCGGAAATGTTGTGCCAGACGCTGAAAATGGCGCTTGGAACAGCAGCGAGCGGCGAAAAATGAGCGGTTGCGAGCGCAGCGCCAAGCCCGGAATTTTGCATGCCGACTTCAATGGAAATCGCTTTTTGTTTCGGTACCGATAAGCGGAATAGTTTTGCAAACCAGTAGCCAAGCAATAATCCAAGCCCGTTATGAACAACGACGATGAAGAAAATGGCAAGCCCGCTTTTGGCAATCGCCTGCTGGTTTTGTCCGACGACGGCCGCGACAATGGCGACAATCGCGATGACAGAAACGAGCGGCAGAACTGGGATGCACGCTTTCACTTGTTTTTGGAAAAGAGTTTGCGCAATCAACCCTAAAATAATCGGAATTAGGACGATTTCTACAATCGACCAAAACAGCGATGCAGCAGAAACGGAAAGCCATTTTCCGGCAAGCAGCAAAATCAGCGACGGTGTCACGATCGGTGCCAGTATCGTAGAAGCGGATGTCACGGCAACCGACAGCGCGGTATCTCCTTTGGCCAAATAGGTCATCACGTTAGACGCTGTTCCGCCAGGACAGCAGCCAACGAGAATAATGCCAAGAGCGACTTCCCTCGAGACCGGCAAATAATGAGCAAGCAAAAAAGCAACAAGCGGCATAATGAGAAATTGGGCGACTACACCGATTAGCACCTCTGTCGGGCGCTTGAATATTTCTTTAAAGTCATTGACCGATAAGGTAAGGCCCATGCCAAACATGACAATGCCAAGCAGCGGGGCTATGTATGGAGCGATCCACGTAAAAGCGTTTGGATTATAAAAAGCAAGAGCAGCAAATAAAAGCACCCAGACAGCAAAGGTGTTTCCAACAAAGTTGCTAAATTTCTCCAATGCCTTCATTGTTTTTCCTCCTTTAGTTAGTGAATATATACAAAGTATTATATATATTATTCTGAAAAGTTCAACTATACAGATTTTAGATTTGTAATTAGCCTGCTCCTTCCTCTAGACAAATACACCCAACGCATGGTATTTGTGAATTTATTGTGACGATAGAAAAAGTGTGAAAAAAATCACTTTCACAATCGTAAATTGTGGTATTATATTAACTGAGAAAAATAATCATTATTGTTCTATGATGAAAACCATTCTTATTTAAATCAGGAAAATGCTAAACACCACTTTATAAATTTTCACACGTTGACATATTGCTAATTGAAAAAAAGAATCATTGTTGACTGGGGGACGGAAAAGGTGGTTTTGACTGATCTTCGACAAGGGCAAAAGGCCGTTATTACAAATCTGGCAATAACCAATGAAGTAGTGAAACAACGTCTTCTTCATATGGGGATGCATGAAGGCGAAAAAGTTTGCGTGAAATGCGTAATGCCGTTTGGCGGGCCGGTCATGGTAGAGGTCGATGGACAATACATTTGTCTGCGGCGTAAAGAGGCTTCTTGCATTGGGGTGAAATAATCGATGTCATCATATATTGCGTTATTCGGCAATCCTAATACGGGAAAAACTTCATTGTTTAATAGTTTGACAGGCTCCTATGAATATGTCGGAAACTGGAGCGGAGTAACGGTAGAAAAAAAGGTTGGCGTATTGCGGCAGCACGGTGTTCCCATCGTTGACCTTCCGGGAATCTATTCGCTGCAGCCGCTTTCCCGCGATGAAGGGGTAGCGACCGACTTTTTATTAACGGAACCTTGTTCTGCGATTGTCAACATTGTCGATGCTTCCCAGCTGCGGCGGAATTTGCATTTAACCGTGCAGCTTTTGGAGTTTGGCAAGCCGTTGATTGTTGCGTTAAATATGGTGGACGTAGCGGAAAAGCGTGGCGTCAAAGTCGATGCGGAAAAACTGTCGCGATGTATTGGCGCTCCTGTCGTTCCGGTGATTGCCCGCACTGGAAAAGGAACGAAAGAGCTTGTTCGCGCGATTTTGTCTTTGTCCGAACAAAGTGGGGAGCGGGAGCATGTCGCGATCGATTACGGCCGAGATGTGGAAGCAGCCGTACAAAAAATCAGCGAGCAGCTGCCTGACGGTTTGCTGGCATCAAAGCGCTGGCTTGCGCTTCAGTTTTTAGAAGGAAATGAGCGTATTCACGCTTATTTGCAAACGTATATGGACATCGCCCCGCTTGTGGCGGTTCGTGATGAGGCACAGCAAGCGCTCGGCCGTCCTTTAGCTGAACATATTTATGACGCGCGCGACAAATGGATTGTGCATGCCATCGAAACGTCAACGGTTATATTTCAGCAAAAGCCGCTTACATTAACGGAGAAAATCGATGCTGTCGTCACTAATAAATATTTGGGCTTGCCGATATTTCTGGCATTTATGTATATCATGTTTATGTTAACGTTTGATTGGCTTGGTTCGCCGCTTGCTGATTTGCTAGATCAGTTTTTTTCCGGTCCGTTAACGGAGTGGCTTTCTAAGCTGTTGACGATTGTAGGAGCATCACCGTTCATTCAAGCGCTCGTATTGGATGGAATCGTCTCCGGGGTTGGCGGCGTGCTTGTCTTTGTGCCGCAAATTTTCATTCTCTTCTTTTTCATCTCGTTGTTGGAGGACTCTGGATATATGGCGCGCGTCGCCATGGTTATGGATCGGTTTATGGAAGCGATTGGCTTAAACGGGAAAGCGTTTATTCCGATGATTATCGGTTTTGGTTGCAACGTTCCCGGCGTCATGGCCGCGCGAACGATTGAGCAGCCCAAAGAGCGGCTGTTGACGATTTTGTTGCTGCCGTTTATGTCTTGCTCTGCGCGTCTGCCGGTATATGCGTTATTTGCTGGTACATTTTTTGCAAAAAACCAAGCAATTGTCGTGTTTTCGCTATATGTATTAGGGATTGTTGTCGCACTTGGTCTTGCAAAACTGTTTTCTTCTACCTTATTAAAAAATGAAAGCTCCATTTTTGTGATCGAACTGCCGCCGTATCGGATGCCGCAAGCGTTGACATTGTGGCGGAGCACATGGGACAAAGGAAAAGGATTTGTGCGAAAAGCTGGTACGTTTATTTTCGGCGGCTCGGTTGCGATTTGGTTATTGACGTATGTTGGACCAAAAGGAATTGGCGTTTCCATGGATGACAGTTTTCTTGCGGTCATAGGCGGTGTGCTCGCGCCGATTTTGGCGCCGCTCGGCTTTGGAACATGGCAAGCCGGTGCGTCGTTGATAACGGGATTTTTGGCAAAAGAAGTCGTGGTTTCGACGATGAATATTATTTATCATGCAAAAGATATGGACTTGCTGCAAGGGGCAATCACACAACACTTTACGCCGCTATCAGCGCTTAGCTTTATGGTGTTTGTGCTCCTTTATATCCCATGTCTGGCAACGGTGGCGACGATCCGCAAAGAAGCGGGTTCAAGGAAATGGACGTTGATTTCCATTGGCTGTGCGTTAACGGTTGCGTATATCATTTCTTTCTTTGTCTATCATGGCGGAACATGGCTTGGATTTTCGTAAATAAAATGAAATGAAAAAGAGGCGAAAAACAATGATTGCAAATATTTTGATTGGTGCCATTATTTTTGGATATGCAGGTTTTGTGCTTGTTCGCCATATTAAAAAAAGCTCTAAAGGGAAATGCGCAAGCTGTTCTCTTGCTAAGAATTGCGAAGGTTCATGTGCTTCGACATACTCATATAAACAAGAAAATCGCATCTGAATGAGTGAACGAGGATTCTGTCCATTCCATCATGGGCGAGAATCCTTTTTCTATGGCCGTCTTGTCGACATTATATGTCGAAATATAATTGAAAAATTTATCTAATAACCATGAATTTTAGGGAAATTAGAAAAAAATTACTCTAATTAGTAAAAAAGACCTATTTACATAGACGACAAAAATCGATATTAATGAAGATAGAGTAAATAGTTTTGAAAAGAATAAATATTCTGTCTAATAAAAATGATAGGAGAAAACATCATGGTATATGATGGAATTTTATTATCGTTGCTAGTCGGCTTTTTTCGCGGGGGAAGTTTAAAAGGCCTCGCCAATATGAAGCTGCGTGGCGGCTGGTTGTTTCCATTATTGTTGGCAGTGCAGTTCGTTATTTTTGCTCTGCAAGATAAAGTTGCAATCATTGGTAAACTCAGCAACGTCTTGTTTCTTCTCGTATATGTAATAGGTCTCTTTTTTCTCTGGCTTAACCGAAACCAACCTGGATTTATCGTTATTTTCGCGGGAGTTTTATTAAATTTCATCGTCATGGCTGTAAACGGCGGAAGGATGCCTGTATCGATCGAAGCAGCGCAATTTCTTGGCAGCGAATACATCGACGCACTAAAAGCGGGAACATACGGCAAACATCAGGCGATTACGTCTGATACATTATTGCCGTTTTTAGGCGATATTATCCCATTATCCCCGCCATACCCGCGCCGGCAAGTGATCAGCATTGGCGATGTTGTGATGAACGTAGGAGCGTTTTTCTTTATTCAGCATTTAATGCTTAGTGCACCAAACAAAAACACATCTGTCGCTCCTGCGAGCAAATAAAAATAATTATAATTATCAAGGAGGAAAAAAGTATGAGTGTGAAAGTAAAACAAGTACTTATTAATCTTTTTATTATTGGTTCTATCGTTATAGCATTAACTTCGGGATTTAGATTGACGTAGTATTAACTTTGGGATTTATAATAGACAAGCATAGATTTTTACATTGACATATAAATCATATTTAAGAAGGGAGAATGAGAAATCACTTCTCCCTAAAATTTTTTAAAACGAGAGTTGATAATAAATGTTAGTCGGTTTTTTAAAAAATTACGTCAAATGGTATGTAATGTTTATTTATCTCTTGGGTATATCTCTTTATTTTTGGAAAAGTGATTTTTTTTCTCAATCCGTAGAGGATTGGGCTTTAATTTATATGTTATCAGCATCTGTTCTTTTATTAAGTTACTTTACTATTCACCTTCCTCCGAAAGATAATTCGTTTTCTATGGATTCAGCGATTTATTTAGCTTCTATATTTTTATATGGAATTTCTCTAACGATTAATGTACTATTTGTAAGTATTATTATTGAATTAATGTATAAAAAAAGGGTTGCTCCATGGAAGCATGTTTTTAATTTTTCTATGTACTGCATCATGATAATAGGAGCATATTATTCTTTCTTATTGTTCGGTGGAAAGGTCGGCGAAATCAATATCTATAATTTATTTCCATATATGATTAGCCTATTAGTCTATTTTAGCTTAAACATTTTTTTAATTTTTCTCTTTTTCTTTTTTTCTGGACAGATGTTTAAAGGTACCTTTGATGCAGGAATTTTAAAAGAAGCTTGTATCAGCTATTCTGTGACCTTGTTGTTGTCTTTAGTATTAACAATTTTATTAAACGAGCAAGGATTTTTTGGCTTGTTTTTATTCACGGTTCTAGTTGTGTTACTGTCGTTCGTATTTCGTAAGTTTTTATATTTGTATCGAGATGTTTCGGAAAGAGCTAACAAAGACCATTTAACAGGTTTGTACAATCATGGATTTTTTAAGGAAGCATTAAATGAACATTTCTCCGACGCGAAAAAGTTGCAGCAGCCGTTTTGTTTAGCGCTACTTGATCTGGATGATTTTAAAAAATATAATGATCGAAATGGTCATTTGCAAGGAGACAAATTATTGCAGTTTTTCGGCAATTTGCTACGGACAGGAATAGAAGACAAAAATTACATTGCGGCTCGTTACGGCGGTGAGGAATTCGCGCTTTTAATGCCGAATACGACGAAGGAAGAGGCGCATGTTTTTTTAGATCGGCTGCGCAAACAAGTCAATGATACATATTTTCCCGGGGTGGAGCATGTTCCTTACCGTTGTCTTTCTTTTTCCTGCGGGATTGCGGAAATGGAAAAAGGAATGTATGACAGCGGTGAGTTGATCCATAAAGCGGATCAAGCGCTTTATTATGCAAAAGCGCAAGGGAAAAACAATGTGCAAATCTACAATGAGCAGCATAACATCTGTCTTGATGAAATAAAGTTCAAACAAGATTTAGACACGCTGGAGCAGCAAATAAAGTTTTTCTTATCTAAGGACGTTTATACATATCGCCATAGCAAACGCGTCTTCAAATATGCGCTCGAGTTCAGCAAGCAGCTTGATTTAACGGATCATGAAAAGCAGACGCTAATTTTAGGCGCGCTTATTCACGATATTGGAAAAATCGAAGTGCCACGTGATATTTTGAATAAAGAAGAAAAATTGACTTCGCATGAGTGGGAAATTGTAAAAAAACATGTCACATGGGGAAAAGAAATTGTTGCCGCGGAAAAACAATTTGATGATTTAATTCCGCTTGTCGAGCTTCATCATGAACGCTATGATGGAAAAGGATATCCATACGGACTAAAAGGCCAGGAAATTCCCAAACTTGCTCGTATTTTGTCTATTATTGATTCGTTCGATGCGATGACGACAGAAAGGCCGTATCAGTGCACGAAAACGTTTGAAGAAGCGATCGCGGAGATTGAGCGGTGCGCCGGAACGCAGTTCGATCCTTTGTATGCGAAAATGTTTATCGAGTTTATTCAAACAAATTATTTGCCGCGTTTACAGGGGCAGGCGCCAAGTTAAGAATTTTTTTGTACACTTGTCAGTTTGGCAGGTGTTTTTTTATTGTATTCACAATTTGTTCATGATCCGTTCAAACATCGTTCACTTATTTTGGAAAAAAAGTGATTTTTTGCACAGTTTGCGTTTAGTCCCACTAGCTATAATGTTGGCGGATTTTCAAAAAGAAAGGGGGATGTTCATGAAACAAACCGTGATCATTTTCATCATTGGCGCGTTGATCGGCTTGGCGGGCGGGTATTCATATTTCCAACTCGCGGATAAAAGTGAGTCTGCCAATACGAAACATGAGACAGCTGCAGTTCAAAAAGAAACAACCGCTTCCAAAGAAACTACTACTGCGAAAGAAGTTACAAGCACAGGCACACAGGAGGGGAATATTCTCAAACAAAAAGGCTGTCTATCCTGCCATTCGGTCTCGAAACTAAATTTGCAAGGTGGGACGACAGGTCCAGATTTATCGAATGCTTATAAAGAAGTAGAAGGGAAACATGGAAAGCCGATTGAGGAGTTTTTGAAAGCCCCGACTTCTGCCGTAATGTCAGGGGTGATTAAATCCAATCCGCTTACAGATGAAGAGCGCGCAGCCATTATCAAAGTATTGAAAACCGCATCGGAAAAATAATTGATGGGAAAGAGGGGGGAAAGCAATGAAGAAGAAAGTCATTTCCGCGCTTTCGGGACTCGCCGTCGGCATTTTAGCTTCCACTGTATTTTTTGGGAACTTTTCTTCGCAAGAAACGATTCCAACGGCAGCAGCAAAAACGGACGCGGAAAAAGTATATGTCCCGTTTGGAAAAAAGGATGAATATTACTTATTTGCCTCTGGCGGACATTCGGGACAAATGTTTATTTATGGTGTACCATCGATGCGCCGCATTCGCACTGTTCCTGTTTTTTCATTAGACTCGGCGACAGGTTACGGCTGGGATAAACATTCGAAAGAAATGCTTGGCGGTTATACATGGGGCGATTTGCATCATCCGGCATTTTCGGAAACGAATGGGGAGTATGATGGAAAGTACATGTTTGCGACTGATGTGGGCAATAGCCGCGCAGCAGTCATGGATTTAAAAACGTTTACGGTAAAAGACATTATTCAAGTTCCAAATACGAGTGGACCACACTGTGCTGCGTTTGTGACGGAGAATACGGAATATTTATTTTTGCCGACACGGTTTTCGGTGCCGATCGGCCATAAATACGCATCACTTGACAACTATAGCAAAGAATATCGCGGCGTTATGAGCGCGGTGACGTTTGATGAAAAAACGCAAAAATTACACATCGCCTACCAAGTTGCATTGCCGCCTTGGTCGTATGATTTATCTGACGCAGGGAAAAAGATTTCCAAAGATTGGGCAGTTCTTACTACCTACAATACCGAAGAAGCGACGACAAACTTAGAAATTAACGCATCGAAGGAAGACCGCGACTTTATTGTCCTGTTTAACTGGAAAGAGCTCGAGAAAATGGTGAAAGAGGGCAAATATGATAATGTTGGCGGCCAAAAAATGATTTTCCCAGAAAAACATAAAGGCGGCATTTACTTAGTGCCTGTCGCCAAATCCCCGCACGGAGTCGACGTTACCCCGGACGGAAAGTACTTTATCGCGTCAGGGAAACTCGCGCCGCTATTAACGGTTTTTTCATTCGAGAAAGCGTTTAAAGCGATTAAAAATAAAGAATTTGCCGGCGAACGGAACGGCATCCCGATTTTAAAATATGAGTCGGTCATGGAACGGGAAGTAAATCCGGAAAACGCACTCGGGCCGCTTCACACTCAATTTGATGATAAAGGCATGGCTTACACGACGATGTTTATTTCATCGGAAATTGTGAAATGGAATCCAAAGACGGGTGAAGTGCTTGACCGTGTTCCTGTTCAATACTCTCCAGGGCATGCGGTGGCGGCAGAAGGGGATACGGTTTCTCCGGACGGCAAATATTTAGTGTCGTTAAATAAACTCTCGAAAGACAGCTATTTATCCGTCGGTCCTTCGCACCCGGAATCAATGCAGTTAATTGACATTAGCGGCGAGAAAATGAAAGTGATTCAATCGGTTCCTGTTGACCCGGAACCGCACTACGGTCAAATGATTAAAGCGGATAAAATTAAAACGATCGAAGTATATCCGAAAGACGAAAAAAATCCAGATGCCGTCTACAAACAAAAAGACGCCCGCATTGTCCGAAAAGGCAATGAAGTGCATGTATACGGCATTGCGATGCGCTCCAAATTTATTTTTGATGCGAAGGCAAAACGGCCAGATGTCATTGAGGTGAACCAAGGCGATAAAGTTGTTATTCATATAACCAACATTGATTTTGACGAGGACATCACCCATGGATTTGCGATTAACCAATACAACCTTAATATGGAAATCCAGCCAGGCCAAACAAACACGATAGAATTTGTCGCTGATAAGCCAGGCACATATCCGCTTTATTGTACGAACTTCTGTTCCGCGTTGCATCAAGAAATGTCCGGCTACTTGCTAGTCAAACCAAAACAATAGGAAAAAGCGGGGGGATCTTCTATTAGATTCCCCCTTTATCAAAAGAGGTGTAAAACGAATGCCAGCCAAAAAAATGTCTGTATCATCTGCCATTTCGATTAGTATTGCAGGAGTGCTGCTTATCATCTCTTTATTTTTTCCGTGGTGGGGAATGAATTTTATTGCGCCGCAATATCCGGAAGGATTAAATATTATAGTCTATCCCAATAAGCTGAAAGGAGATATTGAGATTATTAATCGGTTAAACCATTATATCGGAATGAAATCGTTTAGTGAAGAAAGTTTCCCTGAATTAGCGTATTTGCCTTATCTTATCGTGTTTATGGCATTGTTTACGTTTGTAGTCGCTTTTTTAAGAAAAAAAAGTTGGCTGTATGCATTGATTGTCGTTTTTCTCATCGGCGGAGCGCTAGGCATTTATGATATACACCGCTGGCTTGTCGATTTTGGAACAAATTTAAACGACAATGCTCCGATTCGAATAGACCCGTTTGTTCCGCCTATTTTTGGGGAAAATCGGATTGCCAATTTTACGACTTTTAGCTACTTTACAACCGGTTCTTACATCGTAGGAGCTGCCTTCTTATGTTTGTTGTTTCCGTTATGGAAGGAGCGGAGAAAATGAAAAAGCGGCTGCTTTCATGCTTTCTTCTTCTTTTTTGTTTAGGAAAAGACGTAAAAGCGGAACAAACGTTGCAGCAACTCATCGATGCTGCTCCTGCTCACAGCACGATACGTTTAGAAAACAAAACATATGTCGGAGATATTGTTATCCGCAAACCGTTAAAGATTGTCGGGGCATCCCATACGGTCATTAAAGGAAGCGGCCGTGGAAATGTCGTTTCGATTCGATCGCCGCATGTCGTGCTGGAAAACGTAACGATTACCAATAGCGGGAAAAGCCGGGATACACAAGAAGAATATGCTGGCGTGAAAGTATACTCCAACTATAATACGTTAAAAGCGATTACCATTAAAAATTCTTTTCATGGCATTTACTTGAGTAAGGCACACCATAATCGAATTGAAAATGTGCGCATAGTTGGAGAAAGAAATGGAGAAATCGCTGGTCAAGGCAACGGTTTGCACATCTACTATTCGAACTTTAATTATTTGGTTGGCAACACGATTGACGGGACAAGAGACGGCATCTTTTTCAATTATTCCAATGGAAACGTTGTGAAACAAAATAGCGTATCGCATACAAGATATGGTCTTCATTATATGTATTCGGACGACAATGAGTTTTACAAAAACGAGTTTATGTTTAATACCGGCGGGGCGGCGATCATGAACTCGAACCGAATTATTTTAAAAAATAATAAGTTTTTATTGAATCAAGGGATGCGTTCCTTTGGAGTGCTGCTGCAGATGGCAAATCATAACAAAATTATGAACAATGAATTTTATCAAAACCAGCGGGGATTGTATATCGATCAATCCAACAGCAATTTTCTCAAGGGAAATATATTTTTGCAAAATCAAATTGGTGTGGAGCTTTGGGCAAGTTCACAGAAACAAATATTTACGGACAATAGATTTCTAAAAAATACTACCGCCGTATTGCGTTTAGGCGGTGAAGACAGCAATCAATGGAGTTTTAACGGAGTAGGCAATGATTGGGGAGGCGAAGCACGAATTTTTGATCTCAATCAAGATGGAAAAGGAGAATCACCTTTTAAATATACATCTTCGCTACACAAAATTGTGGAGCAAAATGAGCTAGCCTATTTGTTTTTGAATTCGCCAAGCATCCAGATGTACGAAAAAATCAATGAGCTTTTACAAGCGGAAGAAGTGATGGCTGTTGATCGGCATCCGCTCTTGACGCAAGCCGGACTGCCGGTTCTGCAAATTAGCGGATGGCTGCTGTTGATCGGGATCGGCATGATAGTAGTAACAAAATTCCAAAGGGGTTAATAATGATGGATTACATTTGGAAAGAATGGCTGGAAATTTCAAGGGGAAAAGCGTTTTGGTTTTTCCTTATTCTTATTATTGCTACATCCCTTTCCGTATTTTTAAATACGAAAGGATTGCCTCCTGACCATGGGTTTGAGGTGTTTTTATTGACGCTATTCGAAATGGACACGTACGTTATTCCGCTGCTTTGTTTATTTTTCGCTTCCTTTTCGATTATACAGGAAAAAGAGTTGCGAACGCTTATTATGATTCTGGCTAAAAACGATTCATACGGACAATTTTTATGGAAAAAAAGTCTAGCTGTTCAATTTATTTCGATGGCGGCATTTATCATATGGTATTTCATTTTAATGATACCGGTAAAATTTTTATTTTCCTTCCATCTGTCTCATTTTTTCTATTTCTTGCTTGCTATTGTCATAATGATCCTTATTTTTAATCAAATCGGTATTTTTTTAGGAAGCGTTTGCGGCACGAAAGTTCAATTAATCGGTGCAAATATTTTTACGCTATTCTTTTTCATTTATCTATATGACTTCGTTTTGCTTTATTTTCTTCCGAAAGTCACTTATGAAAATGTGAAGCTGTTTTCTTTCATTTATTTTCTTCATCCACTTCATACGCTGCGTTTTTATTTAGAAACATCGCTCGGAACGTTCTCGCTTGACTACTTATCTAGAATGATGACGAAATTTTTCTCATTTTCTCCTAGCATTTTAATAGCGATAAATATCCTGGTTTGGGGGATGATGATCTTTTTCGCATCCGTTTTATGTTATCGGAAAGGGGAACAAGGATGATTCGAGTCGCTCATTTAACAGTGGCATATAAAAAGAACAAAGTACTCGACGATGTGAATATGGTGATTGAAAAAGGGGAGAAATGTGCGCTGATTGGAAGAAACGGAGCGGGGAAATCAACTTTTATCCATAGTTTGTTGAATTTGATTCCCATTCTGAGCGGGGAAGTTTTCATCAACGGAGTGAACCATAAGCGGCACGAATGGAAAAAACATATTGCCTATCTTCCGGAAAAATTTCAACTATATCCTCACTTAACTGGGGAGGAAAATTTACGTTTTTTCGCATCTTTAAATGCTTCAAAGATAGACGAGAAAAGAATGGAAGAAATATTACGGTTAGTTCATTTATGGGAAGCGCGAAATGTAAAAAGCAAGCAATACTCAAAAGGAATGCTTCAGCGGCTTGGGCTAGGGATCATGCTTTATTACGATGCGGACATTTTAATATTGGACGAACCGACAAGCGGACTTGATCCGCTGGGACGGGCCGACATCCTTTCCATTTTACGTTCATTGCCTGATAAAACCATTTTATTATCGTCCCATCATTTAGATGAAGTAAAGCAGCTTTGTACGCATATCGCTTATTTAGAAAACGGAAAAATTACGAAATATTCAATTGCGGAATTTGAATCAATCATGTGGACGGGAGAGGGGGAGGAATAAGATGAAAAAAATGGCTGTCGCCGTTCTTATTATCACGTTGTTTCTTGTTGGTTGTCACAAGCAAGACTGGGAAGTTTCCATAAAAACGAAGCCTTTTTATAAAGAAGGAGTACCGGCTCCGTTTGCGGTAGAAGTTAAAGCAAATGGGAAACCTGTTAGCGGATTGACAGTTCACGCCACGTTTGAGATGGTAAATATGGATCACGGCACGATAACAACGACATTGAGGGAGAAAAGCGAGGGGGTCTATGAAGGGAAAGTGCAGCTGCCAATGGAGGGAGATTGGGAAGCGCTTTTACGGATCAAAAATGGAAAACAAACGATGGAAAAGCTAGTGAAAATGAAAGTGAAAAAAGAAGATGCAGTCGCGATGATCAATGGTTTAGCGATAACGATGAAAGATGTCCATTTTTACCAAACGCTTTCACAAATTGGGATTGCCATCGGCAAGGAAACGGATCAGGCGAAATACAAGGGGGAAGAATTAAAAGAGAGGCTTAACTATTGGGAGAGGCAAAATCAACATTTACAGCAAATACATCCGTCTGTAACACATTTGATTGAATTGCATTCGATGGCGCTTCTTGCGAAAGAAAAAGGATATTCAGTGACAAAAAGTGAAGTGGCCAAAGAATTAACAGAACGAAAGCGGCAATATGACCGATATAAAACGGCAAAAGAAATCATTCGCCAATACGGGGAGAAAAAGTTTTGGAAACAACAGCAACAATATGCCGAACTAGTCTTGCTGGCCAAAAAAGTATGGAACGACATGGTGAAACAGACGGAAAAAGAAAACCCAAATGTTGCAAAAACAGAAATTTACTTTTTGGCTCAGAAAAAGTATGACGAGCTGCTCATTTCTCAAGTAAATTCGTTGCAAATTAAATTGTATCTTCCAAGCGAGTCGTAGTGGAAGCTGTCTAATGATAAGCAGGCAGCTTTTATTTTTTATCGGATTTGGCTGTTTTTGAATGTTTTATAACATTTTTTGATTTAAAATGATTATTTTTGATTGATTTTGATTGATCTTTCGATAAATTTCGCTTATGATAGTAGTACAATCCATTTGATTCATTTATGGGAGGTAAGGTGGTTGCTTACAGAAGAACGCCATCGCATTATATTGGATCTGTTAGCGCGAAAAGAAGTAGTCAAGCTGCAAGAGCTGGTTGAGGCAACTAATTCTTCCGAATCCACCATTCGCCGCGATTTAACGCAGCTCGAAAAAGAAAAAAAGCTGCGGCGGATTCATGGCGGTGCCACGTTGCTTCACCAAAAACGGGAAGAGTTAAGCGTGTTGGAAAAATCGGCGAAACATATCGAAGAAAAGAAACGAATTGCTGAATACGCGGCAAGCCTTGTTGAGCACGGGGATTGTATTTATTTAGATGCGGGCACGACGACGTTCGAGATGATCCCGCACTTGCGCGGCAAAGATATCGTGGTCGTCACAAACGGGATGATGCATCTAGAGCTGCTTTTAGAAAATGACATTGCGACTTATTTGCTTGGCGGTTTGTTGAAAAAGAAGACAAAAGCGCTCATTGGCCGCGGTGCATTGCAGTCATTGCAAAGCTACAGCTTTGATAAATGTTTTATCGGCGCCAACGGGGTTCACTATGAATACGGATATACGACGCCGGATCCGGAAGAGGCGATGGTAAAGCATACAGCGATGCGTCTGGCGCAAAAAGCGTATGTGCTTGCCGATCATTCAAAGCTGAACGAAAGCACGTTTGCGAAAATTGCCGATTTGCATGAAGCAATATTGATCACCGATCAGTTGGATGAAGAGTGGCAAGAACTATATAAAGCAAAAACAGCAGTAGAGGTTGTGGCAAAATGATTTACACATGTACATTAAATCCATCTGTCGATTATGTGGTGCACGTCGATGAACTTCGCGTGGGAGAATTAAACCGCGCAGTGAAAACGTTGACATTCCCTGGCGGAAAAGGGATTAACGTGTCGCGGGTATTGAAACGGCTCGGTGTCGACAGCACCGCACTCGGGTTTATCGGCGGTTTTACCGGCGAGTTTATCGAAAAAGAGCTTGGCAAAGAAAACATTGTGTGCGATTTCGTGAAAGTTCCGGGAAATACGCGCATTAATGTGAAATTAAAAGCGGGGCTAGAAACGGAAATTAACGGCCAAGGGCCGACGGTAGAGGCGGAACACGAGGTGCAGCTTCTTGAAAAAATTCGCTCGCTGACGGAAAACGATATCATCGTTTTGGCAGGAAGCGTGCCCTCTTCTATGTCTTCAGACATTTATGAGAAAGTTTGCAACGAGGCAGAAAGACGAAATGCAAAAGTAGTGGTGGATACAAGCGGGCCGGCATTGAAAGCACTGCTTGCCCACAAGCCGTTTTTCGCCAAGCCAAATCATAAGGAATTAGCCGAGCTATTTGGGACAAGCTTTCAGGCTAAAAAGGAAATCATCGCTTACGGCCGCCGGCTTGTCGAAATGGGCGTAGAAAACGTGATCGTATCAATGGCCGGCGATGGCGCGTTCTACTTTAACCGCGCGGTGACGCTGTTTGCCAAAGCGCCGCAAGGAACAGTGAAAAATTCCGTTGGCGCGGGCGATTCGATGGTGGCAGGATTTCTTGCCGCATATACAAGCGGAAAAAGTTTGGAAGAAGCGTTTGCTTATAGCGTCGCATCCGGAAGTGCAACGGCATTTTCCGAAGATTTATGCACGAAAGACCGTGTCGAACAGCTGGTACATGAAGTTAATGTTATGCGTTTCTAATGGTATGTGAAAAAGGGGGATCATTTTGATGAAAATTACCGATTTACTCACAAAGGAAACGATTATTCTCCATCTTAAAGCGAAAACAAAAGAAGAAGTGATTGACGAACTTGTCGCAAAATTAAAGGATGCAGAAGTATTAGCGGATGCCCAAGCATTCAAAGAGGCGATTTGGGCGCGCGAAGCGCAAAGCACGACAGGCGTCGGCGATGGCATTGCCATTCCGCACGCCAAGACGGCGGTAGTAAAACGCCCGGCTGTAGCGTTCGGCCGCTCGAAAGCCGGCATTGATTATGATGCATTAGACGGAAAACCGAGCTGCTTGTTTTTTATGATCGCTGCGCCGGAAGGAGCGAACAATACCCATTTAGAGGCGCTTGCCCGCTTATCGTCGATGCTGATGGATGCGTCGTTCCGCGCACAGCTTGAAAGCGCTTTAGACGAAGAAGAAGTGCTTCGCTTGATTGCCGAAAAAGAAGGAGAAGGAGAGACGAAAGCGGAAAAGACCGCTGCTTCGGCAGCAAAGCGACCGAAAGTCGTTGCGGTTACTGCTTGTCCAACGGGCATTGCCCACACGTATATGGCAGCCGATGCGTTAAAAGCGCAAGCGGCCGAAATGAACGTAGACATCAAAGTGGAAACGAACGGCTCTAGCGGAGTGAAAAACGAATTGACCAAACGGGATATTGAAGAAGCGGTGGCGGTCATCGTGGCGGCGGACAAGCAGGTCGAAATGGAGCGGTTTAACGGAAAACATGTTATCCAAGTGCCTGTGGCGCGGGCGATTCGCAAGCCGAAAGAACTAATTGAACAAGCTCTCCGCCAGGATGCGCCGATTTACCAAGGAAGCAGCGCCAAAGAAACGGCGGGGCAAGGAAAGTCGCGCACCGGGTTTTATAAACATTTAATGAATGGCGTTTCCAATATGCTTCCGTTTGTCGTCGGCGGCGGGATTTTAATTGCAATTTCGTTTATTTTTGGCATTAAGGCGTTCGATCCGAAAGATCCGTCGTACCACCCAATCGCCAAGGCGCTGATGGATATCGGCGGCGGCAATGCTTTCGCCTTAATGATTCCGGTGCTTGCGGGATTTATTGCGATGAGCATTGCCGATCGTCCGGGGTTCGCGCCGGGAACGGTCGGCGGCTTTATGGCGGCTAACGGCGGAGCAGGATTTTTGGGCGGATTAATTGCCGGATTTCTTGCGGGCTATTTAGTCGTTGGCTTGAAAAAGCTGTTCAGCCGTCTGCCGCAGCCGCTTGAAGGAATCAAACCAGTCTTGCTTTATCCGCTGTTTGGCATTTTTATTACGGGAATGATCATGATGTATGTCGTTATCGATCCGGTTAAGGCGCTTAATGAAGGATTAAAACATTGGCTCGAACATATGGGAACGGCGAATTTAGTATTGCTCGGCGCGATTCTTGGCGGCATGATGGCGGTCGATATGGGCGGTCCGATTAATAAGGCAGCGTTTACGTTTGGCATCGCGATGATCGATGCCGGCAACTATGCGCCGCATGCGGCGATTATGGCGGGCGGAATGGTGCCGCCGCTAGGGCTCGCGCTGGCGACGACATTCTTTAAAAAGAAATTTACAAAAGCGGAGCGGGAAGCGGGAAAAACGTGCTACATCATGGGGGCGACCTTTATTACCGAAGGCGCGATTCCATTTGCGGCCGCTGACCCGGTGCGGGTGATTCCGTCTATTATTGTCGGTTCCGCGGTGGCCGGAGCGTTGACGATGTTGTTTCACATCGGTCTTCCGGCGCCGCACGGCGGAATTTTCGTCATTCCGATCGTAAAAGGCAGCGCTTGGCTATATGTATTGGCGATTTTGATCGGCTCGCTTGTCACGGCGCTGATGGTCGGATTGTGGAAGAAAGAAGTGGAAGAATAACGAAATGGGAGTCGGAGCGGTTAGTTGCCGCTCCATTTTTTTATACAAAAACAATATTTTTATTAAACTTTCATGAAAGGGGGAATGTTTCATGGTACAATAAACGACTGTAATATGAAAAAGGAGAGCTTACAAAACTATGAAGACATTTCTCCAGCTGAATACGATATTTATTAGTATATTAATAGAATCTTTGCCATTTGTTGTGCTTGGCGTGTTCATTTCCGGCATCATTCAAATGTTTGTGACGGAAGAAATGGTAGAGAAATGGGTGCCGAAAAATAAGGTGCTGGCTATCATCTATTCGACGCTGATCGGTGCGTTGTTTCCTGCCTGCGAATGCGGGATTGTGCCGATTACGCGCCGGCTTGTCGCCAAAGGTGTGCCACTGTATGCCGCGATTCCGTTCATGTTAACTGGTCCGGTCATTAATCCGGTTGTCTTGTTTTCGACCTATATTGCGTTTGGAAGCAACTGGACGATGGTATTATATCGCTCTATTTTTGCCTGTATCGTGGCCATTGTCGTCGGTTTCGTTATCGCTGTCCAATATAAAGAGACTCAATTGCGCCATTTGACGCCGGCTCCGAGCATCGCGGCAAAATCATGGAAAGAAAAGATTATCGGGACGCTAGAGCATACGATCGAAGAGTTTTTCACGACCGGAAAATATTTAATCATTGGCGCATTTTTCGCTTCAGCGATGCAAACGTATGTAAAAACGTCGGCGCTGCTGGCGATTGGTCATGGCAAAGCGTCTTCCGTGCTGGTGATGATGGCGCTGGCCTTTGTCTTGTCATTGTGCTCGGAAGCGGATGCGTTTATCGCTTCCTCGTTTCAAAATACGTTTCCGTTTAGCGCGCTTGCCGCGTTTCTCGTATACGGACCGATGTTGGATATAAAAAACACGCTGATGTTGTTGCAGTCGTTTAAAACGCGTTTTGTATTGATGCTCATTTTGTATATTACGATATTCGTATTTATCGGTTCGTTATTGATATAAGGGGGTGAAATGGCATGTTGCGCATGTATATTTTGCTCGGATTTACATTTTTATTCTTTCATTTATATATTACAGGGGAAATAAGCAAATATATTAATATGCGCTATTCATATCTATCTTTTAGCGCCATCTTTGTTTTTGCCTTGTTGACGATCGTTCAGTTTATTTTCGCAAGCCGGAAAGAAGAACACGTTCACTGCGATGATGACGAGTGCTGTCACCATCACCATGAAGAACAAGCGCGTTGGAAACGGGTGCTTAACTATATGGTATTTATATTTCCAATTGTATCGGCACTGCTGTTTCCTGTTGCCACGCTTGATTCAGAGATGGTGAAAGCGAAAGGATTTCATATTCCCAAATTGGCGGCCGACAGCGGTGACCCGTTTGTCCAGCGGCAATTTTTGCGTCCTGACACCAGCATTTATTACGGAAAAGATGATTATGATGATTTAATGCAAAAGGAATTGAAAAAATACGGGAAAGCATCGCATTTAACACTAGACGACCAAAATTATTTAAATGTGATGGAGACGATTTACCAATTTCCGGGCCAGTTTGACGATCGGGACATCGAGTTCGATGGATTTGTATACCATGATGAAACGACGAAAGACAATCAAGTTTTTGTGCTTCGCTTTGGCATTATTCACTGTGTGGCCGATTCGGGGGTATATGGGCTGTTGACCGAGTTTCCACAGCAGGCGCGGCTGAAAAATGATGAATGGATTCATGTCAAAGGAACGCTTTCCACCGTTTATTATCAGCCGTTTCATACGAACATCCCTTATGTGAAAGTGACATCATGGCAACGGATCAGCGAGCCGAAGGAGCCGTACGTATTTCGCCAATATAATCAGTGAAAGGGAGCCGATGGCTAGGCTCCTTTTTTACATTGCCCGGAAAGGTTGCCAACTTGAAATTGGCTTTAACAGGAAGCGTTTCTTATGTATCACAGTTGAGCACTTCCCCAAGCTTCAGAAATTTTAAGCGCCGATCATCCAATCCGCGCCGCTTCCATTCGGCGAATAAGCGGTCGAGCGCTTCTTTCGGCGTATCGTCCGCCAAGCGAAAAGCGCCGTAATGCATGGGAATAAAGAACCCGGCTTGACAATCAAGGAAAGCTTGCACGGCTTCTTCGGGAGTAACGTGCTGCGGTCCCATAAACCATTCTGGTTCATACGCGCCGATTGGCAGAAGCGCATAATCAATCGAAAAGCGCTCGCCAATCTCACGGAATCCGCGAAAGTAGCCGCTATCGCCGGCAAAATAGATGGTCGGCTTCCCATTTGCCTCGATCACCCATCCGCCCCAGTGCGATGTATTCATATCCCACAGCGTCCGCCTCGTCCAGTGCTGCGCCGGAACAAACGTAAACGTAACGCCATGAAGTTGTTGCGTTTCCCACCACGCCAATTCCGTTACCTGTTTGTATCCTTTTCTGCGGAACAGGCGGCCGAGTCCGACCGGCACGAATAGATGAGAATTTCCTTTTAGCTTGCGAATGCTTGGAAAATGCAAATGATCATAATGGCCATGGGAGATGAGGACAACATCGACCGGCGGCATTTCACTTAACGGAATGCCTGGTTCGGAAAGCCGCTTTGCCGTTCCCATCCGTTTGGCCCATACCGGGTCGGTGACAATCGTGATACCGTTCATCTGAATGACAAAGGTCGAATGGCCGACCCAAGATAGCAGCGTGCGGCTGCGGTTCGTATGAAGCTGTTCGTACTGCGGCACAGCGACACGTGGAACTTGGTAAGATAAATCTTTCTTTTTGCTTTTTCGTTCCTTTTGCCAGCGGCGAAAATCGGCAAATGTTTTTTTCATCGAAACCCCATCTAGATTCTCGTATCTTTTCATTTTATTCCTCACCTTTTTTGTGCGCTATAACGCTATAATATAAAAGTAGCAAAAATCTTTTTTCGAAACAAAATATGTTGTTTGGTGGTGAGTATTTATGCTTCGCTCTTTTACCATTCGCACGACGAAACGGGATGAGATGATCGAAATTACTTCGTTTGTCGCGGAAACAGTTCGTGAGTCAGGCGTAACGGAAGGGGTGGCCATCGTGTATTGCCCGCATACGACAGCGGGAATTACGATTAACGAAAACGCCGATCCTGACGTAAAGCGGGATATGATGCGCCGCTTTGACGAAACGTATCCATGGGAGCACCCGCTTGACCGCCATCTGGAAGGAAATACGGCTGCGCATATGAAAGCGAGTACAGTCGGTGCGTCGCAGCATGTCATTATTACGGATGGCCGGCTTCTTTTAGGAACGTGGCAGGGAGTTTATTTTTGCGAGTACGACGGTCCGCGCCAACGCACATTTTATGTGAAAGTTGTGCAAGGGTAAAAAAGACCAGCCAATGGTGCAAGCGGACACATAAGTTATTTATATAACCGTAATATTATTATGTAAACTCTAAAAGGGCAAAAAACTAGCCAAAAGCGGCTAGTTTTTTGCTTTACCTTCCAACGTTTCTTTCCTAAAATGGCAGAGTGCAGGGAGCTGTTTAGTTAAGAAAGAGTCGTTAAAATGAGCGGACCGTTTTTGGTGATCGCGATCGTATGTTCATATTGTGCGGAATAGGAGCCATCGATTGTCCGCGCGGTCCAGCCGTTTTGGTCCATTTTGCTTTGCCACGCGCCGATGTTGACCATCGGCTCAATGGTGATCACCATTCCTTCTTTTAAGCGCATGCCCTTTCCCTTTTCCCCAAAGTGCGGAATATATGGTTCTTCGTGAATCGTCGGCCCGATTCCATGTCCGGTGAAATCGCGGACGACGGAGAAACCGTTTGCTTCCACATAGGTTTGAATGGCATGGCCGATGTCACCGATCCGGTTGCCGATGACCGCTTGCTCAATCCCCTTGTAGAGCGATTGCTCTGTCACATGAAGCAATTTTTGCACCTCTTCGCTCACTTTGCCGACGGCATAGGTCCATGCCGAATCGGCAAGGGCGCCATGCAGGTTGACGACAAAATCGATCGTGACAATGTCGCCTTCTTTTAACGGCTCGTTGCGCGGAAAGCCGTGGCAAATTTCGTCGTTAATCGAGGCGCATGTCGCATAAGGATATCCACGATATCCTTTTTGTTCCGGCGTTGCACCGTGCTTTGCCAAAAATGTTTCCACAAAATGGTCGATTTCCATGGTGGTGATCCCAGGCTCAATGAGCTTGGCGATTTCTTGATGACAAGCCGCTAATAATTTTCCTGCTTCGTGCATTAGTTTTATTTCTCTTTCCGTTTTCACATGAATCATGCCAAATCCCCTTTTCATTCATATTTGCTGACTATGATGTCGCAAGTCTATTGTGTATTGTAGCAGAAAAACGACATGGAAATAAATAAAAGGAATTGTCAATACGCGATTATTGACGGCATAGAGATCGACACCAAATCGTTATATGAAGCAGCAAGCCCAACGCAGGAAAAAATGGTTGCCGCAGCTCGGCAAATGGTTCAACTGCTGAAAACGCTAATTGCCGAGAAGGATGAACAATTGAATGCTGTAAAATAGGGAACGATCGTTGTGATGATTATGGCATTGCTGGCGGTGCTATATTTGTTTGCGGCGTTTTATCGTTCCGTCCATCAACATATTACGCCGATTGAAGAAAGAACGTTATAAGCAGCAAAAGGCGACTTAACGGTGTAGTTACACATTCATACGAAACGGCATTGCCATTTGCTCATTCATTCGTTTCGGACGATCATTCGATCGGCTGAACAGTTTCAATGGTCATGAAAGCGGCTATCCATTTTGCGATGGATAGCCGTATTTTTGTTGCTATTCATTTCAACCGCTGTTCCATTCGCACGCTTCTTTTCTGGTAGATATATGTGCGACTTCCAAGTTTATAAAACGGCAAAAATTTTTTTTGCTTTCCGGACCTCTTGTGGCAAGTGAGAGGAAGAAAGCGGAAGATAGATGGATACTTCGGTTCCTTTATGTATCTCACTTTGAATATGAATTGTTCCATTCATTGATTCAATAATGCGGTATACGACCATCATTCCTAACCCGGTGCCTTTAATCTCTTTCGTCGTAAAATACGGTTCCCCGAGCCGCTCCATTTGTTCTTTTGTCATGCCGACGCCGGTATCGGAAATGCGGATTAGCACGCGCCGCTTTTCAATCGAAACGTAAATTTGCAGCACACCGCCGTTCGGCATCGCCTCAATTGCGTTTTTCATAATGTTGAGCAAACATTGACGGAATTTCTCGCGCTCTCCTATGATCGAAAACGGAGCTAATGTCGCTCGCACTTCCACGCTGTTCATATTGGCGAGCGGGCGTATAAAATCAATCACGCGTTCGATTTCCGTTTTGACATTCAACTTTTCCACTGTTTCAGGAGCCGGTTTGGCGAATGTCAAGTAATCGGTAATAATCGCTTCGGCGCGATCTAACTCTTCGATCGCGATTCGCGCATATTGCCTCCGTTTTTCCGGCGAAAGATGGTGTTGCTCCAGCAATTGCATAAACCCGCGCGCGGCTGTGAGCGGATTCCGGATTTCGTGGGAAATGGAGGCCGCCAGATGGCTTACCGCTTCCATTTTTTCCGCGCGGATCATCCGTTTTCGCAAGGCGATATTGTGGTAAACCATCTCTTTTAAAGAACAGGCGATGAACATACATATTGGCTGAACGAGCAAATAGGTCAAGGAAAGGAGAACAGACGGTGACGGAATGCCATGAAATAATTCGGCCAGTCCGATCGTTATAATCCCGGAAAATGCAGATAGCGCAGTTGCCAGCGATATACGGTGTTTGGACGGAAGCTGCAAAAACTTTTTTGACAATACGATACTGGTTCCCATAACGAGGAGGGAAGTAACAGCGGTGACAAAAAATCCCGCCCCCTCAAATAAAGAACGATAACCAACCGTTACTAGACAGAGAAAGGCGCTTGTTGCTATTCCTCTATATAAACTTCCTAGCCAAAGCGGGATTTGACGCAAGTCGAAGATAGACACTTTATCAGCGCCGACAGGAATAGTAATACATAGGATAATGACAAAGGCATAAAAGATGGTAAGCAAATGTTGTTTAATATGTTTTGGCACTTTTCGTTGTTCGATCCAAATTGGAATAGTAAAAATAGGAAGAAGGATAAAAAACAAATTTAACAAAAAATCTTTTACAATATTAAGCATTACTTGCACCTTCTTTCGCGTAAATACGGTACTTTAAGGGCAAATTCAACAATTACTGCTAATATACAACATTGTAAACAGAAAAAGTGTCGGATGTTAAGGGCGAATTCATAGTGTTTTTTTGACATAAATCTCCGTTTTTCAACAAAAAGTGGATAGGCCTTCCATACCGATTTTCGTAGTATGAAAGACTCTGTTTATTTTTCATACTATTATATATTATTTTAATAATATGAATTATCCTAAAATATTCCTTTAGGAGGGATCATTCTGAAAAAGAAGTCTATTTTTTCAGCTGCACTGGCGTTGTCGCTGGGGATAGGGTTATGGAATGTGCCGAATGTGACGGCGCCGAACGTGCAGGCAAAAGAGCCAGCTGCACATACATTAAAGCAAGGTGGACCTGTCGATTTAGCGATTGCCAATGAAGAAAAGTTAATAGAAATGCTTAAAAAAGGCGGAAAAATTTCCGCCAATGCGACACTGGCTGAAGCGGAAGAAGCGGTTCGAACTTATTTGAAAGAAAAAGCGTCAGACACTGTAAAAGAAAAGGGAGAATTGTATAAACAAGAAGCAAAACGTGAAAAAATGCTGCAAGAAAACTATCAGAAAAATAGAGTTTTAAATGGAAAAGGAAAAAAACTGGGACAATCAGAAAATACAACCGTTCCTTCTGTGCAAGAGGAAGCGTGGAACGGAAGAAAACGGGTCGACCGGGTACTGGTGCTGTTAATCGAATACCCAGATTTTCCACATAATTCGATTCAGCCGGGCGAAACGGACATGTATTACAAAGATTATTCGAAAGAACATTATTACGATATGATCTTTGGCGATAAAGACGGCTATTATGAAGGACCGAACGGCGAAAAATTCATTTCAGTGAAAAAATATTACGAACAGCAGTCTGGAGGAAGCTATGCGATTGAAGGCGCAGTGGCTGGCTGGTATAAGGCAAAATATCCGGCCAAATATTACGGGGGTAACGTGCCAGATCCGGATGGAAGCGATGCCAATGCCCGCGCACTCGTAAAAGAGGCGCTTGCGGCCGCTGCCAAAGATCCGAGCATCGATTTGCGGCAGTTTGACCAAGAAGATCGTTACGATATAGATGGAGACGGCAATTACCGTGAGCCGGACGGGCTAATTGATCATTTAATGATCGTCCATTCCAGCGTCGGAGAAGAAGCGGGCGGCGGTCAACTTGGCGGCGATGCGATTTGGTCGCACCGCTGGAATTTAGGAGGAGTGTTCCGCATTCCGGATACATCGGCCGATGTCCCGTATTGGAGCGGACAGCTTGCTGCGTACGACTACACGATTGAACCGGCCGACGGCGCAGCAGGGGTGTTTGCCCATGAATACGGTCATGACCTAGGTTTGCCGGACGAGTACGACACACAATATTCAGGATTAGGAGAGCCGATTGCTTACTGGTCGATTATGTCAAGCGGCAGCTGGGCAGGAAAAATTCCTGGTACAGAACCGACCGGCTTCAGCGCATGGGCGAAGGAATTTTTGCAAGCCACGATGCCGGGAAGCAACTGGCTGACAGGAACGATGGTTGATTTCAACGAAATTACGAAAGACGGCGTCGAAGTGTTGTTGGACCAGGCGAGCACGAAAGGAACGAACAACGATGCTGTCCGCATCAACCTGCCGGATAAAGAAACAGTCGTCACGACTCCGGCGAGCGGAACGTACGCTTACTTCTCGGGAAGAGGAAATAATTTGGACCAATCGATGTCGGCAACGTTAGATTTAACGAAAGCAAAACAAGCCAAATTAACGTTTAAAACATGGTATCAAATTGAAAAAGATTGGGATTATGCATCTGTCGAAGTGAAAGAAAACGGCTCTAACCAATGGGTAACCATTCCAGGCACCATTACAACTACGGACAATCCGAACGGACAAAATCCAGGAAACGGCATTACCGGTTCTTCCAACGGCTGGGTGGATGCGCAGTTTGATTTATCCGCTTATGCGGGGAAAACGATTGAGCTTCGGTTCCACTATGTGACCGATGTTTATGTTGCCGAAGCAGGCTGGTATGTCGACGATGTGCAAGTGATGGCGGACGATGTGGCAGTGTTGAAGGACGACGTCGAGACAGAGCCGCTCTTTACTTTAGATGGTTTTGCCAAAAGCAATGGAAAATGGTATTCGAAACATTATTATTTGCTGGAATGGCGCAACCATCAAGGGGTCGATGAAGGATTGGCGCATATTCTCCGCGGCGATCAATTGTTGTCGTACGATCCAGGGCTTGTTGTGTGGTATGTCGACGAATTGTACGACAACAACTGGACGGGCATTCATCCAGGCGACGGATTCCTCGGCGTTGTCGATGCGGATCAAAAAACGTTGAAATGGTCAGGCAACACGCCGGCTTCGACACGATACCAAGTCCATGATGCCGCGTTCAGTCTGCAAAAAGGGGAGAAATTCCGCCTCGAGCTTAGCGATTCGAAATTACTAGATAATCATACATCGCCATTGCCGCTATTCGATGACAGCAGTTCCTACGAAAATAAAGGGGCTGTTGATGCAGGGCGAAACGTTCCAAATTATGGGTTGAAAATCCGTGTCATTGGCGAAAGCGACGATCGTTCGGCAGCGCGTATCTTGTTGTATCGTTAAGTTAGAAAAATAGAGACGCAGGACAGTCTCCTGCGTCTCTTTTTATCGACAATATTTTCGAAAACGAGAATAATAATTTGTTGATTTTTCTTCATTCCTTCTTCCGCCATTTGTTTTTATAATTGTAAGCAAATGATATATCAAGGGGGATTTTTTGATCATGCGGGAGTTGTATAAGCAATTAATAGTGTGGATTGAAGAAAAGCAGCCGGTCAAAATTAAAACAAGGCAAGGAGAGGCAACGTTTTTACCTGTCAAACTTTACAAAGATGCTCGGAAATTATTTGCCTATAACCGCAACATGAACTTGATCAACATCTCGTTAGATCATGTGGTTTCCATTGAGCCGACGCGCATTTACGGGTCGTTTGATCGAAGAGAAAAATATGCGGTGCATACCCGCTAGACAAGAAGGGAAAAGAGCGTGCTCCTAAAGGACCGCTTTTTTTTTTTAGTATTGCGTGGCAGAAAAGCAGTATTTTACAATAGAAGTATTAGTATCTAGGGAAGGAGAGGGGGAAAGATGCGTGGAAAACGCATTGCGTTATGTGCGTCGCGAAAGCTGGAAGAGATGTCGACGCTGATTGAAAAACAAGGCGGAATTGCGGTTGTGCGGCCGGCGCAAGGAACGGTATTTTTGAAAGAGAAAGAGCTAGAAGAGGAAATGCGCGCGGTAATGGCCGTGTGTCCAGACTGGTTTATTTTTACAACTGGTATCGGAGTAGAAAAGTTGCTGGAGACGGCAGAGAGAGGAAACATAAAAGAAGAATGGATGACCACCATACAAAAGGCGCACGTAGCGGCGCGCGGCTATAAAACGGTCGCGGCGCTGAAAAAAATCGGCATTTCTCCTATTGCTGTCAGCGATGATGGTACGACGAAAGGGTTGATTCGCTCATTGGCAGAATATACATTGGCGGGGAAACAGGTCGTAGTGCAATTGCATGGTGATACCGCTCCGACGCTTAAGCAATATCTAACCGAAAACGGCGCATCCTACAGCGAATTGCTTCCATACCGCCATGTGGCGCCAGATTCGAAAATATTGGAAACGCTGTATGAGGAAATCGTGCGTCGCGAAGTTGATGCCGTTTGTTTTACAGCGGCGATGCAAGTCCGCTTTTTATTTTCTTTTATAAAAGAGCAAAAAGATATCGATCTGTTCCGCCAAACGCTGAATGAGCATGTCGTTGCCTGTGCAGTCGGAAAAGTCACGCAAGAAGCGCTTCAAGAAGAAGGAATTACTAGAGTGATCGCTCCTGAACTAGAGCGGATGGGGGCAATGATTGTCACGTTATCGCAATATTTTGAACGACAGCTGCAGAGATAAAGCATTTTACTTCCGGTCTATGTATAAGATAACTGCTTTTATATAAACAACGCTTAAGGACACGGTTCCTTAAGCGTTTTTCTGTTTATTCTGTTATATTACAAATAAATATCTGTTATATAATTGGTGTGTTTGCTTATACCATGATGAATAAAAGGTTTTTAACAGATATTTTATATGTGTATCATTAATAAAAACTGAAATATTTGATTTTTGTCACACTTTTTTATGATTTTTTAGGTAAAATGAAATTGGGGATGTAAGTTGCTTTTTATTCATATTGGGAGGGATTGTATGCCTATTTTGCCAAAAACAAATGACTTAGGTTTTTTTGAAATACGCCTCGAGTCGATTGGAGGACTCGGCGCTAATCTGGCAGGAAAAATGCTTGCCGAGGCGGGAGTGCTAGGGCTTGGTTTAAATGGTTCCAACTTTTCCACATATGGTTCCGAAAAAAAAGGAACTCCGGTAAAAAGCTTTATTCGCTTCTGTGAGCCGGATGTAGAAATTCGGGCGCATAGTCCGATTGAACAACCGCATGTTATCGGGGTATTTCATGAAGCGCTTTATAAGACGGTGGATGTTGTAAGCGGTTTAATTCCTGATGGAATCGTTGTGGTGAACTCCACAAGGGATTTTGCCGATATTCGCCGTGATTTGCGTTTGAAATACGGAACGCTTGCTGTTGTAGATGCTCTTGGGATTGCTGTAGAAGAAAAAACAAAGGTAAATACTGCAATGCTCGGAGCGTTATTCCGCGTTTGCGATTTTCTTGATCCGGAGGCGATGAAAGAGGTTATCCGAAAAACGTTTTCCAAGAAATATCCGCATTTAGTAGAATCGAATATTCGTACGTTTGAACGCGGATACCGTGAAGTCCGTTTTCAAACCTATGTGGCGCCGGGAGATGCCCGCGGAAAAACGTTCACCCGCCCTGAACCGTTTTTAGGATATGAAACGCAAGAAATAGGCGGGGTTATTGTTGCCAATGGGAATAGTGTTTTCAAAAATTTAAGCGGATCACGCCAAGGATTTTTGCCGAGATGGGAAGCAGAAAAATGCATTCATTGCGTTGCTTGTGATAATGTTTGCCCAGATTTTTGCTTTGTCTGGGAGGAAGGTGTAGATAAAAAAGGAAGAAAACAGATGTTTTTAACAGGGATCGACTATCAATATTGCAAAGGCTGTTTAAAATGTGTGGAAGCATGTCCGACAGATGCGCTCATTGCGGAGCGGGAAGTGCTCGGCTTTGCCGAGCAAAACTCGGTAAAACATAAATTCCCGTTCACGGCAGGGGGGATGAACGAATGGCAATGTTAGAAGAAAAAACGGGAATGGCATCAAAGGCAGAACAAGAGACGGCATTTGCCTCGGGAAACGAAATGGCGGCGCTGGCAGCTGCGCAAATTAACTATCATATTATGGGCTATTTTCCCATTACTCCGTCGACGGAAATTGCCCAGTTGTTAGATCAAATGAAATTGCGGGGGGAACATAGTATTCAACTCATTCCAGCCGATGGAGAGCACGGTTCCGCCGGTATTTGCTACGGCGCGTCCATTATGGGGGCACGTGTGCTAAATGCTACAAGTGCAAATGGATTGATGTATATGCTCGAACAGCTGCCGGTACAGTCCGGAACGCGTTTTCCGATGGTGCTCAATTTAGTTACCCGTTCGATCAGCGGCCCACTGGACATTCATGGTGATCATTCCGATCTTTATTTTGCTTTAAATACCGGATGGGTGATTTTGCTCGCCCGTACTCCGCAAGCGGTGTACGATATGAATATTATGGCGCTGAAAATCGCCGAACATGCGGATGTGCGTTTGCCTGTCATTGTTGCGTATGATGGCTTCTTCACATCGCATCAAAAACGCAAAGTGCGTCATTTTAAAGATCGAAGCGTTGTACAATCCTTTATTGGCGAGCGACCGACCAATTTTCCGAACGCCGCTGATCCGAAAAAGCCGATTACGATCGGCGCCCATATGAACGGAGACGATTTAATCAATAATAATTATCAGCAATCCGAAGCATTATACCGCGCCCAAGAGGTGTTTAAGCAAGTAGCTCGAGAATACGCGGCGCTATCCGGCCGCGAATATCCGGTGCTCGATTTATATAGAATGGAAGATGCGGAAGTAGCATTATTTTTACTGAACTCAGCGGCGGAAACAGCAAAAGATGTGGTCGACAAACTGCGGGCAAAAGGAATTAAAGCCGGAGTGATCAGTCCAAATATGATTCGTCCATTCCCGGCGGAGGAAATCCGCAGCGCATTAAAACAAGTGAAAGCATTACTGATTGGGGAACGTGCGGATTCATACGGAGCGCATGGGCCGAATATGACACATGAAGTGAAATCAGCGTTACAAGAGGATAAAGAGAATAAAACCATTGTATTAAGCCGCGTGTTTGGCGTCGGCGGTAAGGACTTTTATGCAGAGGACGCAGAAGCGTTTTTCCAAATGGCCATAGAGGCAATGGAAAAAGGATATGCAAAAAAACCGTTTGATTATTTTGGACATGTGCCGGGACGTCCGGAAAAGCGGCAGACTCCGGTAATGGAGCCATTGCATGGCGATGCGTTTAAAACAGGATTAATTCAAGTCACTCCAGATGTAAAGACGAAGCGGCTAAAAGTGAAAATTCCGCCGCTAAGAGCGCTCACTGCGAAGCCGAAGCGGCTAGCTCCAGGTCATGGAGCCTGCCCAGGGTGCGGAATTTTCCCGGGGCTAGAGCTGTTTTTTAAAGGAATTGAAGGCGATATTGCCGTCTTGTTCCAAACAGGATGCGCTTATGTTGTATCGGCTGCCTACCCGTATAGCTCACATAAACAGACGATGGTCCATAATTTATTCCAAAATGGAGCAGCAACGTTGTCTGGAATGGTAGAAGCATTTTTCGAAATGAAACGCCGCGGAGAACTTCATGTTTCTGACGATGTGACATTTGTGATGGTTACAGGCGACGGCGGCATGGACATCGGAATGGGTTCCGCCATCGGAACCGCCCTGCGCAACCATAAATTAATCATTATCGAGTATGACAATGAAGGATATATGAACACCGGCTCGCAAATGTCCTATTCCACTCCGATGGGGCATATGACAAGCACGACGGGAGTCGGAAAAATGCAGCGCGGAAAGGCGTTCCATCATAAAGATACGCCGCAAATTATGGCGGCAACGAACATTCCTTACGTATTTACGGGAACAGAAGCGTTTCCGCAAGATTTAGTGAAAAAAGCGGCCAAAGCGCAATGGTATGCCCGGCATGAAGGAACGGTATACGGCAAGCTGCTGATTACATGTCCGTTGAACTGGAAATCAGAAGAACGATACGGCGAACAAATTTTGAAAGCAGCGGTAGAGTCTTGTTTCTTCCCACTATATGAAGTAGAACGCGGAAAAACGACCATTACGTACGATCCGGAAGAGAAAAATCGCCGCATTCCGTTAAGCGAATGGTTGAAATACATGGGAAAAACGAAGCATTTACTAAAAGAAGAAAACCGCGATCTTTTACTAGAATTAGAGCAAGAAGTAGAGCGCAGATGGCGCATGCTGAAAGCAAAGCATGAACATCCTTATTTATAAAGATGCGGAACAAATCACGCAGGAGGTTTTTCTTGCGTGATTGTTCTTTATCTTTGGGTGTGATATCGCTCACAACGTATTGTCGCAAAACAAGGTACAATCAGGACAAAGAAACAATAGGAGGGATGGATGATGCATTCATTTTGCCATATGAACGGACAAGGAGAAGTGAAGCTATGCGCAGGTCTAGAGCGTTTAAAAAAGGAACATGGGCCGTTGCGTGAACAAAAGCAGCGCCTGTTTGAACAGGCACAAGCAATCGTCAGTGACAAAGAAGGGCAAAACTGGAAGGAACGGTTGCTTGCGCTGCGAGAAAATGTACAGGCATTTGTGAATGAACTCGATCCGCACTCCCAGCGGGAAGAAGGAGTGCTGTTTCCGATGATGGCGCAGTATATTGGAAGAACATCCGGCCCGATTGCCGTCATGGAGTATGAACATGATCAGGCGAATCAGCGGCTCGCTTCCTTTTTAACAAAAACCGCGGAGCTTCCGGAAACGGTCGATTGCGAAAGTGCGATGGCGCTTGCCAATGAGGTGATCGACGCTTATCATATTTTAGCGGAACACTTTATGAAAGAAGAAAACGTGCTGTTTCCGATGGCCGAACGCCTGCTGTCCGACGAAGAAAAAGAAGAATTGGCGGAAAAAATAAGCCAAATATAAGAAAAAAACGGGATGTCTCCTTCTCAACAGGTGCATCCCATTTTTTACATGCGCACAAAGAAATCTCCCACCCCTGAAAGAAAGGGGTGGGAGAGATTATTATATGTGAAAGGGGGGATTCGGATATGTTTCGATCAATGAATATTATATGGCTGTTCTGCCTGTTTTGGTGTGCGTTTGCGGTAAACGACATAGCTTCGGCGTAAGTAGCGAAGCGGAAAGCTAAACACATGCACGAGCCGCGTAAATGGCCAGACAGCGAAAATGCCGAGAGCAGCCAAAATATGAATTTTAAACCAAACTGGCACGGTTTCCATGTAAGATGGATCGGGATGGAACAGAAGGACGCTCCGGAACCAAGGGCCGATCGTTGTTCGATAATCGAAACCACGCGAGTCGACGTTCAGCAGCGTCGACGACAGACCCGATGCGATGACTATCGCCAGGAACAAGAGGGCGATCCAGTCGCCGCGGCTGCTTGTAACCCGCACCCGTTTGATGGTCGCGCGCCGGCGGATCAGAATGAGAAGCCCAATAAGAGCGGCCAATCCCGCTGGAATACCACCGGCAAGGGCGATGAGATGGTATGTTTCTTCTGTTATGCCGAGCGTTGTGTACACCGATTCCGGAATCAAAATGCCCATGACGTGGCCAACGAATACAAACAAAATTCCCCAATGGAACATCAAGCTGCCAAGCCGCAATTGCTTCTTTTCCAATACTTCGCTCGATTTCGATGTCCAGCCGAATTGGTCGTATTGATAACGCCAAATATGGCCGCCAATAAAAATCGTTAACACAATATAAGGGAAAATCACCCAAAGAAATTGCTCCAACACGGTTACACACTTCCTTTCGGAGTCGGCGTCACGCCGAGTTCTGCAAATGCGAGAAAAATTGCGTCAAACACAGCGGCATAAGGGCTGCCGCCCGCAGCAAGCTGTTTCCGTATTTCATCGATATTATCGGCGTATGCGGCAAAGAGCGGCACGATGTGCTCCTGTTCGGCGTAAGCGGCGAACTCAAGCATGAGCGGCAAATAATCTGGGAGTTCCTGCTCAGTCGTATCAAATCCAGCCGCTTTATAGCGCTGTTTCAACTGCAATAGCTCGAGTCCGCGTTCGCGCTGTTCGCCTGTATTCATGTAGGTCACATATAAATTTGTTTTTTTGCCGAAATCGAATGTTTCGACATATTGCTCCATCCGTTTGCGGACAGGTACGGATTGGATGTCATGAATAAAAGCGCTCATTTTTTCGACGATGGCGTCGTTTGGGACGGCGCTGATTGCCTCGAGGCAATCAGCGAGAGAGTCCGCCCATTCTTCATCAGGATAAGACAATAAATGGGACGCGCATAAAAACACCGTTTGCATTTGTTCTTTATTCATGTTTCCTTACCTCACCTCCATTAAGAAAGCGTACCGCAGGCGCCTGGACCGCCGGCAAACGCCAATCCGCAGCTTCCTTGTTCGGCGTATAGTTCCGCGACTTCTTCGCGGTGGGAGGCAGGAATGACAAAGCGGTCATTGTATTTTGCGATGGCGAGCAAACGATACATGTCTTCGATATCTTGCTCGCTTAGCCCAAGTTCTTCAATGATGCGGACATCCGGCTGTTTGTTCGTTTGTTTTGCGCGCATATAGGAACGCATCGCCGCCATTTTTTTCAACGTAATGCGGATGTGTGTTTCGTCGCCGGCTGTCAGTAAGTTCGCCAAATATTCGATCGGGATGCGCATTTCGTCAATCGCCGGGAAAATGTCTTCTGCATTCGCTTTGCTTCCTTTTCCTTCAAACATGTTCATAATCGGGCTTAATGGCGGAATGTACCATACCATTGGCAATGTCCGGTATTCCGGATGAAGCGGAAGCGCGATTTTCCAGTCGACAATCATTTTGTAAATCGGCGAACGCTGCGCCGCTTCGATCCATTCATCCGGAATGCCTTCTTCTCTTGCTTTTGCGATTACTTCCGGGTCGTGTGGGTCAAGGAAAATGCCAAGCTGGGCATGGTATAGCTCTTTTTCGTCTTCTACGCTCGCCGCTTCCTTCACTTTGTCGGCATCGTAAAGCATGACGCCAATATAACGAATGCGGCCGACACACGTTTCCGCGCAGATTGTCGGCATGCCTGCTTCAATGCGCGGGAAGCAGAGCGTGCATTTTTCCGCTTTATTTGTTTGCCAGTTGAAATATACTTTTTTATATGGACAGCTCGTTACGCAATAGCGCCAGGCGCGGCAGGCGTTTTGGTCGACGAGAACGATGCCGTCCTCGTCGCGTTTATACATCGCTCCCGACGGGCAGCTTGAGACGCACGATGGATTGATGCAATGCTCACAAATGCGCGGCAAATACATCATAAAGACGTTTTCGAACTCCGCTTGAATCGACTGCTCCATTTTGACAACGTTTGGATCCCTCAACCCGGTAATATGGGCGCCGGCAAGGTCGTCCTCCCAGTTTGGCCCCCATGACACTTCCATGAATTCGCCGGTAATGGCCGATTTCGGGCGGGCGACTGGTTGATGGCGTTTTTGCGGACTGTTGGTCAATGTTTCGTAATCGTAATTCCACGGTTCGTAATAATCGTCAATCGTTGGCTGGTACGGGTTGTAAAACAAGTTAAGCAGACGGGTTGCTTTCGAGCCGGATTTGAGCTGGAGTTCGCCGTTTTTGAGCTCCCAGCCGCCTTTATATTTGTCTTGGTCTTCCCATTGTTTCGGATAACCGATTCCCGGTTTGGTCTCGACGTTATTGAAGTACATATATTCCGCTCCAGGACGGTTTGTCCATGTGTTTTTACAAGTGACGCTGCACGTATGGCAGCCAATGCATTTATCCAAGTTCATCACCATGCCGACTTGCGCTTTAATCTTCAAGCCAATCGACCTCCTCCAATTTGCGAATAATGACGTACAAGTCGCGTTGATTTCCTGTTGGGCCGTAATAGTTAAAGCCGTAGCTTAATTGCGCATACCCACCGATCATATGCGTCGGTTTCACATGAATGCGCGTCGGGCTGTTGTGTGTGCCGCCGCGGTTGTTCGTGAGCTTCGTGCCTGGCACGTTAATGTGGCGGTCCTGTGCGTGATGCATAAACGCCATTCCGCGTGGCAGACGGTGGGAGACAACGGCACGGGCGACAACAACACCGTTGCGGTTGAAGCATTCAATCCAGTCGTTATCGCGAATGCCGGCTTCTTGGGCATCATCTTTGTTGATCCAGACGGTCGGGCCGCCGCGGAAAAGGGTGAGCATTGGCAACGAATCGAAATACATGCTGTGAATCGACCATTTGTTATGTGGTGTTAAATAGTTCAAAATGATTTCTTTTCCTTTTGCTTCCGGCCGTTTTTTCGAGAACGGGCGGTGCTGCAATATTGGCTTAAAGGTAGCCATCGTTTCGCCAAATTCGTGCATAAGTTCATGATCGAGATAGAACGACTGCCGACCTGTCAAGGTGCGCCAAGGAATGAGCCGCTCGACGTTGGTTGTAAACGGCGAGTAGCGGCGGCCGCCTTTTTCCGAGCCGCTGAATGCCGGAGAGGTAATCACTGTTTTAGGCTGCGCCGTAATTTGTTCAAACGTAAAACATTCTTCCTCGCGTTCTTTCGCTAAATCGACGAGCTGCAAATTCGTCTTTTTCTCGAGCGCTTCCCATGCTTTCACCGCCACTTTTCCGTTCGTTGTCGATGATAACGTGAGAACGGCTTCGGCCGCGTTTTTCGCACTGCTGATATCCGGACAGCCGGCGGCGATTGACGCATGTTTGATCGTTCCTAACGTCTTTTTCAATTTTTCGTATTCGTCTTTGGCTGACCAGGCGATGCCTTTTGTGCCCATTGGCTGCTTGGCCACGTTCGGTCCAAGGGAAATCATTTTGTCATAAATGAGCGTATAATCGCGCTCGACGATATGAATGTTCGGCATCGTTTTTCCTGGAATCGGTTCGCACTCGCCTTTGCTCCAGTCTTTCACTTTGCCAAACGGCTGCGCCAGTTCTTGCGCTGTATCGTGCAAGAGCGGGGTGGCGACGACTTCTTTGACCGGCTTCATGCCGATTTGCTTGGCGACATCGGAGACGGCTTTCGCTAACGATTTGAAAATATCCCAATCCGAGCGCGCTTCCCATGGCGCAGAAATCGCCGGATTGAACGGATGCACGAACGGATGCATATCCGTACTGCTCAAATCGTGTTTTTCGTACCATGTCGCCGCCGGAAGAACAACATCGGAGTAAAGCGCTGTTCCCGCCATGCGGAAATCAAGGTTCACTAACAAGTCGAGCTTGCCTTCCGGCGCCTCGTCGCGCCAAGTAATTTCTTGCGGCCGCAGGCTGTCCTCATCATCGTTTAACAAACCGTGCGTCGTACCGAGCAAGTGTTTTAAGAAATATTCATGGCCTTTACCGGAGCTTGAAATTAAGTTCGCACGCCAGACGATTAAGTTTCGTGGAAAGTTTACTTCACTGTCCGGGTCTTCGATCGCAAATTGCAATTGCTTCGTTTTGAGCTGTTCGGCAACGTAACTTCCAATTTGTTCCGGAGTTGTCGCTCCGTTCGCAACTGCTTCTTTGTAAAGGTCAATGCCGTTTTTGTTAAATGTCGGATAGGATGGAAGCCAGCCAAGCCGTGCCGCAAGAACGTTGTAATCGCCGTAGTGCGAATAGCGTGCTTTTTTAACAATCGGAGATATAAGCTCATCGACCGGCATTTCTTCATAGCGCCATTGATCGGTCGCAAAGTAGAAGAACGATGTGCCGTTTTGCAATTTCGGCGGTGCTGTCCAATCGCGTGCCATCGCGATCGTTTGCCACCCTTCCACCGGCCGCAGTTTTTCTTGCCCGACATAGTGCGCCCAGCCGCCACCGTTGACGCCTTGCGCGCCGACAAATAAGACGAGGTTTAATACGGCGCGGTAAATCGTATCAGAGTTAAACCAATGATTAATGCCAGCGCCGACAATAATCATCGAGCGTCCGTTTGTGTCGATCGCGTTTTGCGCAAACTCGCGCGCGATTTTAATGACAAGCTCCCGTTTCACACCCGTAATCGCTTCTTGCCATGCCGGCGTGAATGGAACGAGGTCGTCATATGTCCGGGCAACATTTCCGCCAATGCCACGATCAACACCGTAGTTGGCAAGAACAAGGTCATAGACGGTTGTGACATATGTTTCGCCATCTTCGGTTTGCGCTTTTTTCGCTGGGACAACGCGTTCGATCGTTTTGCCCCCTTCATCGGAGAAGTAAGGAATATGAACCGTGACAAGCTCGTCTTCAATGCCTAAAAAAGATAGACGCGGTTCAATCGGATGTTCTGTTTCCTCATCGACCATATGCAAATTCCATTTTCCTTGATCATCCCAGCGCGATCCGATCGTTCCGTGCGGAATCGCAAATGTTTTTTTGTTTTCATCGTAAACGACCGGCTTCCATTCGGCGTTGGTGACGCTGCGGCCGAGATCTTTTGCCTGCAAGAAGCGGCCGGCCACCCATTTGTCGCCATCTTTTTTCAAAGTGACAACGAACGGAAAATCGGTGTACATTTTCGCATATTGCTGAAAGTAAGGAACTTGCTGATCGACGTAATATTCTTTTAAAATGACATGTCCCATTGCCATCGCGAGTGCGCCGTCCGTTCCTGGTTTTACGCTGAGCCAGTCGTCGGCAAATTTCGTCGATTCGGCGTAATCCGGGCTGACGGAAACGACTTTTGTGCCGCGATAGCGGACTTCCGCTAAAAAGTGAGCGTCCGGCGTTCGGGTCAGCGGCACGTTCGAACCCCATGTAATGATGTAGCCGGAGTTATACCAATCGCTGGATTCGGGAACGTCGGTCTGGTCGCCCCAAATTTGCGGCGAGGCCGGCGGCAAATCAGCATACCAGTCGTAAAAGCTAAGCATCGGCCCGCCCATCAGCTGCATAAAGCGCGAACCAGCCGCAAAGCTGATCATCGACATCGCCGGAATCGGCGAAAAGCCGACATTGCGGTCCGGACCGTATTTGATGACGGTATATAATAAGGAAGCAGCGACAAGCGTTAACGCTTCATCCCAGCTAACGCGGACAAATCCGCCTTTGCCACGCGCCTGTTTGTAGCGTTTTGCCTTTTCGGGATTTTCCACGATGCTTTTCCAAGCATCAAGCGGATTTTTGTGCGTTTGCAGCGCTTCTCTCCACATGTCGATTAACACACCGCGCACATATGGGTATTTAACACGCAGCGGGCTGTAAATGTACCAAGAGAAGCTCGCGCCGCGGGGACAGCCGCGCGGTTCAAAATCCGGCATATCCGGCCCGGTCGATGGATAATTGAGCTGTTGTCCTTCCCAGGTAACGATGCCGTCTTTGACGTAGATGTTCCAGCTGCATGAACCTGTGCAGTTGACACCGTGGGTCGAACGAACGACTTTATCGTGCTGCCAGCGACGGCGGTACGCGTTTTCCCAAGCGCGGTCGCCGTAGGTTGCTTCACTATGCTCATTTGCATATCGCTCGATCGGTTTCATATATTTGAAACGGTTCCATAACGGTGATCGTTTTTGTTTCATTTTTTTCACTCCTTATCAATGTGTGTAATTTTACTATAATCATAATGGAAATAAAGGGATGTTAACTTCGTCACAGTTGCCGCGATTGTCACAAATTTGTCAAACGGTGGCGAAAAACGAACAAACATTCCTTTCTTGTGCTATAATAGAGAAAAAAGTTTTACATAATGAGGAGGTTACATGCGATACCATAGCCATATTGTTACGTCATTATGCCTGGGGGCGGCGGCCGCCGCGCATACATCGCTTTCGTTTACAGCAAGCTATACGGCGGGAGTCGTCATCGGCAGCTTGCTTCCCGACATTGATGAACCAAAGTCATACGTCGGGCGCCGCTCAATGGGGATATCCAATAAAGTAAAAGAAGCGTTTGGCCATCGCGGCATGACCCATTCGCTTGTTGTATGGGGGGTTATTGCCCTCGTTATTTCTTGGGAGTCGTCTTCGTTATTTGCGTCAGGCTTTGTGCTCGGCTATTTGTTTCATATTCTCGAAGACTTTTTCTCTATTCAAGGTGTGCCTCTCTTTTGGCCGTTCACCGCAAAGCGGTTTAAAATCCCCATCTATCGCACTGGCAATCTCGTCGAAAAATCGCTTTTTTACGCGGCGTTTGCCTTGCTTGTCTATATCGGCGCAAAAGAACAGCTTTTTTTTGAATGGTGGCGTTCGCTTGCTTTATTTCGATGAGAAAAAAGGAAAAAGTCTGCCCTGCAGCGAATTATAAATGATAAAAGAAAGTGCATTTTCTAAAGCGGGGGAGAGGCGATGAAAGAGAAATATCCTGTACTGCCAGAGGCGGAGCCGTTTTATTTTGAAGGAAGCCGAGCAGGCATTTTGGTTTCTCACGGTTTCACTGGAACGACGCAAAGCATGCGTCCGCTAGGCGAAGCGTACGCCAAGGCGGGCTATACCGTCTGCGGCCCGCGCCTGAAAGGACATGGAACGCATTATGAAGATATGGAACAGACGACATACGAAGATTGGATTGATTCCGTTGAAGAGGGGTACCAATGGCTGAAAGAGCGGTGTGACATTATTTTTGTGACGGGATTATCGATGGGTGGGACGCTCACCTTGTATATGGCCGAGACCTATCCTGACATTCAAGGCATCGTTCCGATTAATGCCGCCATCGACATACCGGTTATGGCCGACGGCGCCGCTCGTCGTGCTGAGCTGCCGCGCTACTTGGACGCGATCGGCTCGGATATCAAAAACCCGGAAGTGAAAGAACTGGCGTATGAAAAAACGCCAGCCGCTTCACTGCAACAAATTGTCAAACTGATGGAGAAAGTAAGAAACAACCTTCATCGCATTACGTGTCCGGCGCTCATTTTTGTGTCGGAAGAAGACCATGTCGTCCCGCCGGATAACTCACAGTTTATTTTCGAAAAAATCAGCTCGGCGGAAAAAGAGCTTGTATCTTTGAAAAACAGCTATCATGTCGCGACGCTGGACTATGACCAGCCAACGATTATCGATTTATCGCTGCGCTTTTTTGCCGTGCATGCGAACAAATAGTTTTTTCGCAAAAAAGATTTGCCGCAGATGATGGCGGGCAAATCTTTTTTGTTAGAAAGAAAAGATAGGATTTATTTCCCATCCGTTTTTTCTAAAAACTTATAGCACTTCTTTGCGATTCATTTTACACTAGGAATAAAAAGTTGGCATCATCTGTTGGGGCGGCTTGTACAGTTATAGTATAGGAAATGGAAGAAAGAAAAGGAGTTTCGTACATGAATATAGAGCGAATCGCGACCTATATAAAAGAAAAACGCATTATCGAAGCATTAGAGGAAATAAAGCCGATCCTTCAGCAAGCAAACGGGCGCCCGTTTTGCTGGAGAGTGCTGTTGCGGGCTTGGCAAACAGCGGACTCGTTTCATCATCTGATCCGCTTGTTTGATTATGCGTTAATGTACCGTCATAGCGCGCTGTTGGCGCGCTACGCCCACCGTCGTTTTTCGACGCTGCAGACGCTGACGTGGGTATGCGATGAGTGGCTCGAAGAACGACGGCCGCTGGATGTCGAGGAAGCGCTGCGGCCGCGCTTGGAAGAAGCGATCGAAAACGGAAAGGAGAAGCCGGAACATATCGCGCGCGCCGCATTCACACTCGTGCGCACTCTTTTGGAAATGCGCCGGATCGAAGAAGCACAGCAGTGGATGGACGTAGTGGAACGATATGAAACTATTCCGATGTACGATAAATGGGGATACTTTTATATGGAAGCGGGCGACCGCGACAAAGCCGAAGAAATATTGCGGAAAGGATTGGATGAGCCGGAGCGCGGCGATATGTGCCATTTGCTTTTGGCCGACTTATACGCCCTAAATGGCTGCCAGCGGAAAGCACTAGAAATCATTGGATGCGGTATCAAACGGTTTTCGCAAGTGCCGGCGTTATATGTGGAAAAAGCTCGTCGGTTGCGCGACTTGCATGAGTACGAAGCGGCGCTCGAAGCGATGGAGGAGGTCGACCGCCTCACTCCGTTTCATGTTCACCGCCGCTATTTTGCCCATATGCGTGCGCAAATCTATTACAAGCTTGGCAAGTTCGATGAACTAGCGGCGCTTGTTCAAACAGAGAAATCATTGGCATCTACGCCATACGCGCGCGCAAGCGAACGCGCTTCCCTGCCGCAAGTGATCTTGCCGCTTGTGCCTGTCGTGCAAAAACATAATTATTGTGTGCCTGCGAGTTTGGAAATGATGCTGCGGCTGTTAGGCAAGGAGCGTACACAAGATGAAGTGGCCGAGCATATTTTCGATGTTCGCGGTTCAAAATTGTCGACGACTGTACATTATTTGGAAACGCTCGGCTTTTTATGTCGCTTTTTCATCGGTTCCGTGGAGCGGTGGAAACGGTTGATCGATGCCGGAATTCCCGTGCTCTTAAGCGTTGATTACGAACAATCTTCGCATGTGCAAGTATTGTTCGGTTATGATGAGTGCCTCAGAGCGTTTTACGTACAAGACCCAAACATGCTCGAGCCGTTTGTGGTTGCTTATGACGAAGTCGAAAAATGGTATGCAGGGACACATTATTTGTCGATTGCTGCGATTCCCCGGGAAAAAGAAGCGATTGCCGTGTTGTTGCCGAAATCGGAAGACCAATATTTCCGTCAGCTTCATGCCTTCGCCGAAAAAATAGACGAAGATGATCAAGCGTATATGGCGCCGTTTCTAGCGTTTTTGCGCAAGCATGAACACATCCCGTACACATGGCTGTATGTTGTGAAGCATTTTGGCACAGAAGAAGCGAAAGAGCTGCTTCTCGACTATACAGAGCGGGTGCTTGCTAAATACGGCGATATTAATGATTTGCTGCTTGCGGCGGCGAAAGCGTACGTGTACGGAAAAGAAATCGAACGGGCCGAAGCGGCGCTGGCAAGGGTGAAAGGGAAAGCCCATAGTCCGCTTTATCACTATTTGCGGGGACGGATTGCGTTTTACGAAAGCCGGTACGAAGATGCAAGCCGCCATTTTCGCGCTTCGCTCCAGCTCGATCCCGACCAGCCCGACGTCTGGAGCTATATGGCCCTTAGTACTGCATACGGAGGAAAAGAAAAGAAAGGCTTGGAACTGTCGCAAATCGCTTTAACGTTACACCCTGACGATCCGTTTATTGGCACGAATCATGGCATCATGTTATTCCAGGCCAAACAATTTCAGGAGGCCCGCTCCTTTTTTGACCAGTTGCTGCGCCGCCATAAACGCGATGCCCATTTGTGGTATGAACGGGCGCGCTGTGATGAAAGGCTGGGAAAGACACGCAAAGCGGAACGCGGCTTTCTTGTTGCTAAAGCGCTCGATGAAGCAGAGCCGTATCCATATTTGGCGTTAGCGGATTTATATGAAAACGAGTTAGGGGATTGGCAAAAAGCCAAAGCTATTTTGCTAGAAGGAGCGGCAAAGGTCGGAAGCGCCCCTGCGTTGCACGTTCGCCTTGGCGACTGGTATATGGAACGAGACGAAGCAGAAAAGGCGGAAGTGCATTACCAAAAAGCACTGCAACAAGAGGAAAAAGAAGTCTTTGCCCATCTCGGTCTTGCATACGTGATGATGCAACGGGGGCATCGCGATGAAGCAAAACAGTATCTGTTGGACAAGAAGCTATTATTTGCCCAAAACAGCGAATATCTATTAAATGCCGGAAAAATGCTCCTGGCCAATGAGCTAGCCATAGAAACGGAAGAAAAAGGGACCGCGCTTGCCTTTCTTGAAGAAGGATTGCGCCTTGCGCAATTTGATGTGGCGGAAGCGTACGAATTTTATATCGAACAACTGACCGACCATTCTCTTGTCGGTCGCGGAATGGCTTTTCTCGAGCAACTTATCAACGAACGTCCGAACGATATAACCGCGCTTTGTTATCTCGGCGTGCTTTATGAGCAAAGCGGCATGTTTTCGAAAGCGATCAATTTATACGAACGGGCGACCAAGGTGCAAAAAAGCACGTTTCCGCTCTATCGTCTGGCCGAAACGTATCGGGCGCTTGAAAGATTCGACGAGGCGAAATGGTACTATGAAGCGTGTCTCGAGGTCGATGATACGTTTGCGGTGGCTCACCTTCGCTTAGCGGTTCTTTATGAATTAGAAGAAAACATTGATAAGCAGCGTTTCCATCTGCAAAAAGCGTTCGAGTGCGATCCGCTTCAAGTTCATGTCGAAAATGTAGTGTGGCTGTTTGACGATCCCGCCACATTAGTAGACACGATCGAAGCGGTTCGGAAGCAAGCAGGCGATATTTGGTATTATGACAGCCTCGGCTACGTATATGGAGCAATGGGGGACGGTGCCAAAGAAAAAGAGGCAGTCGAACACGCGCTTCACCTCCATCCTGATCATCCGGAAGTGCTCCACCATTATGCGAAAGTGCTTGTAAAGGAAGGTAAGTTACGCGAAGCGATCGCCATCCTTGAGCGGCTGATTGAGCAGGATGTCCGTAACGAAGCCTTGTATGAAACTTATATTCAAATATTTTCGTATACAATAAGAGGAATAGGAAAACTGCGCGAGCGGCTCGGCAAATGGAAGCTTGACAATCAAAAGAAAAGCATCGTATACATGCACGCCGCTTCCGCTCTTTCCTCATATATGATGGACATAACGTGGACTGGGACAGATGACTCCTTTGCCAAACGGCTATGGACAAAAGCGAAAGCATGGACGAAAGAAATGGCTGTTGTTTCCGCTGTTTTGGATTTATACGAAACGGCGATTCGTTTGGACCGCAGCAATATAGAAGCGTATGAGCGACTTGCTGAGTTTTACAAAGCGGCGGAATTGATGGATGATGCGATCAAAACGCTGCGCAAGGCGCTAACATATGAGTGGAATGCCAGTGTCGCCCGTGAGCTTGCCATGTTGTTGGCCCACTCGGAGAGTAGTAAACTGCAAAAAGAAGCAGGCGAGTGGATCGATCGTCTCCTCGCCGAACAGCCAAATGACCTGACTATGCTGGAGTTAAAGGCGTTCCTGCTCCTTGACAATGGACGGGAAGAGGAAGCAGAAAATCTGCTTCGTTTTGTAATCGAAATAGAGCCACTCTTACTTCGCAGTATTTTGACGTTAGGAACGATGTATATGGCAAAAAAGCGCTATGACGAAGCGATTGCCGTACTTGCAAACGGGCTTTCCCATCATCCGCATGATGCAGAAGTGAGCCTAGAATTGGCGCGTGCGTATGACGAAGCGGGGCAGACGGAAAAGGCGCTTTCCGTTGTCGATGAATGGATTCAATTTGCCAAAGAGGACTTATCCGCTCATTATCAACGGGCGTGCTATTTAGCCAAGCTCGGGCGAATCGAAGAAGCCAAGTGCGAACTGGCACATGTTCTTGATGAAGATGAAACAGGAGACTTTGCCGAACTGGCTAACGAAGAACCAGCGTTGGCGCCGCTGTTTCGGCTGTTGGCGGAGAAATAACAGCGCTGGTTTCGTGAATCTTTTTCTTTTCTTTTTTCGCTAAGTTTGCTATGTTATGTAAGGAAATGTTTTTCTTGAATAGAAAAGAGGTGGGAGAATGGAAGCCCCCTTTGATTTGCTAGCATATGTGTCGCTTGTTGGCGCACTGCTTGTTGTCATGAAATGCTATATCGGCGAATACCGCAAAACGAAAGCTTTTTTATATGACGTTACGCTTGCACATGTAGCGGAAAGAAAAGATGAAAGATGCGTCGCTGGTGTTATTGTCCCGCTCTACCGCGTTTTTATAAGGAAAAGACGGAAAGTTCCTGTGCACGAACGTTCACATCAAACCGATGAAGAAGGAAGGAGACCTCGCTTATTTCTGGCCTGATTGACTATAGAACAACAAGGAGGTCTCTTATGAGAAAGTGGATTTTTGCATTATTCGGAACGGTTGTTTTATTAAGCGGCTGCAACCGCAACGCGCCGATTAATGAACATAGTCAAGGAATTTGGGATCATTATTTTGTCTATCCAATGTCGAAATTGCTTTTGACGATTGGGCAGCTGTTTGGAAATAATTATGGGATTGCCATCATCGTATTAACGTTAATCGTTCGTTTTTGCCTGCTGCCGCTCATCTTAAAGCAGTTTAAAACGACGATTGCGATGCAAAAACTTCGCCCGGAACTAAAAAAGCTCCAAGAGAAATATAAAGGCACCGACATCGAAACACAGCGCAAGCTCCAGCAGGAAATGATGCAATTGTATCAAAAGCACGGCGTCCATCCTGCGAGCGGCTGCCTGCCGGTGCTGATTCAAATGCCGATTTTTATGTCGCTTTATTACGCGATTTCGCGCACCCAAGAAATTAAACTCCATTCGTTTTTATGGGTGCAGCTCGGCCATCGCGATCCGTACTTCATTTTGCCGATTTTGGCCAGCCTCACAACATTCATGTCGCTGCGCTTGTCGCCGTCAATGGCGGAAGAACAAATGCCGCAAATGGCGATGATGTCGTATATCACGCCGGTCATGATTTTTATCGGGGCAAGCTCCGTTCCGTCCGCCTTGTCGCTTTATTGGGTTGTCGGCGGCTGCTTCTCGATCATTCAATCGTTGATTTTACGCACGCAACTAAAAGCGGTCAAAGCCACAGAAAACGGACAGGCATGACAACATCCCGCTTTCCATCAACGGAGAGCGGGGTGTTTTTGTAATCGAGGACCATCGCATTGAAAAGAAAATGCTCCAATATTAGTGGTAAAAAAGCGCGAATAGAAAGCGGTCATGTAAAAAGGCAGTAGTTTAGGGAAAGTGAAAATTTACCGTTTCATACGTAGACAAAAAGAATAACATCAACTACAATAGTGTGGAAAAATTAAACATCATGATAACGATGAAATACTTATAGAAGATGAAAGGAGACAAGGATGAAAATACGATGGATTTGGCTGCCGTTATTGTCGTTGATGGTGTTGCTGTCGGCTTGTTTAGAGCCTAAAGCGAATCCGACTCGAGCAAACAACGAGGGAAAAAACAGTTGATCATTCAACCGTTAAAGCTGACAGAAAAAGAAAAACTGCTCATCAGCAAAACCAATACAAGGGATATCAAGGGATATCAAGTTTTTTGAGCTAAACAGACCCAAACGGCAAGAAGAACAAATAGTGGTCGATGTCATTGCCTACCATAACGGAAAGGAAAGCGAATTTCATCATGCCACTGCAGACATCCCAAGCGATTTTAAAGGAGAAATTTTGTCTTTTGGAATCTCAGCGGAAGTCGAGAAGCAAGCCCCATTGTTGTTGACAGGGGTTCCGGGCGGATTAGTAGCATTCCCAATTCTAACTGTCCCTACAAGCAGTATGCTTGTCGCAAATATAACCAAACCGGTAGAACTTCATGAGAACAAACCGGTATATATCGCTTATTGGCTTGGCACTTCTAAAAATCATCTAAGTGATACCAATCATGAAGGTGCTTTTCCTGAAGAAGTCAAAGAAGTAGAAAGCGCATACGTATATAAAATTACGTTGGTAGAGAGCAAAACCAAAACAAAATAGGGCTCCATAACAAGCCAAGACACAATGGATGATTGTTTTTGCGGTTTTTCGCTATCATATAGGGAAAACTCTTTTACTTAGTTGTATTTTCTATATTCAAAAGAACAGGAGCTGTTTTCGCACACTGTTCTTAGCAAGAAGCGTTTTGTCTGATAGGGAAAAAATTTTAAAAAGACGTGGGGGGAGTGTTGGATGAAAAAGGCGTTGATCAACATAGACTATACGGTCGATTTCATTGCCGAACATGGGGCGCTTACTTGCGGTAAGCCCGGCCAGCAAATCGAATCGGAGCTGGTGCGGATTACGAAACAGTTTATCGAAAATGGCGATTTTGTTGTATTTGCGATTGATATGCATAAAGCGGGTGATACTTATCATCCGGAAACGAAGCTGTTTCCGCCACACAATATCGAAGGCACGGACGGCCGGAAATTGTATGGAGAACTGGAAGCGGTTTATCAGGCAAACAAACATAAAGACAATGTGTATTGGATGGATAAAACGAGATATAGCGCATTTGCAGGGACGGATTTGGAAATCAAGTTAAGAGAACGAGGAATTAACGAAGTTCATTTAGTCGGCTGCTGTACGGATATTTGTGTCCTTCATACTGCGGTCGACGCGTATAATAAAGGTTATCACATCGTTGTACATAAAAACGCGGTCGCCAGCTTCAATTCGGTCGGGCATGAATGGGCGCTCGAGCACTTTAAGCATACATTAGGTGCGGAAGTGGTGGAATAATAGAATAAAAATGATAGAATAGACGATGGACGTTCTTTTTTTCTTTTTTTGTGTCAAACCGATTCGTATTTTGGAGGTAGCACAATGAACGAAAAATATGCGGATGACAGTTTTACCCTTCATACGGACTTATATCAAATCAATATGGTGGAAACGTATTGGGAAGACGGCATTCATAACCGCAAGGCAGTGTTTGAAGTGTTTTTCCGCAAGCTGCCGTTTGGAAACGGATACGCGGTATTTGCCGGCTTGGAACGGGTCATTCAATTTCTGCAGCAATTCCGGTTTTCCGAAAGCGATATTGACTATTTGCGGTCGGAACTGGGATATCGGGATGATTTTTTAGATTATTTGCAAACGGTTCGTTTTACCGGCACGCTGCGCTCGATGAGGGAAGGGGAAATCGTTTTCGGCAATGAGCCGATTTTGCGCATTGAAGCGCCGCTTGCCGAAGCGCAGCTCGTGGAAACGGCGATTTTAAACATTATTAACTTTCAAACGTTAATCGCGACAAAAGCGTCCCGTATTAAACACATTCTCGGCGATGAGCCGGCGATGGAGTTCGGCAGCCGCCGGGCGCACGAGATGGATGCCGCGCTGTGGGGGGCGCGCGCCGCTTACATTGGGGGGTTTGAAGCGACATCGAACGTACGGGCAGGAAAACTTTTCGGCATCCCGGTTGTCGGCACGCACGCGCACGCAATGGTACAGGCTTATCGGGATGAATATACCGCGTTCCATAAATATGCGCGCCGCCATAAAGATTGTGTCTTTCTTGTTGACACGTACGATACATTGAAGTCAGGGGTGCCAAATGCGATTCGCGTCGCCAAAGAGCTGGGCGATCAAATCAACTTTATTGGCATACGGATCGACAGCGGCGATCTCGCCTATTTGTCAAAAGAAGCGAGAAAAATGCTCGATGAAGCTGGATTTACGAATGCGAAAATTTTCGCTTCCAACGACTTAGATGAAGAAACGATCCTCAATTTAAAATCACAAGGCGCAAAAATTGACGTCTGGGGCATTGGCACGAAATTAATCACTGCGTACGACCAGCCGGCGTTGGGCGCCGTTTATAAATTGGTCGCCATTGAAGACGAACACGGAAATATGGTCGATACGATCAAAATCAGCGGCAACCCGGAAAAAGTCACGACCCCTGGGCTGAAACGGGTCTACCGCATTGTGAATAAAATCAATAAAAAAGCGGAAGGCGACTATATTGCCTTAGAAAGCGAAAATCCGCAACAAGAAGAACGGCTTAAAATGTTTCATCCTGTTTATACGTTTATCAGCAAATTTGTCACCAATTTTGAGGCAAGGGATTTACATGAAACGATTTTTGACAATGGCAAGCTCGTGTACACGTCTCCGCCATTAAAGGAAATTCAAGCGTTTGTCAAAGAAAATTTGCGGTTGTTTTGGGATGAATATAAACGGACGATGAACCCGGAGCAATATCCCGTCGATTTAAGCCAGGCCTGTTGGGATAACAAAATGGAAAACATTAGGAAGGTAAAGGAGAAGATTGGAAAAATGGAAGAATATTGAGAAATTGGTGGTTTTATTGTTAAAAAAGGTCATCGCAGGACCACATGCGGTGATCTTTTTTTGTTTTTCCGGCTATTTCGAAGCATTTGTTGGCAGGTAGACCAAAATGGTGTGATGAAGGGAGACGCAATGGATCAGATAAAGATTTAGTTGGAAGTGATGGATTCATCATAGTAACATTTATCTTTGCGCGCCGTCTAATAAGTAAAAGGCATATAGAGGTAGCGGTAGCCATGAAAAAATTTTTTGTCATATTGATGATCGCCGGGGTATGTAGTTTTGGGACATACTTTTTTGTGACTGCCAGCTCCAAACCTCCTGTGTTAGACATATCGACGGCAGGACAAAAAATTCCGGTTATACAAGGTTCTTACTGCTGGAAAGCATTTTTCTCGGCAAAATGTGTCGATTGGGCTTATGCACCGCTATGGAAAATAGGAGGCGTACACGAACCGGCTAAGGTCGAACCTCATTCAGAAATAGAAATAGATTTTGAAAAAGAACCAGTTTCCCTAACTGTAGAACAGTGGATTAATGAAGGAAAGGCAAAAAATATAAAGGTAAAGAACAAAAAAATTACCGCGCCAAGTGAAAGTGGGGTATATGTTTATCATCTTATGGCGAATTGGAAGCAAGAAGACGGGAACTATGTTTTCCGTATTAAAGTAAAATAAATGTTGTTTGTCGATGTCGTTTAAACATCATCAATCAAAAAGGGCTGGCTCGAAAAGCCACCTTTTGGAGCCAGCGCCATTTCTAGTTACAGTCTTCCTTGCTTTTTTAACAGCTGTTCCATTTCGCCAACAAGCGAATCGAAATAAGAAAGCAAGTTGGCAAGCGGTTTTGGTGAAGTCATATCGACTCCCGCTTTTTGCAAGAGGCGGATCGGGTCGTCGGATGTGCCGGCGCTTAAAAACTGCAAATAGCGTTTCGTCGCCTGACCGGTTTTGTCCGCTTTCATTTGCTTGACAAGCTCAAAGGAGGCGGCGAGGGAAGTGGCGTATTTATAGACGTAAAATGCGTCATAAAAATGGGGGATGCGCAGCCAGCCCCGCGCGGCTTCCGGATCGGCGGCGTAAGCAGGGCCGTAATATTTTTTTAATAAACGAAGCCAAAGCTCGTTCAGTTTGGCTGCGGTTAAGCTCCCGCCTTGTCGTACTTTGTCGTGAATCGCTTGCTCGAATTCAGAGTACATCACTTGCGTGTATAAGGTGCCGCGAATTTGCTCGATTTGCTGGTTGAGTAAATACAGCTTCTCTTCATCCGTTTTTGCTTGCTTTAGGAAATAATCCATCATCAGCCATTCGTTGGCGGTTGAGGCGACTTCGGCGGTAAAAATCGATTGCCCGGAATAATGGTAAGGCTGCGTTTTGTTTGTATAGACGGAATTCATCGCATGTCCGATTTCGTGGGCGATCGTCAGCACGCCATCCAGCGACTCGTCGTAGTTGAGCAAAATAAACGGATGAGTGTCATACGCGCCCGTATTATAACCGCCCGTATATTTTTTCGGGCGCGGATATGCGTCAAGCCAGCGCTGTTCGAAAGCTTGCCGCACCTTTTTGATGTAGTCGTCCCCAAGCGGTTTCAGACCTTCAAGGAGGAGTGTCTGCGCCGTTTCGATCGGGAACTTCATTTTTTTCGCGACGGTTTCATCGACGAGCGGCACATACATATCGTAACTGTGGACGCGGTCGACTCCGAGCGCTTTTTTGCGCAGTTCGACATAGCGGTGGAGTAACGGCAAATGATTATTGACCGTAGAAATGAGATTCGTAAACACTTGTTTTGGCACATCATCGGCCGACAGTGCTGCATCGAGGCCGGATTTATATTTTCGCGCTTTCGCGGACAGTTCGTCCGCTTTCACAGAAGCGTATAAGGTGGCGGCGGATGTGTTTTCGATCGATTCGTAGCTTTGAAAACGGGTTTGAAACGCCCGCTTGCGGTAGTCGCGATCCGGGTGTTCAAGCGCTTTTGTATAGTTTTCATCCGTCAGCGAAACCGTTTTGCCGTCCGGCGTGCGGACGGAAGGCGGTTCATAATCGCCGCGCGCGGCATTATTATAAATGTTTTCCGGATCGCTCATGATTGGAGAGAGCTTGGCGAGCAGCTGTTCTTCTCGTTTGGAAAGAGTATGCTTTTTCCGTTCGCGCAACTCTTCAAAATAATAGCGGTATGGCTTAAGCGGCTTGCTTTTTTGCAGCTTAGCAAGTGTCTGCTCGGAAAGCGACAGCAGTTCCGGCTCGATAAACGCCGTTTTAGCTGCATAGTCGGAAGCAAGTGTCTCCACTTTTGCTTTCAGCCGTGCCGCAGTCTCGTCTTCAATATTTAAATCTTGTTTTAAATGAGCGTAAAGCGACAATTTTTCCAGTTTTCGTGCTATCCTTTCATTAAGGGTAAATAGTTTGACGACATTAGCCGCGCGCTGAAGCTTTCCTTCATAGGTGGACAGTTTCGGCAGCGCATCGACGACTGCTTGATAGTCGCGTTCGAAATCAGCTTCCGACGTGTAAATGTCGGCAAGATTCCATTGATATTTTGTTTGTGCGGCGTAGGCGCGCCATGGCACAAGCAGCAGTACGATCATTAGCCATACATATAGCTGTTTTTTCATCATCTTCCCATTCCTTTCCTGTTTTTCCGCTGTTACGTAGTATGCGCAAAAAGAAACAGATTACTCGAATGAAAAGGAATAGGGAAATCGATGTGGAATGTATAGGAGTGTGAAAAAGAAGGGGAGGACGAGTAGTGGAACGAATTCGTTTAGCAGAAGATTTAACATTTTCCCGCATCATTCACGGATTATGGAGATTAGCGGATTGGAACTATTCGAAAGAAGAGATATTAAGTTTCATTGAATTTTGTCTTGAACAAGGGATTACGACGTTTGATCATGCGGATATTTACGGGAATTATACGTGTGAAGCGTTGTTTGGCGAAGCGCTGGCGTTAAAGCCAAGCTTGCGCGGACAAATTGAGATTGTTACAAAATGTGGGATTAAGCTCGCATCGAAATACGGCTTGAAGCATTATGATACGAGTAAGGCGCATATTATCGCGTCCGTCCACCAATCGTTAAAAAATTTCCGCACCGATTACATCGATGTGCTGCTTATTCACCGTCCGGATCCATTTATGAATCCGGAAGAAGTGGCGGAGGCGTTCACCCAGCTGAAAAAAGAAGGGAAAGTACGCCATTTTGGCGTGTCCAACTTTAAACTTTCACAGTTTAACATGCTGCAGTCGTATTTAGATTTTCCGCTTGTAACCAACCAGATTGAAGTGTCCGCCTATTGCTTAGAAAATATCGAAGACGGTACGGTCGATTTATGTTTGGAAAAGCGGATCCCGCCGATGGTGTGGTCTCCGCTTGCGGGCGGAAAAATATTTACCGCAACGGACGACAAAGCGGTACGCCTGCGCGCGACGCTCGGACAAATTAGAGATGAACTTGGCGCCGAAACGATCGACGAAGTACTATACACATGGCTGCTTGTGCATCCGGCGCGAATGATGCCGATTGTCGGTTCCGGCAAAAAAGAGCGCATTATTCGTGCGGTGCGTGCGCTTGCGCTGCCGCTTCGCCGCGAGCAATGGTTTGAAATTTTGCAAAGCTCGGTCGGTCATGAAGTGCCATAATCCGCAACGAACAACAAGGAGAAGTCTACAATGAAAGTGATTATTGCCGAAAAACCAGACCAAGGCGCGACGCTCGCGTCCATTTTTAAAAACAAAAAACAACAAGGCTATATCGAAATTTATCCGAATGAATTGTTTCCAAAAGGAGCGTATATGACGTGGACGATCGGGCATCTTTTCCAGCTCGTGCCGCCTGAACGATATCGTCCGGAATGGAAACAATGGAAGCTCGAGACGCTGCCGATCATTCCGGAGCGTTTTCAATATGAGGTAGAAAAAGCGAAAGCAAAACAGTTTGCGATTGTAAAAGAACTGCTTCGCAAACCGGAAGTGACGGAAATTATCCATGCTGGTGACGCCGGTAGAGAAGGGGAGCTGATTGTCCGTAACATTATTCATATGAGCGGTGTGAAAAAGCCGATGAAGCGGCTTTGGCTTTCGTCATTGACGCCAAAAGCGATTTATGAAGGATTCCACCAGCTGTTAGATGAAGCAGAAACAAGAAATTTATATGAAGAAGCGTACGCTCGCGCGTGTGCCGATTGGCTTGTCGGGATGAACGCCTCGCGCGTTTACAGCATTTTGCTAAAGCAAAAAGGGATGAATGATGTTTTTTCGGTTGGAAGAGTCCAAACGCCAACACTCGCATTCATCGTGAAACGGGAAAAAGAAATTGAACAGTTTCGTCCTGAGCCGTTTTGGGAGGTGGTGGCGACGTTTTCCGTTGATGGCAGGCAGTACGAAGGGAAATGGACAAACGAAGAAGGAGAAACGCGGATCAAGGAGGAGCAGCTGGCGCAAAAAATCGCCCAGTTTTGCCGAAACAAGCCGGCAGAAGTGAATGAAGTAAAGACGGAGCGAAAAACGTTTCTTCCGCCGCTATTATTCAATTTGTCCTCCTTGCAGGCAACGGCGAACAAGGTGTACCAATTTTCCACGAAAAAGACGCTCGATATTTTGCAAAATTTGTATCAAAAAGGTATCGTGTCGTATCCGCGTTCCGATTCGAACTATGTGACCAGGGGAGAGGCGGAAACGTTCCCGGACATTTTGCAAAAGTTACGGGCGTTTCCGGAGTATCAGCCGTTTTTTCCGCTGCCAAACGCGTCAATTTTACATAACAAACGTTATGTCAATGAAAAAAAGGTAACTGACCACTATGCAATCATCCCGACGGAGCAAGTGGTTGATCCGGCGAAGTTATCGGCAGATGAGCGGAAAATTTACGACTTGGTCGTGCGCCGTCTCATTGCCGCGCATTATGAAGCGGCTGTGTTTGACTATACGACCGTCACGACGCTTGTCGATGGACGCGCCCGCTTTATTTCAAAAGGCAAGCAGCAAATTCAGGAAGGATGGCGAAAAGTCATCGGTCAGCGCGAAGAGGATGATGTGACGATTCTTCCTTCGCTCCGTGAAGGCGAACAAGGCGATGTGCTGAACGTTCGTATAAAAGAAGGAAAGACCCAGCCGCCGAAACGGTATACGGAAGGTCAGCTGATTACCCTGATGAAAACAGCGGGGAAATTTTTAGATAACGAGGAGCTGGAAAAAGTGCTTGCCAAAACGGAAGGTCTCGGCACGGAAGCGACGCGCGCGGCCATCATTACGACGCTGAAAGAGCGAAATTATATTGAAGTAAAGAAAAACCAAGTGTATGCGACCGACAAAGCGAAAGTGCTTATCGAAGCGATTGGAGATAAAATTTTGGCTTCTCCGGAAATGACGGCGAAATGGGAACAGCGCTTAAGTGAGATTGGCGAAGGAAAGGCGTCAGCGGCGCATTTTATGGAGCAAGTAAAAAGGCTGTCTGCAAAAATTATTCAAGACGCTGTTGAAATGTCGGAAACATGGGACTTTGCTGGACTTGATATCGAATCCATTCAACGGACAAAATCGAAAGCGACGCTTGGAAAGCCTGTTGGCACCTGCAAGCTATGCGGCGGCACGGTCATTGACAAAGGGACCTTTTACGGCTGCTCCAATTATGCCAAGACGAAGTGCCCGTTTACGATTTCGAAAAAAATTCTCGGCAAAACGATTTCGCAAGCGAATGTGAAAAAGCTTTTGCAGCATGGAAAAACGAACGTCATTAAAGGATTTAAAAAAGGAGGGAAAACGTTCGACGCTGTTTTGGTGTGGGACGACAAGGAGAAAAAGATTTCGTTTTCGTTTGTAAAAAAATAATCTTTCCCCTTATTATGCACCTCCTTCTTTATAGAGAAGGTGCGATCATATGACCAGCTTCTCGTTTGCTTATATTGGAAACGTGAGTCCGGTTTCCAATGCTTAGCATTTTCTTTCAATAAGCAACTGCACTATCAAAAATGAAAAGATTACGGCATGAGTCAGGAATATGACGCTCATGCCGTAGAATTTATACGATTGCCTCATGCCTGCGGGTTGATCTTTTCCATTAGCCGCTCGGGCTGCATTGGCGGCTGAAATCCAAACTGCCGATACAAGCCATGCGCATCTTTTGTCACTAATAAAATGCGTCTTACCGCAGCGATATCAGGATGCTGCAACACACATTCCACGAGCCATTTCCCAAGCCCTTGCCCTCGAAATTCCTCATCAATAAAGACATCGCACAAATAGGCAAAGGTCGCTCCGTCGGTAATGACCCGCGCTAATCCGATTTGCATCTGTTCGTGGAACAAGGAAAAGCATAAGGAATGTTCGAGCGACTTTATAATCGTCGCGCGGTCTCTCGTATTCGCCCAATAGGAGCGGGCGAGAAATTCACAGACGCGGTCGATTTGCACAAGCGCTGGATCGGTGGAAAGCAAGAACGGTCCATTTTTGTATTGTACGATTTGCAGCAAGTTCGTTTCCCCCTTCGTATTTTTTGCCATTATAATTGATAAAACGAGAAAATGGCAATTAGGATATTTACGAATAAAGCCAAAAATTGTACGATTACTTTTGCAAGGGAAATATTAAAGTAACAGTAATTATATTATGTAAACAAAAGAAGGGAGAATAATGGATAAACAAGAAGTAATCGATCTTCTCTCCAGCAAAATGAAGTTAATTCGCGACGAAAAAGGGTATACACAAGATAAGATGGCGGAAGTGCTGGGGATTTCGAAAAAAACGCTCGTGCAAATTGAAAAAGAGCGGATACAGGCAAGCTGGACGCAAGTCGTCGCGTTATGCGCGCTATTCCGTGATAGCGAAATTATCGAATCGGTGCTTGGCGATAGCCCGCTTGAAGTGATTGAAACGATCGCCCATGAAGAAATCGATGTACCGAAAGGAAAGACGCTCGGCGGAAAAGTATGGTGGAGAGAAATTAAGCGGATGGGGCCGTTTCGCCTCCAGCAAAACCTCATCAGCAAGCATTACCGTATTTTAGATGTGCACAATGATCGCTGGTACAGTTCTTTCGATAAGGAGGAAGCGTTAAAGCGGCTGGAGGAACTCGCTAAAGGTGCCGAATTGTAACCAACTGCCCTTTGGCTGCGACTAATGAAGAAAAAGGGTGGTTTAATGAAACGATGCTGGTGGTGGCTGCTTGGTATTGCTGTCCTTTTTTGCCTGTATGGGGGAGCGCGGACATATGCGTGTTCGTGCGTTCCACCTCGTTCTCCGTCGGAAGAGTTTACGAAAAGTGATGCGGTGTTTTCCGGGAAGGTCGTTCGTATTTATGAAACAACGCGGAAAGAACCGGAAATCGGAGAGCGGGTTTCATAACGTGTGGTTATTTTTTCGGTCGATCGCACGTGGAAAGGGGTAAACGAAACACATGTTGTCGTGTACACCGGCTTTAGCGAGGCAGCTTGCGGGTATCCGTTTGAAGCCGGAAAAGAGTATCTCGTTTATGCGTATGACGATACGGATTGGGTCACAGGAATTTGCTCGCTGACAAAACCGTTGTCGCTCTCCAAGCCTGACATCGAAGCGTTTGGAAAAGGAACACCGCCGACGCAGCACGTGGCGGCGGAAGAGTTGAAGGAAGATAGATTAAATCCTTTCTTACCTTATCGTCATTTGCGTGATTGGTTTTGTCGTAATTCTCTATGTTGTCCAAACACGCCTACAGAAATAAGGACATGATGATATCGTCCACATAGGTGCCGTCTTCCAATTTTAGTTGGCGGCGGAGATAGCCTTCTTGTTGAAATCCAAATTTTTTATATACATGAATGGCTCGCTCGTTCGAGGCCATGACGTTCAAGGTGATTTTTTCAATCCCTTCCTTTTTGGCCCACTCGATCATATGCTGAATAAGCTGAGAACCAATGCTTTGATTGCAGTACGCTTCTTGAAGGCTGATGCCGAATGAGACGATGTGACGAAGCCGTTGTTTCTTTCCCCTCTGCGTGTTCAGTAAACCGATGATTTTCCTGTTTTCTTCCGCTACTAAAATCAAGTTTCCTGATTGTTGCTGATCAATAATCCATTGCCGCTGGCGTTCGACTGTCATCATAAATTCATCTGGAGTCGTCAGCATAAATGGACTTGTTTCTAATATCGTTTTTGTATGGAATAAAATCCCTTCCGCATCGTTTGGCGTGGCCGGACGAATGTTCCACATGATGATCCTCCCTATCAACCTTGGATTGTAGAGGAAGATAATTTTACTAATAATACGAAAAAAAAGATATTTTGTCAATGAACAAAAAACGGGTATGCAGAGGTGTAGGACAGCAGCTTTTTGCATACAAAAAAGCAAGCCGCCTATCATCGGCGGCTTGCTTCAATGAACATGGAAAACCGCATCATTTTAGAAGATCGGCACCAGCGATTTTGCGGTGAACTTTTTCTTGTTCAGTTCTACTAATTGATCAGGGTAATCCGTAAACATTCCATCCACTCCTAACGATAATTGTTTTAGCATCTCCTCTTTCGTATTGACAGTGTATGGATAAACAACGAGATGGCGTTTATGTGCCTTTTGCACAAATTCTAGAGTAACGAGCGATTGATCTGGTGCAACTCCTTCAGCATATTCGGTGGCTCGATCCAGTACGTCATCAAGGTTTTGGCCCTTGAGCATGGCAGGGCTATATAGCTGAATGAGCGGAATATCGTGAGGGACTATTTTCTGTAATTTGCGTAAGCTTGCTTCGCTGAACGATTGGAAAATGACTTTACTTTTTTGCAAGTATCTGTTCTTTTTTAAAATGCCGACTAGTTTTTCTTCCATGCCAAGATAAATGTTTGGATCTTTTGTTTCAATGTACAGAGCTGTTTTCGACCTGCATTGCGCAAGCCAATCGATTACTTCTTGGAGAGTAGGAATTTTTTCCTTTCTATACTGCTTGTTAGCATATTGCGGGAACATTTTATTGAACCATGTGCCAGCATCAAGTCGCTTTATTTCCGCCAGCGTAAAATCCCTTACTCTCCAAGGAGCACGATTCGGATAAACTTGTTCTACATTGGTCGTTCTGGCCAGTGTGGCATCGTGAATGGCGACTAACTCTCCGTCTTTCGTCATATGCAAGTCCAGTTCAATGTAGTCGGCTTTCATTTCCAGCGCTTTTTTGTATGCGGATAGCGTATGCTCTGGAGCGTAGCCTGATGCGCCGCGATGGGCGACGACAGTAATATGCTGACTGGCTGGATGACGAGTAGAGGGCTTTTGCTTGACATCATCCGCTGCCCAAAGATTAGAAGCGTATGATGCAAGAAGCACAAGTAAAAGCGGTATCGCCACGATTGTCGCTTTGTTCACGGCTACTTCCCTCCTTTTTACATGGTATTGCATTAATCAAAAAGATAGAGCGATGGTGAATGAAAATGTTGCCATTCTTTGTAGTGCAAAAGTTGTGGATTTTCTGCGCAAATTTTCGTGAATGATACCATGCCGGGAAGCATGTATGGTGGTTGCGACGAATCAACTAGGCGGGCAGCGGTTCTTGAATGGTGACATTATTTTTTGCAAAACATCGAGGGACATACATTGATGATAAGCGAAGTGCAAAACGGCTTTATCTCAAGAAAAGAAACAACAGGACAACAAGGATGTTCGGAAGGAGAAAGGCAAACAAGCAAGACATGGGTGTTATTCTATAGCTTCGGTCTTGTTTGGATTCTGTGCCCTGATCCGGCCGCCATCATTGAGCGCTCCTGACAACAAAGCATTGGCAAGAAAACAAGCCAGTCTCGTTCTCCCCGGCTAACAACAAATTCCTAATAGAAAGAAAAGCAATGCAACAATGCCTTTCATGGCCAAAACATTTTTTCATCCACCTCTCTATTCCTTTTTTAGTGTCATTGCTTGTGTATTATTTGACCACCGAAAGCACGTTGGAGCAGCAGATGTTATTGCATGAACTACGTTCGTGATATGTGGCATATTTTGCATATCGCTGTCCGGCATGTATAAAGAGAAAAAAATGCGGGAAATAATAGGAATGGAAAATCTCTTGCGAAGAAAACGTTAAAAAGTGATCGTTGGGCTATAGCCAAGCGGTAAGGCAACGGACTTTGACTCCGTGATGCGCTGGTTCGAATCCAGCTAGCCCAGTCTCTAACAGACAAGCAATGTCGCTTGTCTGTTTTTTTGTGGAAAAAGAAGGAGTTTCGACAAATATGTCAAATATAAGACGTAGCGAGGAGGGAATGATGGTGAAAACAGCAGATTTATGCGATGAATTTTTAGGTGAATTGCAAGTTTGCCAGCTGCCAATGCAATCATATGGCGGCAAAATGGAATTTTCCGGACCGATTGCGACAGTTGATGTATTGGAGGATAATGTGCTCGTCCGCGAGGCATTAGAAACGGTTCCTGCGGGAACAGTGTTAGTTGTGGACGGAAAAGGCTCACGCAATTGCGCGCTGCTTGGAGATCGTTTGGCGCAAATCGCCTGCGATCGTGGACTTGCGGGCGTGATTATCCATGGCTGCATTCGCGATTCTGCAGAGATCGCCAATATGCCGCTTGGGGTGATGGCGATCGGTACATGCCCCGTGAAAAGCAAAAAAGAAGGAAAAGGAAAGCGGGATGTCGCGCTTGAATTTGGCGGTGTTCTTTGGGAGCCAGGCGCCTATGTATATGCGGATCGCGACGGGATTGTATTGGCAAAAACGGACTTGCTGAAAAAAAGTGATTGACGCCGTTTGAAAATTTATACTACTATGAATAACAGAAATGTTCTATGAAAAATTGATATCATATGCCAAGCAAATAAGGTGCCTTTCTCATCAGAGAACAGGCTTAAAAGGGAAGTACGGTGAAAATCCGTCACGGTACCCGCCACTGTGATGGGGAGCTTTGTTGCATGATGTCACTGAAGGAAACTTCGGGAAGGCGCAGCAAAGCGATGATCCTAAGTCAGGAGACCTGCCTTATTTGTTCGGACGGATACCTACGGGATTATAGGTAGACGTGCGGGAGAATGGCATACTTTTTGGCTATATTTGTATGCATTTTTCTGCACCTCTGCGTATAGAGGTGCTTTTTATTTTGCAAAAAAGAAGCACAAATTGGCAAAGCGAGGGGTGTAACATTGGAATTTGTGACATATGTCATGCTGGCAGTTTTTCTCGGAATTCGTCATGGGATGGATAGTGATCATGTTGCTGCTATTGCTGATATGGTTGGGAGCGAGGCGCACCGTAAAAGGCAAGTATCGCTAGGGATTATGTATGCGTTTGGTCACGGGTCTATAGTGTTTTTTATGGGACTGATCGCTATTTTTCTTGGATTTCATCTTCCTTCTTCGACCATCCGTATTTTAGAGGCGACGGTTGGGTGTACGCTTATTATTCTCGGAGGAATGATGTTATTTTCGCTTTTCTATAAAAATGAGGTTAAAAGCCGAATAAAGGTGTTATACGAATTGATAGATAAAATGACTCGATATTTTCAGAAAAACAAAAAGAAAGAAAGTGCTGTTTCGTTTTTGCGCTTCGGCTGGATCAGCGCGTTTATTATTGGCATTCTTCATGGGATTGGGGTGGAAAGCCCAACGCAGCTGGCTATTTTAGCACATGCAGCCGGGAAAGAAAATATGAGCATGGCGGCGCTACAGCTTAGCTTATTTGTCGTAGGCTTATTGATCGCAACGATTGGAATGACTTTTTGTCTTTCCTGGGGATTTATGAAAGCAAGAATGAGAGAAAAAGTGTTTTTGATTATTGGAACTGTCACTAGTTTTTACAGTTTATGGTTAGGGATATCCATCATTGTCGAAACGTGGAAAGGGGGAGCGTAGTATGAAAGGAAAATTATTAATCGTCGGATTTGGTCCAGGCAGCAAAGAACATATGACAAAGCGGGCGCGGGAAGCAATTGAAGAAAGCGATATTATTATCGGTTATAAAACGTACATTGACCTAGTTGCGGATTTAATTGGCAATAAACAAGTGATTTGCACTGGAATGACGGAAGAAGTAAGCCGTGCGCAAGAGGCGGTGAAATGGGCGGAACGCGGAAAAACGGTTGCCGTCATTTCCAGCGGGGACGCGGGCGTGTATGGAATGGCAGGGCTTGTGTATGAGGTGCTCATCGAAAAAGGCTGGACGCGAGAAAGCGATATCGAAGTGGAAGTCATCCCAGGCATTTCGGCCATTCACTCATGTGCCGCTCTTTTAGGTGCTCCAATTATGCATGATGCGTGCACCATTAGTTTAAGCGATCACCTAACGCCTTGGTCGCTTATTGAAAAACGGATCGAAGCGGCAGCCGCTGCCGATTTTGTCATCGCTCTATATAATCCGAAAAGCGGACGACGCACGCGGCAAATTGTCGAAGCGCAGCGTATTCTTTTGCGTTATCGCTCGCCAAATACTCCGGTTGGATTAGTGAAAAGCGCTTATCGTGCGCGGCAACATATCGTATTGACGGATTTAGAGCATATGCTCGATTACGATATCGGAATGTTAACGACCGTTATTATCGGCAATTCTTCGACGTTTGTATACGACGGACTGATGATCACACCGCGCGGATACCAGCGAAAATATACGTTAAGCGCCGCTGAACAGCCGCTGAAACCACACGAACGGCTTCGCCAAGAAGCGGAGCCGTGGGCGCTTGATCAAACAAAACCAAAACCGGTAAAAGAAATCGCGGAGGAAGCGTTGCAAAAATTGGCGATTGGCCATGATGACATCGCTTCGTTTGCACCGGCGATTTTCGAAATTGCGGTTAGCCCGGGAGTAGCGAACAAACATTTTACGCCAAAACAGATGATGGTACTAGCTGACATCGTCGGTGAAGACGGAACAATGATGTATACCCCGGATCATTATTTGAAGCTGGAAGTGCCTACTTCTAATCCAGACCGTATCATCGCTAGACTGAAAGAAGCGGGACTGACCGTTGCCCCTGTCGGGGATGTACTGACGTTGAAAGTTTGTGATTTTTGCGACGGTGAGAAAAAAGACGCGATTCCATACGCAGAAGAGTTATACGATCAGCTTGCGGGAATGGCGCTTCCGAAAGAATTGAAGCTCGGTGTAAACGGCTGCGGCATGGCGTGTTACGGAGCGGTGCGGGAAGATATCGGAATCGTCTATCGGAAAGGAGCATTCGACTTATTTTTAGGAGGAAAAACGGTTGGAAGAAACGCACATCCTGGACAACTTGTCGCTGAAAGAATTCCGCCTAGTGAAATTGTATCGGTTGTCACCCGCATTATTCAAGAATATAAGGAACGCGCGCACCCGAACGAACGATTTCATAAGTTTTTCCAACGGGTGAAACAAGTTGGCGGATTTGTGTATCAAGAAGCGAAGCAGGCGGCAAAAATCGAAGTGCCTGCCTGCGGAGAATAAGGGGGAAGAAAATGAATGAAAGCAGTATTATTTGTCGGGCACGGCAGCCGCGACCCAGAAGGGAACAACCAAGTTCGGCAGTTTGTCGAACAATTAAAGCCAAGCATCAAAACATCCATACATGTCGAAACGAGTTTTTTAGAATTTGGACTGCCGACAATTCGCGGAGGAATCGATCGTTGCGTTGCCGCCGGAGCTCGCGAAATTATCGTAATTCCGATGATTTTACTGTCAGCGGGACATTCGAAGCTGCATATTCCGGCAGAGATCGATGAAGCGAAGAAGCATTATCCGCATGTGTCGTTCATCTATGGCCGGCCAATTGGCATTCACAAGCAAACATTTTCGATCTTAAAAACGAGATTGCAAGAAATCGGTGAAAATATAGAAAATCCCGACCCGGAAACAGCGGTAGTGCTGCTTGGGCGCGGGGGAAGCGATCCTGATGCGAACAGCGATTTATATAAAATTTCCCGTTTATTTTGGGAACAAACGAACTATTTCCTCGTAGAACCAGCATTTATGGGAGTAACGACACCGTCGTTAGAAGATGGAGTGGAACGTTGCGTGAAGCTAGGGGCGCGGAAAGTGGTGGTTTTGCCGTACTTTTTGTTTACCGGCGTGCTCATCAAGCGTCTTGAAGAAAAAGTAAAACAATTTCGTTTCCAGTATCCCAAAGTCGATTTTGCGTTAACCGGCTACTTTGGGTTTCATCCAAAATTAAAAACGATTGTGCTTGACAGATTAGAAGAGGCGCTTGGCAAGAAGGTTATGATGAACTGCGATATGTGCCAATATCGGCTTCATGCTGCAGAGCATCATCACCATCACCACCATCATCATTAAGGAGGTACTGGCATGATTATCGTATTAGCGGGAACGAGCGATGCCCGAGAACTGGCGCTTTGCATCCAACAGGCGGGCTATGATGTATTGGCGACCGTCGTTACAGAACATGCGGCGGAGCAGCTGCGCGCTTCCGGCTTAACGGTGCATCTCGGGCGGCTGGCGGCGGATCAATTGGCGGAGTTGATCCGCGCAAAGAAAGCGAAGGCGGTGGTGGACGCGAGCCATCCGTTTGCCGAAGAAGCGTCGAAAAACGCGATGCAAGCTGCCGCAGACGCGGGGGTTCCATATATCCGTTACGAACGGCAAGCGGCTCCTGTTGCTTATGAGCGCGTCACGTTTGTTGACAGTTATGAAGAAGCAGTCGAGCTCGCTGCGAAAAAACAAGGCGTCATTATGCTAACGATCGGAAGCAAAACGCTGCACATTTTTGCTGCCAAGCTGCTTGGCCTTCCAAATACACGCGTGATTGCACGCATGCTGCCGCGCAAAGACAATATGGAGAAATGCGAACAACTAAAATTTCCGCAAGAAAATATCGTTGCGATGCAAGGCCCGTTTACGAAAGAACTCGATAAGGCGCTTTTCCGCCATTTTGGCGTTACGTTGCTCATTACGAAAGAAAGCGGAAAAGTTGGATTTGTCGACGAAAAAATCGCCGCCGCACAAGAGCTGGGGATTGAGACGATTGTCATTCGTCGTCCATCGATTCAGTATGGCACGGTGTTTTCCCAGTTTTCCGATGTCGTTAGGGCGTTACAACAAATGGTTCCGTTATCCATTCATTCATGAAAGAAAGAGGGGTTTTTTACAATGGATTTTCGCACGGAATTTCGTCCGGTTACGGTCCAGCCGCAACAAATTGAAGCAAGAAGCTTTCAAATCATTGATGAAGAAATTGGTGAACACCATTTTACGGAGGAACAATATCCGATTGTACAGCGCGTCATTCATGCTTCTGCCGATTTTGAGCTTGGAAAAAGCATGTTATTTCATCCTGATGCCATCCGCGCGGGAATCGAAGCAATACGCAGCGGCAAAACGGTCGTCGCTGATGTGCAAATGGTACAAGTCGGTGTGAATAAAACGCGTATTGAAAAGTTTGGCGGAAAAGTGAAAGTGTATATTTCCGACGAAGATGTCATTGCGGAGGCGAAAAGGCTCAACACGACAAGAGCGATCATCGCGATGCGAAAAGCGGCGAAGGAGGCGGAAGGCGGGATTTTTGCGATCGGCAACGCGCCAACGGCGCTGCTGGAGTTGATTCGTTTGATTAAAGAAGGAGGAGCGCGTCCAGGATTAGTGATCGGCCTGCCGGTCGGATTTGTGTCGGCAGCAGAATCGAAAGCGGAGTTGGCGAAATTAGATATTCCATTTATTACGAATATCGGCCGAAAAGGAGGAAGCACCGTTACAGTAGCGGCGCTAAACGCGCTGTCACTGTTGGCAGAGAGAGGGTAAACAAAATGGAAGCGAAAAAAACGCTACGAGAAGGATATACGACAGGGGCGTGCGCCACAGCAGCAACAAAAGCGGCATTAACGGCCCTTATTACCGGCATTCGGCAAACGGAAGCAACCATTTATTTGCCAGTCGGACGCAAGGTGACGTTTGCAATTGAAGCGTGTGAGATTCACGGTGAGTCGGCGAAAGCAACGGTGATCAAAGACGGCGGGGATGACCCTGATGCGACGCATGGAGCGGCGATTGTATCGACCGTTTCATGGGCGGAGCAGCCCGGCATTCATTTAGATGGCGGAAAAGGGGTAGGGCGTGTCACGAAACCGGGCTTACCGGTGCCGGTTGGCGAAGCGGCAATTAATCCTGTCCCGCGGAAAATGATTCATGAAACCGCGTGCGAAGTATTGGAACAATACGGCATTTCCCGCGGAGTAAACGTCATTATTTCCGTTCCTAACGGAGAAGAAATCGCCAAAAAAACGTTAAACGCGCGCCTTGGCATTATCGGCGGCATTTCGATTTTAGGAACGCGCGGCATTGTCGTTCCTTTTTCGACGTCTGCGTACCGCGCAAGCATCATTCAGGCGATTCAAGTGGCGAAAGCAAACGGATGCGACCATGTTGTGATTACGACGGGGGGACGGAGCGAAAAATTTGCCATGCAACAATATCCTCACCTTCCCGAGGAAGCGTTTATTGAAATGGGGGATTTTGTCGGCTTTACGTTGAAACAGTGCAAAAGACTAGGAATCAAAACCGTTTCCATGGTTGGGATGATGGGGAAATTTTCGAAAGTGGCGCAAGGCGTCATGATGGTCCATTCGAAAGGGGCGCCTGTCGATTTTGCATTTTTAGCGGCGATTGCCGAGCAAGCAGGTGCTTCGCCGGAACTCGTTGCCGCTGTTCGCGAAGCCAATACGGCATCACAAGTTGGCGAGATGATGCAGAAAGCAGAAAATAGGGGTTTTTTTGAAATATTATGCGATCACTGTTGCTTAGCAGCGTTACAGGAAGTTGGAGGAGGGATTACAGTCGAAACATCGCTGTACACAATGGGCGGTCAATTATTAGGAAAGGCGGTACGAAACGATGCAGGCGATTAAACTAATTGGCATTGGCGCCGATGGGAAAGCGAGCCTCCCGCACCTTTATGAACGTTGGATTTATGAAAGTGAGTTATTGGTAGGAGGAGAGCGTCATTTAGCCTTTTTCTCTGATTATCAAGGTGAAACGCTCACGATTCGAGGAAGTCTATCACAGCTTGTTGAGCAGCTTCGCCATGAAACGAAACGCACCGTCATTGTCGCGTCTGGTGATCCGATGTTTTATGGAATTGGCAGCTATTTATCTAGCAAACTGCCGATCGAAGTGTATCCCGCGGTCAGTTCGATTCAGTGGGCATTTGCGAAAATGGGAGAAAAGTGGCAGGACGCCGAATTTATCAGCGTCCACGGCCGCAGCATGAAAGGGCTTGCCCAGCGCATCGACGGATGTGAAAAAGTAGCGATATTAACGGACGAAACGAATTCTCCTAATACTATTGCAAAATATCTGCTTTCGTACGGAATGACCGAATACCGCGCATTTGTCGGAGAAAATCTTGGCGGACAAGATGAACAGTGCCGCTTTTTCGAATTAGAAGAGATGGCAGATGCCGAGTTTTCCCCATTAAATGTGGTTATTTTACAAAAAACAAAAGCGGGACCGACGTGGTCATTAGGAATTGACGATGACGAATTTTTGCAGCGTAAACCAGAGAAAGGACTAATTACGAAAAAAGAAATTCGCGTGTTAAGCATTAGCGCGCTCCGCCTTCATGCTAAAAGTGTCGTTTGGGACATTGGCACATGCACCGGTTCCGTCGCGATTGAAGCGGCGAAAATCGCCCGCGAAGGCGCCGTGTTTGCGATTGAAAAAAATGCCCATGATATCGAAATTTGCAAGGAAAACTTAAAAAAATTCCGCGTTGACATTACGCTTGTACACGGCAAAGCTCCTGAGCATTTAGACGAATTTGCTGATCCGGATGCGATTTTTATCGGGGGAACGTCAGGAGAAATGGGACCGCTGCTTGATGTTTGTTGTCAACGCTTAAAAAGAAACGGCCGCATCGTGGTAAATGCGGTAACGATTGAAACGCTGGCGCAGGCGGTGGAAGGATTAAAGCAGCGCGGCTTTCAAGTAGACGTTACGCTCGCGCAAATCTCAAGAAGCAAGCCGATTTTAGAGCTGACGCGGTTTGATGCGCTTAATCCGATTTATATCATTACGGCAAAGAGGGAGGGAGACGAATGAGCGGAACATTGTATGGCATCGGCGTTGGTCCGGGCGACCCCGAGCTATTGACGGTGAAGGCGTTTCGCCGTCTGAAAGAAGCGCATGTCATTGCCTATCCAAAAAAACAGCGCGGCAGCAAAAGCTATGCTCAGCAAATTGTTGAAGCATATTTTTCTCCGACGGAAAAAGAAATGCTTGGTCTCGTCTTTCCAATGACGAAAAATATGGATGTATTGACAGAAAAATGGAACGAAACGGCGAAAGCGATATGGGAACAACTCAGCGCGGGGAAAGATGTCGCGTTTGTGACGGAAGGAGATCCGCTTTTATATAGCACGTTCATCCATCTAATGAACATCATGAAAGAGAGGTATCCAAATGTTGCGATTGAAATTGTTCCGGGAGTTTCCTCCGTCAACGCGGCGGCGGCGAGACTGCAGATCCCGCTTGCCGACGGGGATGAACAGGTGGCGATTATTCCAGCGTGCGACGACTATGAGGCGATGAAAAGGGCGCTTAGAGACCATGATTGCGTCGTCTTTTTGAAAGTGGCGAAAGTGATGGAAATGATGATCCGTCTTCTTCGCGAACAAAATTTACTGCAAAAAGCCGCTGTGGTGACAAAAGTGACATCAAAGGAAGAAATCATTTGGAATATCGAACAGCTTGAAGGAGTAGAGTTGGAATATTTAACGTTATTGGTGGTGAGAAAGTGAAACTGCATATTATTGGCGCGGGCCCGGGGGCTCCGGATTTGATTACGGTGAAAGGTGCGCAGCTGCTCCAAGAAGCGGATGCAATTTTTTACACCGATTCGCTTGTCAATGACGAACTGATCGAGCGCTATCGAAAGCCAGAAGCGGAAGTATTTCATACGGCAGGAATGCATTTAGAGCAAATGGTTGAAGCGATGTTAGAACAGCTTAGGCAAGGAAAAAAAGTTGTGCGCATTCATACGGGAGATCCATCCGTTTACGGAGCGACGCTTGAACAAATCGCGCTATTCAAAAAGCAAGGGGTGGAAGTTGAAATCGTCCCGGGCGTCAGCTCGGTATTTGCGGCGGCAGCGGCTGTTCAAGCGGAGCTGACCGTTCCGGATTTAACGCAGACGGTCATTTTAACGCGAGCAGAAGGACGGACACCGGTTCCAAATCGGGAAAAACTGGAAGATTTGGCAAAACATCATTGCACATTAGCGTTATTTTTAAGCGCTACATTAACAAAAAAAGTAACAAATGCACTAAGGGATGCGGGATGGAGCGATGATACCCCCATCGTGATTGTGTATAAAGCGACATGGCCAGATCAAAAAATTGTTCGTTCGACGGTCGGCACGCTGGACGAGGATATGCGCACAAACGGCATCCGTAAACACGCGCTCATTTTAGCGGGATGGGCGCTAGAACCGGAAATTATCGAGCGCGACTATCGTTCGAAGCTGTATGATAAAACGTTCACACATGGATATCGACAGGGGGTGTGAGGAGTTGTATGCAATTGTTGCGATTACGAAGCATGGTGTTGATATTGCCCGCCGCGTCGGCGAGGAGCTTCCGAACGCTCATGTGTATTATACGAATAAGCTTGCGAGAGGAGATGAAGACGAAAAAGGCATTCGCTTGTTTGAAGGGAACGTACGGTTATTATTGCCGTCGCTTTTTCAAACATACCGCGGGCTTATTCTCATTATTTCGCTTGGCGCGGTCGTGCGGATGATTGCACCGCTGTTAAAAGATAAAAAAACCGATCCGGCGGTTGTCGTTATTGATGATAAAGGGGAACATGTCATTAGTGTTCTTTCCGGACATCTTGGCGGAGCGAACGAACTGACGCGGCAAGTCGCGGAGATTTTACATGCCCATCCCGTCATTACGACTGCGTCTGACGTACAAAAAACGATTGCCGTTGATTTATTTGGCCGTTCCTTCGGCTGGGAGTGGGAATCCGACGAAAAGCTGACGTCTGTCAGCGCCGCCGTCGTCAATGAACAGCGCGTTGCTATTGTGCAGGAATCAGGAGAGAAAAATTGGTGGAACTATGATACTCCGCTGCCAAACAATATCCTTGTTTATGATTCGATTGAGGAAGCGCTAGCGGCAAAACCGGATGCCGCGCTTGTCGTTACCCATCGTTTATTAACGAAAGAGGAAGAAGCGATTTTACAAAACGGTGTTTTGTACCGCCCAAAAGTGATCGTGCTCGGCATTGGTTGCAACCGCGGCACAGCGGCGGAAGAAATTGAATCCGCCATTCGCGATACATTAGACAAGCTGCGCTTTTCAATGAAAAGCGTGAAAGCGGTATGTACGATCGAATTAAAAAAAGACGAGCCAGGGCTGCTTGAAGTTGTGCGAAAATATGGATGGGAGTTCGTCTATTATACCCCTGAACAACTGAATCAAGTAAACATCGAACAGCCTTCTAAAACCGTGTACCGCTATACAGGCGCTTACGGTGTGAGCGAGCCGGCAGCGAAGCTTTATAGCGGTGCAGAGAAATTGGAATTAGTGAAGAAAAAAGCAGGTAATGTCACGATTTCTGTGGCACTTTTACACCATTAAGGGGGAAAACAGCATGCGAAGAATCGTAATCGCCGGGACGGGAAGCGGCGTTGGCAAGACGACCATAACGATTGGATTGATGGCGGCGTTAAAACAAAAAGGCTACATTGTACAAGGGTTTAAATGCGGCCCAGATTATATTGACCCAACCTATCATACTGCTGTCACGGGCCGACCGTCGCGCAATTTGGACAGCTGGATGGTTGGGCACGAAGCGGTTCAAGCGATTTGCGCAAAAGGCTGTGAAGGGGCGGACATCGCCATTATTGAAGGAGTCATGGGGATGTTTGACGGGAAACGGCCGACGACAAACGAAGGAACGACGGCGGAAATTAGTGTATTAACGAATAGTCCGGTGCTATTGGTCATCGACTGTGCCGGCATGGCCCGGAGCGCGGCAGCGGTTGTCCGCGGTTTTCAAATGTTTGATGAACGCGTGCGCATTGCGGGAGTAATTGCCAACCGCGTCGGTAGCGAAGGGCATTTTCGTCTTGTGAAAACGGCAATTGAACAAGAATGCGGCATTCCCGTGGTCGGATTTTTAACCAAAGATGATGCGCTTCACATTCCTGAACGTCATTTAGGGCTCATTCCATCGATTGAGCGCGGGGAATTAGATCATTTTTTTGCGGAATTAGGCGAGCGCGTTGCCAAGACGGTGGATCTTAACGCGTTGCTCAAGCTGGCGGAAGCCCCGACATTAAACGTTCCTCGATCGTATTTCGATGTAAACAAATCGTATGATGTACGGATTGCGGTCGCAAAAGACGTGGCGTTTCATTTCTACTATCCGGAAAATTTAGAGATGTTACAAACGTATGGCGCCGAGTTAGTCTTTTTCTCCCCGCTTGCCGGCGAGCCGCTGCCAGATGGGGTACATGGGTTATATATCGGCGGCGGGTTTCCCGAAGAGTTCGCAAAACAGCTGTCCGAACAACAAAATGTCAAACAGTCGATCAAAATCGCGGTCGAAAGTGGGCTTCCGACATTGGCAGAATGCGGGGGATTTATGTTTTTAACCGAAGGCATTGAAACGACAGAAGGCCAGTATTATGACATGGTTGGCGTCATTCCGGGACGGATTGTCATGCATCCGAAGCTCGTCGCGCTTGGATATCGTGAGGTGAAAGGAGAACCGGGAAACTTTTTGCTTCCGGAAGGATTGAGAGCGCGGGGACATGAGTTTCATTATTCCACGTACGAAGCGCGCGGCGAGATTCCGTTTGCCTATGAAACAATGGGACTGCGCGGTACGAAAAAAGATGGCTATCAGCATCAAAACTTAATTGCAGGCTATGTCCATTTTCATTTTGCTTCTTGTCCGTCAATGGTTGAAAATTGGCTAACAAAATGCGAGAAGGTGAAAGAACGTGGTTAAAGCGTTGCCGATCATGTTTCAAGGCACCCATTCCGATGCGGGAAAAAGCATTATTGCTACGGCGTTTTGCCGTATTTTCGCGCAAAGCGGCTGGAAAACGGCGCCGTTTAAATCGCAAAACATGTCTCTTAACTCGTACGTGACGGTCGATGGGAAAGAAATCGGGCGGGCGCAAGGGATACAGGCGGAAGCGGCTGGCGTTGCCGCAACAACGGATATGAATCCGATTTTAATTAAACCGAGCCGCGAGCATGAATCGCAAATTGTCGTGCACGGAAAGCCGTATAAAAATATGCAGGCGTTCGCGTACCGCACCGAATTTTTTGAAAAAGGGTTAGCCATTATTCGAGAGTCGCTCGACGCATTAATGAATGAATATGACCGGCTCGTCATCGAAGGAGCGGGGAGTCCGGCAGAAATTAATTTAAACGACCGCGAACTTGTCAATATGCGTGTTGCCCGCATGGCGAACGCTCCGGTCGTGCTGATTGGCGATATTGAACGGGGCGGAGTGTTTGCCAGTTTAGTAGGGACGTTACAGCTGCTTGACAAAGAAGATCGCAAACGGATTATCGGCGTGATCATTAATAAGTTTCGCGGTGACTTGGCACTATTGAAGCCGGGTCTTGATTGGTTTGAACAATATACCGGCGTTCCCGTGTTAGGCGTCGTTCCATATTTAGAAGATTTACATATTGACGCGGAAGACTCTGTTCGTTTAGAACAAATGTCCACAAACGTCAATCCGGATAAAGACATTGATATTGCCGTTATTCGATATCCGAAAATAGCTAATTTCACAGATGTGGACCCATTTTTGGCTGAGCCGGACTGTCATGTTCGCTTTGTAACGACGGCATCTCAACTTGGGAAGCCAGATTTGCTTATTTTGCCGGGCAGCAAAAACACCATTGAAGACTTGCTATATATGAAGAAAAACAGGATTGCGGAACAAATTGCACAGCTCAACAAACATCACCATGTGACGATTGTCGGAATATGCGGCGGTTATCAAATGTTAGGGGTTCGTATCCGTGATCCATTTGGTGTTGAAACACCGCTTCGGGAAATTGACGGATTGAATCTCCTTCCGATTGAAACGACGCTTGAGCGCGAAAAAACGACGATTCTATCGGAAGGAATCGTAACATTTGCCGGCGAGCGCCTTTTTGTGAAAGGATACGAGATTCATATGGGGCGTTCGCAGCCGCTTGACGGAACTATTCCGTTTATTCATGTGCAAGGGCGTGCGGAAGGCGCTAAAAGCAAAGATGAACGGGTGATGGGGACCTATTTTCACGATCTTTTTCATAACGATGCGTTCCGTGAGGCGTTATTGAACAAAATTCGCGGCGAGAAAGGATTAGCGCCTATTTACGGACGTCAGTCGTTCCGGACTATAAAAGAACAAGCTTTTGACCGCCTTGCCGATCATGTAAAGCGGCATGTCCGTATCGAAGAAATCGAAGAAAAAATGCATGCGTTTCAAAAGGGTGATGTGTAATGTTATTTTCGATTCCAAAGATTGATAAAGAAATAGGAAAAGAGGTACGCGCTTACGTCGACCAATTGACAAAACCGGTTGGCAGCCTTGGCCGTTTAGAGAAATTAGCGATTGAATTGGCAGAAATGACAGGGAGCAAATTCCCCGATGTTTCCCCGCCTGGCGTGCTTGTGTTTGCTGCTGATCACGGTGTTGCGAAAGAAGGAGTGTCAGCGTTTCCGCCGGAAGTAACGGCACAAATGGTATGGAATTTTGTTCAAGGCGGCGCGGCGATTAACGTATTCAGCCGGCAAATTGGCGCCATATTTGCCATTGTTGATGTCGGGATCGCTGCACCAATTGAACATAAAGCGGTAATTTCGAAAAAAGTGCGGTACGGAACAAACAATTTTTGCGAAATGGAAGCGATGAGCAGGGCGGAAGCGGAACAAGCGCTAATGGTTGGTTACGAACAAGCAAAGGAAATCATCGGCAAGGGGGCTCGTACTCTCATTGTCGGCGAAATGGGCATCGGCAATACGACGACCGCGAGTGCGATTTTAACGGTGGTGAGCGGCAAGCCAATGGAACAACTCGTCGGGAGGGGAACAGGCATTTCGGAAAAGAAGATGGTGCATAAAGTCCATGTCATTCGCCGTGCGTTGTCACTTCATAAGCCTGATCCATCGAAACCGATTGAATTATTAGCCAAAATCGGTGGCTTGGAAATCGCTGCGATGGCAGGAGCAATGTTAGCGGCAGCGGAGCGGCGCGTTCCGATTTTATTGGACGGATTTATCTGTACGGTTGCTGCACTTGTAGCTAAGCTTTTCGCTCCGGATGTTGCCAATTATATGATTGCTGGTCATCGTTCTCAAGAAATTGGTCATCAAATTGCTCTTGAATTATTAGGGAAAGAGCCGCTCATCGATTTAAGCATGCGCCTTGGCGAAGGCAGCGGCGCGGCTGTGGCATTTCCGCTGTTGACATTTGCGGCAGCGATGATAAAAGAAATGGCGACATTTGCTTCTGCCCATATTTCAAATTCTGTAGAAGGAGCAGGAAAACAATCATGACAAATGGAAAAGTATATATCGTCGGTGCCGGTCCCGGCGATGAAAAGCTGATTACCGTCTATGGATTGGAATGTATTCAACAAGCTGATGTCGTTATTTATGACCGGTTGATTAATAAAAATTTATTAAAATATGCCAAAAACGATGCGGAGCTCATTTACTGCGGAAAAGAGCCGGGAAGGCACGCGCTCATTCAAGAGCGGATTCATGAACTGTTAGTCGAAAAAGCACAACAAGGAAAAATTGTCACTCGTCTAAAAGGAGGCGATCCTTGCGTTTTTGGACGGGCCGGGGAAGAAGCAGAGATACTTGCGCATCATGGCATTCCATTTGTAATCGTTCCAGGCGTGACGGCGGGAATTGCAGCTGCCGCTTATGCCGGCATACCGGTTACACATCGGGAATATGCTGCTTCGTTTACCATTGTTACTGGCCACGGCCGTCAAGAAAAGGGAGATGACCGTCTTCATTGGGAAGGATTAGCGAAAGGAAGCGACACGATTGCCTTTTATATGGGTGTCGGCAATTTGCCGTATATTTGCCAAAAGCTAATCGAACATGGAAAACCGTCGAATACTCCTGTGGCGGTGATCGAATGGGGAACGACGGAACGACAACGCACGGCTGTCGGTACGTTGCAGACGATTGCCGATGTCGTCAAGAAAGTTGGTCTTTCCCATCCAGCGATTATTCTTGTCGGAGAGGTCGTTCGGCTCCGTGAAACGATTCAATGGTTTGCTGAGATGAACCGAGGTGAGACGGTTGCCACCACATAAAAAGCAAGGGCGCATCATCATTTATACGGGGGATGGAAAAGGAAAAACGACCGCCGCTCTCGGATTGGCGATACGAGCGGCAGGAAGGAGGAAAAAAGTCGCCGTCATTCAGTTTATTAAGTCACCGGAACGCATGTATGGCGAATATCTTATATTTCAAAAACTTGGAATCGAAATGTATCAAATGGGTGCCGGGTTTACGTGGACGAAAACGCCGGAAGTACACCGGCAGGCATTGAAAGCGGCATGGGGATTTACGGAAGAAAAAGTATTATCAGGTATGTACGACTTAATTATTTTAGATGAACTGAATAATGCGCTTGCGATCGACCGGTTTCCGGTTGATGATATCGTTTCCGTTCAAGACGTACTTCGATTAATAGAAAAGCGTCCACCTGATCTTCATTTAGTTATTACCGGCCGTTCGGCGAAGCGGGAATTAATCGAGATCGCCGACATTGTTACGGAGATGAAACTGATCAAACACGATTATGAGCAAGGCGTTACGGCGATGAAAGGGATTGAGCTGTAGCTCATCCCTTTTTACTCATATAGGTCGGTTTTGTCGTTTTGCGATTTGTTTTGTTTTCTACCTTTGCTGTTGTCCCCGGAAACAGGGCCATTAAGCAAGGACATAGCATCTTGCGTCGGAGCGTTTTGATTTTTGCTTCCTTTGTTCGGCTGTTTTGTCATCATTGCTTCATCCTTTCTTTTTTAGGAAATTTAGAATATGACCGAGATTGTTGAACGCATCTCCATCCGGATTTGATCGTTCGCCATTCCGTTCGTTTGCGATATGGAAGCCACTAATCACGCCGCTTTCCGCTTCCATCAGTGCTTTTCGGTATGCCAGAACCCGTCCTGTCGATGTTTTCAAGCTAATAAGTCACCTTGGTGATTTTTGCCCGTCGACAGACGTTTCTTGCTCGTTCATTGTCATTTACTCTTTCTTTTCCCGTTGTTATTTTTAGTGAAAAGGGAACATTTTATGTAAAAAGAGGTGATATTCGTGACAACATTTGATTGGCATAAAGAAGCAGAAAGGCAGTGGGATGAAAGAGCTGAGTTTTGGCACCAAAGCAGCGAGGAGATGTGGGAGAGGGGCAGCCGAAAAACGATCATCCCTTTTATTGCTTCTTACATTCCGAAAGGAAGCAACATCGTCGATTTAGGCTGCGGCGACGGCTACGGCGCATGGAAGCTGGCTAAGGAGGGATATGAGGTAACCGGCGTCGATTTATCAGCGGAAATGATCGAAAAAGCAAAAGAACGAGGCGAAAGCGAACGGATTCGCTTTGTGCAGGGCGATTTAACGAGGCTGCCGTTTGCCGATGAAACGTTTGCCGCGGCGATGGCTGTTAATTCCCTCGAATGGACGGAGCGGCCGCTTGTGGCTCTCCAAGAAGCAAAACGGGTGGTAAAGCGAGGCGGCTATTTTTGCGCCGGCATTCTCGGACCAACCGCTGCGCCGCGCGTCAACAGCTATCCGCGTTTATACGGGAAACCAGTCATCTGCAATACGATGATGCCGTGGGAATTCGAGCAGTTAGCCAAAGAAAATGGGTGGGAGATCATCGACGGACAAGGGGTGTACAAACGGGAGGTGGACGAAAGCCTCATCGGCCCGTTGCCGACCGAGCTGAAGCAAGCGTTGACGTTTATGTGGGTTTTTATGCTGCGGAAGAAATAAAGATGTGCGCAATCGCTGTCTTTGCGCATAAGATAAAAACAATAAAGAGAGCTGCTTATTTGCCAAACAGCTCCCTCGCTTTTCTTTTGTCCCTCTATATTGTTTAGTAACCGTAGCCGCTAAATGCAGTGCCGACAATAATCAACAAAAAAACAATACAACAATCAACGCAAAGACGTTTCTGTTTCCCGGTGTAGCTTATTCTTCCGCACCTCCTCTATCAAGCTACCGTATCGTATGAAAAATGGCGAAAGGGAACTAGACCATTGTAAGAAGCGAAAAAAATAAGAAAAATACCTTGCAGACGGAAAAGCAAAAAACCTTGGCATTTCGCCAAGGCTTTTTAGCTTGCGGTATATTTTTCTTCCCATTTTTGCCGCCATTTATTGCGGCGTTCCGTGCGAGCCCCTTTATACAAATGTTTGTATTTGCGCCAGTGTATTTTCCATTGCTTTCTCCGTTCTGCTCTCACGTGCCACTCATCCCTTTCTAGCTGCATCTTATTTCTATATTGTTTAACTTCGTTTTAGAGGTTGTCGAATCCTTTGACTAGTTTTGTCGAGGGGGAGGAAGTTTCCGCAAACAATCGCGAATAAGGATAATCGTTTTTCGCCATTTTGTCAAGAAACGTGCAATTATTCTTTGTTTTTAGTATGGAAAATAACAAACAAATATAACGGTTTTTACTGAAATAAAGGGAATGGGGAAGAAAAATGTTAATGAGTGTTTGGAATTGTTACCCATCGAATATTGCGTGTAACTGAACATGGAAAAGGGGAGCGGGACGCTCCCTTTTTTTGCGTTGCCGGCAACGTTTTATAAAGCACCGGATGTTGTGGAATGGGTGTTTTGATAGGCAAGATGGTGTATTGCGAAGTGTTAAAATTCAAACATGCGCATATTTGAAGGCGTTAGAATCGTGAACGGGTGACATGGCAGAATAAAACGCAGTAATTTTGTAGTAAATCAGCAGTAAAATCGCATGAGTGGACAAAACATAGTTGATATTCTCATTTTACTTTGCGTTAGTTGTCAAGCGGAGGAATACAAAGGAGAACATGCTTATTATATAATGTCGAAGGGTGATTGGAAATGGCGGTAGCAACGAAGCTTAAAAAGATGCGTTCCAACATATCGAAGCAGAATTGGATTGCTATCACGATACGTTGAAAGAGATACAAATGATTCGAAATAGTATCATGTTTTGTCGAGAGGGAGTCGATGAAAACATAGGTGGCGGCCGCGATTCTCTTCTAGGGAAGCCGACGGAATCCATCGCTGTACGATTGGCGGCACATAAGCGGTTAACACCGTTGGAGGAAAGGGCAAACGCCATCGAACGAACGGGTAAATACACATTTGCCAAAAATGCATCAAAGGTTGATTCCATTATGGGATTGGACAAGACCAAGACGGCATACATGGGATGGACTAGCTGACAAATTGCCAAGCCATGCGGTGGCGGGATGAAATTATTTATGCGATTGCGGGGGGATTGGGATGCAGATGAGTTCAGTATTTATGAAAGAGTTAGCTGATATACTCTTCAAATACAATTTAGCTTGCATAAAGTCGGATAACGGTATTATAGGTTATAAAGATGGTGAATTCAAAATGTTGAATAATACGTTTGTTAGTGCGAAACCAAAAGGAATTGAGATGAGCGGTTACAGTTTGGATGTATATGGAGTCAAGAATAAAAGAGAACTTCTAATGAAAATAGTAGAAGATATAAAAGATTGTTTTGATAGAAACTGGGTAGGTGCCATTGAGGGGAATTATTTTATTGGTTTTGATGATGGCAACAAATTCAAAATAAGTATTATTAAATAATTGTCATTTCATGTCACTTCAGGCATAAAATTGTAATGTGGATATTTATTTGAAGCAGATCTTTGAAATCGTAAGCTGAAATGAGGCTGGCTCAAAAGGCCGCTGAATCGACCTTTTGAAGCCAGCCTCTTTTGTTTGGAGGTGATGAGGGCGGGCACGACCGTATGTTGACCACGTACTTATCACGACCACACCCGACAAACCAATATGGCCATGACACAAAAGTGTTGATTTGATGTGATTTTTCCGGCCACCAACGACTACGAAATCTCTAAAAATACTTATTCCCATTCATACGGTGTTTCCTGATAGACATAATAGTTCAGCCAGTTGACAAACAATAAATTGGCATGCGAGCGCCAAGTGTTGAGCGGCTGTTTCGTCGGATCATCGTCTGGAAAATACGATTCCGGAATGTGAATCGGCAAGCCTTTGGCCAAATCGCGTTCATATTCCTCTTTTAATGTCGTGGCGTCGTATTCTGGGTGGCCGGTTAAAAAGATTTGCTTTCCGTTATTGGATGCGACTAAACATACGCCGGCTTTTTCGGCAACGGATAAAATCGTCAGCTCCGGCACTTTTTCAATATCTTCGCGTTTAACGTCGGTATGGCGCGAATGCGGCATGCGGAAGACATCGTCAAACCCGCGCAATAGTTTGACATTTTTCTTTTCCAGCGAATGTTTGAAAACGCCAAAACATTTTTGCGGCAGCCGGTATTTTGGAATGCCGTAATGATAATAAAGGCCGGCCTGCGCTCCCCAGCAAATATGTAAAGTGGAAGTAACGTTTGTTTTCGTCCATTCCATAATTTCCGTTAGCTCTTTCCAGTATGTGACTTCTTCAAACGGCATTTGTTCGACCGGAGCGCCGGTAATGATCATTCCGTCAAACTTGCGGTGGCGGATATGCGGAAAGATCGTATAAAACTGCTCCAAGTGATGTTTGCTTGTCGTTTTCGGCTCATGGGTAGCTGGGCGCAAAAAAGTGACGTTCACTTGCAGCGGCGAATTGCCAAGAAGGCGCAATAACTGTGTTTCCGCTTTTTCTTTCTCCGGCATTAAATTTAAAATCACTATATTTAACGGACGAATGTCTTGCGAATAGGCCCGCTCCTCATCCATGACGAAAATGTTTTCTTGTTCGAGTATTTCTTTGGCTGGCAAATCTTTTGGAATGTTGATTGGCAACAGTCTCACCCTCCATTCTTTCAATGTTTTAAATAACTTAATTATAAAAACATTACAAATTTTATTCAACGAATTTTTTTTCAATTTGTATCAATGGTAAAATGTATATGTTTACGTTTATTACAATCAATGGGGGAACAGAGGAAGGCAATAATGGCGAATCAGGCGACCGACTTGGAAATCGCACAACAGGCGAAGCTGAAGCACATTCAAGACATTGCAGAAAGCTTAGGTCTTCAAGAAGACGAATGGGAGCCATACGGACGCTACAAAGCAAAACTTTCCTTAACACATTGAAACGGTGCAAGCGTTTGGTTTGCCGTTTGTGATTGCCATTAACCGTTTTACGACAGATACAGCTCGTGAAATAAAAGCGCTTACGGATTTTTGCGATATGAATGGATATCCTGTATCGTTAACGGAAGTGTGGGCAAAAGGCGGAGAAGGCGGCCTCGATTTAGCGGAAAAAGTTCTCCATGCAATCGAAAGCGAAGAGAATCATTTCGCCCCTTTATATGACGTTAACGAACCGATTCCGGAGAAAATCCGTAAAATCGCCCAAATCGTGTACGGGGCGAAAGATGTCGAATTTTCTTCCAAAGCACAAAAACAAATAAAACAGTTTATGGAATTTGGCTGGGACAAGCTTCCGATCTGCGTGGCGAAAACGCAATATTCGCTTTCTGATGATCCGGCAAAACTAGGCAGGCCGACAGATTTTACGATTACGGTGCGCGAATTTAAACCGTCGATTGGCGCGGGGTTTCTCGTTGCATTGACAGGAGATGTGATGACGATGCCAGGCTTGCCGAAGCAGCCGGCGGCGCTACGCATGGATGTTGATAAAAAAGGAAATGCAGTCGGGCTATTCTAAAGGAGAGATGAGATGTTTGATCCAACAGCGTTTGACAATTTAAAGACGGTGCTCGAAGGTGCAGTGTACGATTTGGATTTAGAGGGAGAGATTGTAGTCATTGACCGGCATGACCTGGTCGATTTAGCTCATTTTTCACGAACGTATACCATTACTTTTTGCTTGGCGTCGGATCATACACCTCATGTATCTTGCACGATCCGCTTGGAAATGGATTTAGAGCAGATTGCCAAAGAGCTGCTTCGGCAGACGATTCGACCGGGCTGTACGCTTTCCATTACGTTTTCGTTACCGATTCGGCAAACAGCGGCATGTTTACATATAGAGAGGGTGTTGCGCCAAGTTTGGGGAGAGGAGCGCACCATCCGGCAAACGTTAAGCCATGAGTTTCTTCATGAAACACCTAGCTACCGCAATGAGGCAACGATCGAATTCGGCCGTTTGATTTATGAAGATAATGTCGCCGACCTAGAGGAAATGATCCCGTACATGATCGCTTCGCTCGAACAATTGCGAAAGTTTTCTGACAAGTAAAGAGCGCAGAAGTGGAAAAAGGGAGGAAAATCCATTATGATGGGAAGTGAGGTGAAGTGGGGTGAGTGTATACGATTTTACCGTGAAAACGATTCGCGGCAAAGAACAGTCATTAGCGGATTATAAAGGGAAAGTATTGCTGATTGTCAATACGGCAAGCAAATGCGGCTTTACCCCGCAATATAAAGAGCTGCAGGAGCTGTATGAGCAATACCGTGATCGCGGTTTTGTCGTTCTCGGCTTTCCGTGCAATCAATTTGGCCATCAAGAGCCGGGCACGGAAGAAGAGATTGAACAATTTTGCCAAGTCAATTACGGGGTTACCTTTCCGATGTTTGCCAAAGTCGATGTCAATGGCGAAAACGCCCATCCGCTTTTCCAGTATTTAAAGGAAAAAGCCTCAGGTGTGCTGGGAACAAAGGTAATTAAATGGAACTTTACGAAGTTTTTGGTTGATCGAAACGGAAATGTGGTCGCCCGTTTCGCTTCGCAGACGCGGCCGAGCGAGTTAAAAAGCGAAATTGAAAAACTGTTATAAAGTGTTATAAAAAAGGAGAAAAACTGTCTTTCCACTGCGGAAGACGGTTTTTTGTCCATAGCGGAAGAAAGCGGAAGCGGTAAGCGATGGCGATTCGGCACATTTGGAAATAGAAAAGCAGTTATGGTTTTTCCTAGCGGTGCACAAGCGGGATATCACGCTCCGCCCATTCCGCGCCCGAAGAAACAGAAGCGAGAGTGGGATGATGGTCATGAAAATGTTAACAGTGGAAGGGATTTCGAAAAACTACGGAGAAAAAACGCTGTTTCAGCAATTGTCTTTTACAGTGAAAGAAGGGGAGCGCATCGGCATCATCGGCGTCAATGGCGCCGGGAAATCGACATTGTTGCGCATCATTGCCGGTGTGGACGCGCCGGATGAAGGAAATATTGCCTATCCAAAAGATTTTACGATCGGCTATTTGCCGCAGCGACCGGAACTTCGCCCTGATTTGACTGTGCTAGAGCAAGTATTTCAGCGCGATACGCCGCTGATTCGCCTGTTGCGCGATTATGAGCTGGCGCTCGCTGCGCTCGCCGAGCACCCGCTTGATGAAAAGCGGCAGGCGCGCTTGTATGACCTCTCACAGCAAATGGATGCGCAAAATGCGTGGGATGCCAATGCCAACGCCAAAGCGATTTTAACAAAGCTGGGTATTCCAGACATGACGAAGCGAATCGGCGAGCTTTCCGGCGGACAAAAGCGGCGCGTCGCGCTGGCACAGGCTTTAATTGAAGCGCCCGATCTGCTTGTGCTTGATGAGCCGACGAACCACCTTGATGACGAGGCGATTCGCTGGCTCGAGGAATATTTGGTGCGCTATCAAGGGGCGGTATTGTTTGTCACGCACGACCGCTACTTTTTGGACCGCGTTACGAACCGCATCTTTGAGCTAGAAGGTGGCAAGCTATATACGTATGTTGGAAATTATGCGGCGTTTTTGGAAGCGAAAGCCCTTCGCGAAGAACAAGAGCGCACTGCTAGGCAAAAGCAGCGTCAGCTGTACCTTCGTGAGCTCGAATGGGTCAAACGTGGCGCCAAAGCGCGGACAACGAAGCAAAAGGCACGTTTGCAACGGTTTGCCCAGCTCGAAGCGTCGCTTGCGACGGAAAAAAGCGGACAGCTTGAGATGAAGCTGGGCGGCAGCCGGCTTGGCAAAAAAGTAGTCGAGCTGAAGCGAATCAGTCATTCGTTTGGCGGCAAGCCGCTTTTTCATTCCTTTGACCTGCTTGTCAAACCGGGTGACCGCATTGGCATTGTCGGGCCGAACGGCAGCGGCAAATCGACTTTGCTCAACATCATCGCCGGTCGGCTGCGGCCGAAGGAAGGAGAAGTGGAAATTGGCCCGACCGTGAAAATCGCTTATTATACACAAGAACAGGTGGAAATGGACGAACAAAAACGGGTCATCGAATATATTCGCGAAGCGGGCGAGGCAATACGCACCGTCGATGGAGAGACGATCTCCGCCGCGCAGTTGCTCGAGCAGTTTTTGTTTCCGATGCATACGCATGGAACGCTGATTCGCAAGCTGTCCGGCGGGGAAAAGCGCCGCTTATATTTGTTGCGCTTGTTGATGAGTGGGCCAAACGTGCTATTGCTCGATGAGCCGACAAACGATTTGGATACGCAAACGTTAACGGTTCTTGAAGATTATTTGCAGTCGTTTCCAGGTGTGGTGATAACCGTTTCCCACGACCGCTACTTTTTAGATAAAGTCGCCGAACAGCTTTTGATTTTAGATGGGAACGGCAACATCCGTACGTATATCGGCGAATATTCCGAATACTTGGAGGAACAGCGGCGACTGCCGCCAAAACGAGAAAAGCAAGCCGCAAAAGAAACGAAGCTGACAAGAAAACAGACGAAGCGCCGGCTGACGTACAAAGAACAAAAAGAATGGGAAGAAATTGAAACCAATATAGCCAAACTGGAAGAAGAATTGCAGCGGGTGGCCAAAGAAATGGAAACCTATGCGAGCGACTATGAAAAAGTTCAGCAGCTTGCCGAGCAATACGAAACGCTTTCTGACGAGCTTGATGCGCTGTTAGAGCGATGGGCCGAGCTGTCGGAGCTTATCGAGTCGTCATAAGCAAAGGAGGAAATAGAAATGAAAATTAAATCGATTGAACCGACGCCAAGTCCGAATACGATGAAAGTGCTCTTAGATGAGGAGCTACCATTTGGCACGAGCCATAACTATAAGCCGGACAATGTCGATACGGCGCCGCCTCTGATCCAAGAGCTGATGAAAATCGAAGGCGTTAAAGGGATTTATCATGTCGCTGACTTTTTGGCGATTGAGCGCAATCCCAAATACGATTGGAAGGGAATTTTGACAAAAGTTCGTGAAGTGTTCGGTGAAGATGTAGAAAGCGAGCAAGAGACGGCTAAAAAGCCAAACGAACATTTTGGTGAAGTAAAAGTATATGTGCAAATGCTTTACGGGCTGCCAATGCAGGTGAAATTGACGGACGGAGAGCGCGAGCACCGCGTCGGGCTGCCGAAACCGTTTGTCGATGCGGTGCTTGAAGCGCAAAAATACGCGGGGAATATCGTGCTCGAGCGGAAGTGGGTGGAAAGAGGAGTTCGCTACGGCACGTTCGAAGAAATTGGAAACGAAATTGTTGAAGAGCTTTCCGCCGCCTATCCGCCGGAGCGGTTAGAGCGGATCGTGCAAATGTTCCGCCGTGGCGAGCAAGAAAAAACAGCGCAAAAACGACCGATCATGAAAGTAACGAAAGAAATGCTCGATGATCCGGATTGGCGGAAACGGTATGCGGCGCTAGAACAAATGGCAGAGCCGACAGAAGACGATATTCCGGTGCTGGCGAAAGCGCTGAAAGACGAAAAGGTGGCGATTCGCCGCTTGGCGACGGCGTATTTAGGGATGATCGGCGGCAAAAAAGTGTTGCCGTATTTGTATGAAGCGCTAAAAGATAAGTCGGTGTCCGTCCGCCGCACCGCTGGCGATTGTTTGTCCGACATTGGCGATCCGGAAGCGATTCCGGTGATGATAGAGGCGCTGAAAGATCCAAGCAAGCTTGTTCGCTGGCGCGCTGCTATGTTTTTATATGAAGTCGGTGATGAATCGGCATTGCCGGCATTAAAAGCGGCGGAAAACGATCCCGAATTTGAAGTAAGCATGCAAGTGAAAATGGCAATTGAGCGCATTGAAGGCGGCGAGGAAGCGAAAGGATCGGTTTGGAAACAGATGACGGAAAGCAGAAGAAAGGGCCAATAGTAAAACATGATAAAAATCGAAAAGGCTCGTTGCATACGATAACACCTTTTCTTTTTACGTCTTTGTCTATGGCAAAAATTTTATGTGAAATATTTGCGCTATTCATAACGTAATTACGCTCGTTTTAGTTATTTTGATTGATTTTTTGGGAACAAAATAGTATTCTGATGACAGCGAAAATGGTTTGGAGGGATTGTTGTTATGTCGATGGCTTACGAAGAATATATGCGCCAGCTTGTGCAGCCGATGCGCGACGAATTAGTGAACGCCGGATTCCGCGAACTGCGCACAAGTGAAGAAGTGGAACAATTTATGGAAAATGTCGAAGGCACAACGTTTGTCGTTGTGAACTCCGTTTGCGGATGTGCAGCAGGATTAGCGCGCCCAGCAGCAACGCAGGCGGTATTGCGCAGCGAGAAAAAACCGGATCATTTAGTGACGGTCTTTGCCGGCCAGGATAAAGAAGCGACGGCGAAAATGCGCGAATATTTTGTTGGCTACGCCCCTTCATCTCCGTCAATGGCGCTGTTAAAAGGAAAAGAAGTCGTCCACTTTATCCCGCGCGAAGAAATTGAATTTCAATCAATGGAAGCTGTAATGGAAAACGTTATGAATGCGTTCGAAAAGTATTGTGATTAAGGATGCTATCTAGCATCCTTTTTTTCATTTAGATGATGGTAGATTTCGAAAGGGAATAGAAACAGGGAGGAAAGGGAACGTTAAAAGCGGGGGTGACGTAAGGTGGCAAAGCGGAAAAAAGATCCGTCGAAAACCGGGGTTAGTGCGCCAAACGTGAAAGGACAAGGAACAACGAAAACGGAAACAGGAGCGTATGAGCTCGATTCCGCCCGCAAAAAGACAAAAATTGATTAACAACAGAAAAACTCGCAGCCATCCTGCGAGTTTTTCTTATGCATTGGCAATACAGCTGTAGATAAAATACAAAAGCGTAATAATGCTTGCAGCGAAAAAAATCGTGCTCATGTTGTTCCCCGCCTTTCTCTATGTTTTGTATTGTAAAGTATGATACACTATTTATATATTCAGTATGATATACTATTTATTATATTCATAGTATAAATCATTTAAAGCGGAAAAAGAAAGCGGTTTTCTGCGAAGCAAGTTGGGGGAGAGGTTGGAACATGAAACTGGCTATGCGAATGAATGCTTTTTCTGCGTCTATTTTTGCCGAATTATCGGCGTATAAACAGCAAAAACGTAGCGAACATGACGATTTGATTGACTTAAGCATCGGCAGCCCTGATTTGCCGCCGCCGCCATTTGTCATGGAAGCGCTTAGCCGCTATGCCAACGATCCACAAGCGTACGGCTATACTTTAAAAGGCACAAATGAATTTCATGAAGCGGTGGCATATTATTATCAAACTTCACATGGTGTCACGCTTCATCCGGAAACGGAAATCATGTATGTCATCGGTTCACAAGACGGACTTGTTCATCTGCCGATGGCGTTTGCCGACCCGGGAGATATCATCCTCGTTCCCGATCCCGGCTATCCGGCGTATGCGTCAGGAATTACGATGGCAGAAGCGGTTCCGTATTTCATGCCGCTTCGCAAGGAGAACGATTTCTTGCCAAATTTACGGGAAATTCCGCACGAGATCGCGGAAAAAGCGGTGATGATGTTTATCAATTTTCCAGGCAATCCCGTTCCGGCACTGGCGACGGAAGCGTTTTTTCGCGAAGTGGTAGAGTTTGCTAAACGATATAACATTATCGTTGTTTCTGATTTTGCCTATAGTGAGCTGTATTACGACGGTCAAAAGCCGATCAGCTTTTTATCAGTGCCTGGAGCAAAAGAAGTCGGCATTGAAATTAATTCGTTATCGAAAAGCTTCAATATGGCTGGCTGCCGCATTGGCTATATTTGCGGAAATGAAGAAATCATCCGCGTGTTTGGCAATTTTAAATCGAATTTGGATTATGGCATTTTTTTGCCGATTCAGAAAGCTGCGGTGATGGCATTAACAAAAGGAGCTTCTTTTTGTGAACAAAGCCGAGCTGTGTATCAGGCGCGCCGCGACTGCTTTATAGATGGTCTCGCTTCCATCGGCTGGCATGTCGATCGACCGAAAGCAGGGATGTTTGTTTGGGCGGAAATTCCAAAGGGGTGGACATCACTTGATTTTGTGTATGCGTTAATCGACCGTGCCGGTGTGGTCGTCACGCCTGGTCATGCGTTTGGACCAAGCGGAGAAGGCTATGTGCGCATCGCTCTTGTGCAAGAAGAAGACAAGCTGCTGCGGGCGGTAGAAAAGCTGAAGCAGAGCGGGATTTTTTCGCTGAAGGAAGGTGAAGAGGCGTGAGGCTGCCAAAATGGTTGCGTAAAACGCTCGTTGTTGCCATCACCGCCTGTACGTTTGGACTCGTTACCCCGCCGTCTTCCTTAATGGCGGCGGACGAGCCGACCGCTGATGATGCCCCGTCTTCCGATTGGCAGCATGGCGGTCGTGTCTCGCAAACCGTAACTGTTGCGGCTGAATCGGCAACGCAAGCTCTGCACGTTTCCCGTCAGCAATTTATCGAGCAGACGATGGAGAAAGCCGCTCGGCAATCGTACGAAAAGTTCGGGCGCAAAATCGCCCCCGTTATTGAAGGCGAGTTTCGCGATGTGATTTTGCCGCGCATCGAGGAAGTGATTGCGTTGCTTGCCGAGCAATATCCGGAAGAACAGCTGCAGTATTTGGCGGTGACGGAAAACCCATCAGGCGGGATGGGGGAACGCATTTTTCATATTTACCGCGTTGATAACGGGGAGGATATTATCCGTTTCCATGTCAGACGCGAACACCCGCCGCAAGATGGGTATTGGTTTCAGTTTCATTACCATACGTGCCATGACGATTTTCAAGCCCATTATGAACTGGGAAAAATTTATTGGGATAAAAATACGCCGCCGCAATGGCGGACATGATCGGTTTTATGAACGTTTCTCGGTGATCCCGCTTCCTTATTTTACTCATTTGTCCCTGTTTTTGCATGTGTTATAATTTTAATAGAAAAAGAGATTTTCATATTTGTAGTAAAAGAAGCGGGGGAAAGGTTCATGAAACGGGTTCTTTTTTGGATCATAACGGTGCTGGCAATCGTTCCGCTTCTTTCACTTTCCCCTTATCCTGCCGCACATGGCGTTTTGCTTGATGACAGCAATATGGGCATAAAACATACAATGCCATACGGTATATTAAGAAAAATGGTCATTGTTCCGGAAACGAATTTTTCCCATAAAGAGGCGAAAACAATGATTGATACGCTGGCCCATATCGACCCATCCATATTGCAAAAAGCGGCGGATCATCATATTTACATTCAGCTATTGAACGGGAAGATTACCGATGAACCGTCGGCGAGATATTTACGCGGGAAAACGCCGCGCGGATATTTGTCCTCTTCGGCAACGTGGGATGATGTTCCAGGGCTTGGCGGCTCGCATTTAGTGCTCGTTAGAATCGGTCACAGCGAAAAAGGAAAAGGGCACGGCTCGGTTAATTTGGAACTGCACGAGTTCGCTCATTCCATCGATTATATCGTGTTTAATCATATTCACGAGACTGCGGCTTTCCGTTCGATTTGGCAGGAAGAGGCAGCAAAACTGTTTCCACATCATTATTATTTTCTTATGTATCCGGAAGAATATTTTGCTGAGTCGTTTGCGTATTATTACTATAATGATGAGACACGCAGGCATTTGCAAATTGTCGCTCCCAAAACGTATCAGTTCATCCGCCATTTGGCCGAAAGAGCTCGTTTATGAGCTCTTTTTTCTGTTTCTGAATGAGACTCCTTTATGTTATGATAGAGCGTGAGGTGAGAACATTGCGTCAATACTTACAATTGCTAGAAGATATTTTAGAAAACGGGGTAGAAAAAGACGACCGTACTGGGGTCGGGACGTTATCTGTGTTCGGCCGTCAGCTGCGTTTTCATTTGCAAGAGGGCTTTCCGCTGCTAACAACTAAGAAGCTACATATCCGCTCGATTATTTACGAATTATTATGGTTTTTAAAAGGCGATACGAACGTTCGGTATTTGCAGGAAAACGGCGTGACGATCTGGGATGAGTGGGCGGATGAAAATGGCGATTTAGGCCCGATATACGGTGCGCAGTGGCGTTCTTGGAAAGGGGCCGACGGCAAAACGGTGGATCAAATCAGCTGGGTCATTGAAGAAATAAAACGAAATCCGAATTCCCGACGCTTATTAGTAAGCGCCTGGAATGTGGCGGAGCTGGACGAGATGAAGCTTCCGCCTTGCCATTACGCGTTTCAATTTTACGTCGCCGACGGCAAGCTTTCCTGCATGTGGCAGCAGCGTTCCGTGGATACGTTTTTAGGCTTGCCGTTTAACATTGCCAGCTATGCGTTGTTGACGCATATGATCGCCCAGCAGTGCGATTTGGACGTCGGCGAATTGATCTTTAGCGGCGGCGATGTACATTTGTATAAAAATCATATAGAACAAGCGAAACTGCAGCTGACAAGAGAGCCGCGCCCGCTTCCGAAGCTGGTGATCAAGCGGAAGCCGGCATCGATTTTTGAATACGAATTTGACGATTTTGAAATTGTCGACTATGATCCTCATCCGCATATTAAAGCACCGGTTGCGGTATAAAGGAGAGATACGATGATTTCGCACATTGTCGCCATGGATCAAAACCGCGTCATCGGCAAAAACAACCGCCTGCCATGGCATTTGCCGGCCGATTTAGCTTATTTTAAAAAAGTAACGATGGGTCACGCCATTGTGATGGGGCGTAAAACATTTGAATCGATTGGCCGGCCGCTTCCCGGCAGAGAAAATGTCATTGTCACTCGCAATCGTTTGTTTCAACCGGAAGGATGCAAAGTGTTGCACTCGATCGAGGAAGTGAAGCAGTTTGCCGCAAAATGCGATGATGAAGTGTTTGTCATCGGCGGCGCGGAGCTGTTTCGGGCGACGCTGCCGGTTGCCGACCGTCTTTACATTACGAAAATTGAGGCGAGTTTTCCAGGTGATACGTTTTATCCAGCTTTCAATGAGTCAGAGTGGCAGCTCGTTTCCTATACGAAAGGAATAAAAGATGAAAAAAATCCATATGATTATGCGTTTATCATTTATGAACGCAAACATTAACGTGTTTCGCCGTTTGGCGGGACACGTTTTTCTTTATGACCGAATAGAAGCAGCGCAAAAAAGGAACGATAACAGTAGTAAACAATGAGTGGAAATGGAGGAATACGATGAAACATATTGTTCCATTGGTGGTGAAATTCGTTGGCTGGAGCATCGCGCTGCTTTCCATCTTTGCGATTTTTAATGCCCCGTTGCTGCTGGTTTTATTCATGGCGGCAGGAACCGCGCTCGCTTCTTATATCATCGGCGATTTGCTGATTTTGCCCCGCTTTGGCAATTTTGTCGCTGTTATTGCCGATCTTCCGCTCTCGTTTTTGCTGATCTGGCTGGCAAGCTATGCGCTCATTGAGCCAACGATGAACATGGCATATGCTTCCTTTTACTGCGCACTGGCCATCGGCGCCATTGAAGCGTTTTTTCATTTGTTTATGGAAAACCATATTCTTGAAGAAGCGAGAAAGGAAGAGAAGTACCGCTGGTATGACGAAGGAAGATGGGCGACGGAGTTTGCCGAGGAATATGAACGGGAGAAAGACGACCGCACATAAGACGGTCGTCTTTTTTTAGATGCAAAAAAATGCAGCAATACATCATCGTGCTGCCAAGCATAAATGTTTTTATAAACTTTTTGAAAATTCCCTTTTCTTTTTTAAAATTTGTGATATAATTTACAAATTAAAAAAACAACTTAGAAAGAAAGGGAAAGAAAGAGTATGGAACAACAACTGAAACGAAAACAAGGGACCGTTTACGTGGAAGACATTTTAATCGCTTACCATACGTTAAAAGACGTTGTCTATCATACTCCGCTGCAAAAAAATCCCCTATTGTCGGAACGATATGAATGCAACGTCTATTTAAAGCGCGAAGACTTGCAGGTGGTCCGTTCGTTTAAAATTCGCGGCGCTTACAATCGAATGAAGCATTTAAGCGCGGAAGAACGGAGAAAAGGAATCATTTGCGCGAGCGCGGGCAACCATGCGCAAGGGGTCGCGTATTCATGCCGGGCGCTCGGTGTGCATGGAAAAATATACATGCCGGCGACAACGCCGAGACAAAAAGTCTCGCAAGTGCAACTGTTTGGAAAAGATATGGTAGAAATTGTGTTAGTAGGCGATACGTTTGATGACTCCTTTAACGAGGCCATGAAGTGTGCGAAAGAAGAAGGCCGTACGTTCATTCATCCGTTTGATGATGAGTATGTCATCGCCGGACAAGGGACCATCGGCGTTGAAGTGCTCAATGACTGCGAAGAACCGATCGATTTTGTGTTTGCGAGCATTGGTGGCGGCGGATTGATGGCTGGGCTTGGTACATATATCAAGAGCATTTCCCCAGCCACCAATATTATCGGCGTCGAACCGGCAGGAGCCCCGTCGATGAAATCCGCACTTGAACAAGGCCGTGTTGTGACATTAGAGGAAATTGATAAATTTGTAGACGGGGCGGCGGTCAAAACAGTTGGTGAAAAAACGTTTGCCCTTTGCAGGGAAATGCTTGATGACATTGTTGTTGTCCCAGAAGGAAAAGTATGCACGACGATTTTGGAATTATATAATGAAAACGCGATTGTCGCGGAGCCGGCGGGGGCGCTTCCGATTGCGGCGCTCGACTTTTATAAAGAGAAAATCCGCGGCAAAACGGTCGTCTGCGTTATCAGCGGCGGCAACAATGATATTGACCGGATGCAGGAAATTAAAGAGCGGTCAATGATTTACGAAGGGCTGCAGCATTATTTTATCGTGAATTTTCCACAGCGCGCCGGCGCACTGCGCGAGTTTTTGGATGAAGTCTTAGGACCGACCGATGATATCACCCGCTTTGAATACACAAAGAAAAACAATAAAGAAAGCGGTCCGGCTTTGGTCGGCATCGAGCTAAAGCGCCGCGAAGATTACGCGCCGCTGATTGAACGGATGAAGAAAAAAGGCTTTCCGTTTCAAGAAGTGAATAAAGATCCGAAGTTATTCCACTTGCTCATTTAGAAAAAAAGCGCGAAAAAAGTCGGGAAGATTTCGCGCATTTCTGACATACTTTTTCACCGGTTTGGTGTATAATAAAAGTAAATCGGTGAAAAAAGAGGATTGATATTTTGTTATTCAAAAGCCTAGAGTTCAAAAACGCTTATGGGCAAAAGGTGAAGATTATCGAAATTCCAGTATTGGAGGAAGATAACACGTATCGATTTATGATTCAACTCCGTTTAGAAACGTTTATTGCCAAAGTATATCGATCCCCAAATGATCGTTCTGTGTATTCGTTTCGCGAATATTTGAAAAAAGTATTAAAATGGCCAGTGTACGAGCAAATTTTTAAAACGAATGTATTAAAAAACAATGCGTAACACTTTCAAAAGTTGTTTTGCCTTGGGCAAAACAACTTTTTTCTTTGGTGGTTTTGTATAGGAATTTTTCTCATTTCATTATATAATTGTACAGAAAGCTATATTTAGGAGTGAATGCATGAAAAACGTAAAAATTGTAACCGACTCGACGGTGGATTTATCGAAAGAGGTGCTCGAGGAACACGGAATTGAAGTCGTCCCGCTTCATTTTACGATTGACGGGGAAACGTTGATCGACCGCGTCACGATTACACCTGATGAGTTTATGAAAAAAATGAAAGCGGCAAAGGAGCTGCCGAAAAGCTCGCAGCCTTCTGCCGGTGAGTTTCTTTGCGCCTACGATCGTCTTGGCGAGGATGGAAGCGAAGTCCTTTCCATTCATATGTCTGGCGAGCTAAGCGGCACAGTCCGCTCCGCTCAGCATGCCGCAAACATGTCCAAAGCGAACGTGACCGTCGTCGACTCCCAGTTTATTTCGTGTGCGTTAGGCTTTCAAGTGCTGGAAGCGGCGCAATTGGCAAAAGAGGGAAAAAGCGTAGCGGACATTGTCAGCCGCTTGCAAATCGTTCGCCGTCATACCCGATTATACGTCATGCTTGATACGCTCGAAAATCTTGTAAAAGGCGGGAGAGTTGGCCGTGGGAAGGCACTGGTCGGTTCGCTTTTAAATATTAAACCGATCGCCGCGCTGGACGATGGCATGTATACGCCGATTACGAACGTGCGCAGTTATTCGCAAGCCGTTAAATATTTGACGAATCAATTGATTTCAGATATTGCGAACAAAACGGTGCGGAGGGTGGCGATTGCTCATTCTGATGCGCTCGCTTTAGCGGAACGGCTGAAACAATCGATTATCGGAGCGATAGGATATCAGCGCCTTGATATCGTTCAGACGACACCGGTCATTTCGATTCATACCGGAGCGGGAGCGGTTGGGCTTATGTATTATACCGACTAAGATATGGAATAGGAGATGGGGGCACGAAAAGATGAAAAGAATGCTGCTTCTTCTTGCTATCGTTCTGCTTGCTGCCTGCGGAAAAACGATTCCTGATGCCAAAAACTGGCCAGTTAGTAGTTTTACGTTTACGGACCAAAATGGGAAGCCATTTGGTTTAAAAGATTTAAAGGGGAAAGTATGGGTTGCCGACTTTATTTTTACAAATTGTGAAACGGTTTGTCCGCCAATGACAGCCCATATGGCCAAGTTACAAAAGAAGGCGAAAGAAAAAGGGCTCGATGTTGAATTTGTCTCATTTAGTGTGGATCCAGAAGTAGATACACCGGAAAAGTTAAAAGAGTATGTGAAAAAATTTGATGGTGATTTATCAAACTGGCATTTGCTTACAGGATACAGCCAGCAAGAAATTGAGAAATTTGCCAAGAAAAATTTTAAAACGATTGTAAAAAAACCGGAAAATAAGGATCAAGTGATCCATGGAACAGAGTTTTATCTTGTTGACCAAAACGGTACCATTGTTCAAACTTATAGTGGAGTGCAAGATGTTCCGTATGAAAAGATTTTAGAGCATATCGAAATTTTGCAGTCGTCCTGAAGGGCAAAAATGTAGGCGCATTTTTGCCTTTTCGTGTTTTCTCTGTTTGCGGCATAAGGTAGGTGTAGATCATGAAAAAATGGGGATTGCTTTTTTTATTATTGTTCTATTGCGCCGGCTGTTCTTCGCAGCAGGCAATCAATGCCAGCTTGCCTGAACGGCAAATAAAGCTAGCACCGCGTATGGTTGCCAATGATTTTTTTCCAAAAGATATCCGCGTGCTCGCTCTTGGCGATTCATTAACGGAAGGAATAGGGGATCGCGAACAAAAAGGTGGATATATTTCGCGCTTGCGCCAACAATTATTACAGCATAAAGGGGTGCGGACGATTACGGTCGTCAATTTAGGAAAACGGGGATTGCGGATTAGCCAGCTTGACGACGTCGTCCATCAACATATAGAAGCAGTTGAACAAGCTGATTTGATTTTCATTACGATCGGCGGCAATGACATGATGAAAATTGTCCGTTCCCATTTTTTTGACTTATCATATGAACTGTTTGCTAAAGAGCAAAAACGGTTTGCCGCTCGGTTGGATCATTTATTGGCTACGATTCGCGCCGCCAATCGACATGCCACTATTGTTCTTATCGGGTTGTATAATCCATTTTCGAGCTCGCTGTCCAATGTTCCGGAAATTGACGATGTCATTGAGCTATGGAATAACGGCAGCAAAGAAGTATTAAAACGTTATAGCCGTACAATATTTGTAAACGTGAAGGATTTATTTGACAACCGTGATGATATGTTATACAGCGATCAGTTCCATCCGAATGAAATCGGCTATGAACAAATGGCAAGACGAGTATATGACGAGCTGACAAAACATGAAGAGATGTGGCTAAGGAGATCGGAACAATGAATTGGAAAAAGTGGTTTTGGGCATTAGTGATATTGGACATTGCCGTTGTCGTGCTGCTTTCGGCGTGGCTGTTTCAGCCGGCTAAACCGATTTCGGTGCCGCCGCCGAAAAAAGCAAAAGGGGCGACATTTACGGTATATTCGCACAAAGAACATTTGAATACGGTAATCAATGATTATATTCGCAAAAAGACAAAGGATCATCCGCTGCAATATCGCGTCTGGCTTGATGATCGCGTGTATGTGGCAAGCAAGCTTCCGGTATTCGGCCGGGAGCTTGACCTCGTCGTTTCCTTTATTCCAAAAGTGGTTAAAGGTGGAAATGTGGAGCTGCAACGTCCGGAAATATCACTGGGAGAGTGGGAGCTTCCCGTCACCTATGTCTTAAAATATTTGCGAAAACATGCGCCGCTGCCGGATGAAGTGATCATTGACCCGGTGGCAAACCGCGTTTATGTGGCGCTCACCGATATTCGTTTCGGCAACGGTTATCAAGTTTCCGCCCGGAAAATAGATTTGGCAAAAGATGAAATTGTATTCACGTTGACCATTCCAACATCGGTAAAACAATAAGGGCCGCTGATCAGCGCGCCCTTTTTCTACATCATTCGTAATCCTTTCGGATAAAAGTTTTTCAGCATACCTTTTACTTCTTTTCCCCAGCCGAGCGGATAGCCATCAACGGTCACAAGCAGCCAGCCGCGGTCTTCTCCCGTTAGGATCGTTTCCCCGCGCAAATATTTTAGACATTCGACGCTGTCGCTTGACAAATCAAGGGAGTAACGAACTTCTTGAGGCTTTAGCGATAAGGCAAGCGCATGGTTTGGCTCAAACCGTTGCTTTTTCGCTTCTCCTAAGTGCAGTCCTGCCCGTACCACTTTTAGGCCATCGAAATTCGGACAGTGATCAGGTAAGGCGAAAAGATGGTGTTGAAAAGCATACAACGGTTTGGTTATTTCGGTCTGTAACACTTTCTGTTCAAACTGTCGATAATCGTGGATCATTTGTTTGGAGACGTTCGATTTGGCATAACGTCCATTCCATGAAGGAGAGGGGCCTGTTTTTTTTATTTTCGCGACAAAATGGCCTTCTCCTTTTAACGAATGTGGCCATAGCCGGGCCGTTCGTTCTATTTCCTCCAAGTTCGTGTTCGTCCATTCCCGTCTTCCTGGCTGAATGCCATGAACTTTTTCAATCGATAGCAATTTAAGATCATCATATGTTTGTAAAAAAGCTTCTATTGTCTGTTCGTTTTCTTCGGGAGAAAACGTGCAAGTGGAATAGACGAGAATGCCTCCTTCTTTTAACATTTCATAGGCGTATTGCAAAATATGCCGTTGTTTGATGGCGCATTGTTCGACGTACTCCTGGCTCCAAAATCGAACGGCTTTCTCGTCTTTTCGGAACATGCCTTCCCCTGAGCATGGAGCGTCTACTAAAATTTTGTCAAAAAACCCAGGAAAATATTTCGCGAGCTTTTCCGGTGTTTCATTCGTAATAAGCGCGTTTGTAACGCCCAACCGCTCGATATTTACCGAAAGTGCTTTGACGCGTTTCGGATGAATTTCATTGGCGATAATCAGCCCTTGATTTTTCATCATTGCCGCAAGCTGAGTCGTTTTTCCTCCAGGTGCGGCACAAAGGTCAAGAACCGTTTCCCCCGGATTCGGTTTTAACACCTCAGCCACAAACATCGCGCTCGGTTCTTGGACATAATAGAGCCCTGCCGCATGATATGGATGCTTTCCGGGTTGTTCGTCCGCATCATAATAAAAGCCGGTAGGACAAAATGGAACGGGGGAAAGCGCAAACGGGGCGAGCGTTAAAAATGCTTCTCGGTCGATTTTCAACGGATTGAACCGTAACCCGTTTGCTTTTTCTTCATGATAAATGGAGAAAAAACGAGAAGCTTCATCTTTTAAAAGTCTCTCCATTTTTTCGATGAATTCGCTTGGTAATTTCAATGATCAAACTCCTTTCCTGTCCGGTCAAATGGCTTGTTTTTATTATGCACTTGATCGCGTGTTCGATAAACGATGTTTCAAAATGACGCGATGGTGTTATTTTCCGCCTAACCATTTGATTTTTGGTTCCGTTTTGTTGATAATGCGTTTTATATTCGCGCGGTGACGGTAAAAGATAAACACCGTTAATAACAATACTGCGATCATTAGCGGAATATCATTGGTAAAGAAGATCGTGTAAATAACAGCATATACCCCCGCTGACATCGAAGATAATGAAACATATTTGGAAATATATAAAACAATGAAAAAAACCATGAGAAGAGAAACGAATAAAAGCGGTGAATAAAACAACATCACCCCAGCTGATGTAGCAACCGCTTTTCCGCCGCGAAATTTAGCAAAGATCGGGTAGATATGCCCGAGAACCGCGCACACTCCTGCCAAAAGCGGATGTACGTGAACGGAAAATAATACAGGTAAGCTTGCTGCTAATGTTCCTTTCAAAATATCTCCGCATGTGACCATAATCCCCGCTTTTACGCCAAGCACACGAAATGTATTTGTCCCTCCTAGATTTCCGCTTCCATGCTCGCGAATATCGACTCCGTATCCTATTTTTCCAACAAGGAGCGCAAACGGAATCGACCCAAGAAGGTAAGCTGCGATCAAAATGAGTGCTTTTTCCATCAATCTCCCTACACCCTTTACTCATCAAATTTGTGCATGTTTTTATTTTATCATGCATGAAAAAAAACGGTAGATAGAAAAATAGAATATGTATACGAAAAGATATTTTTTTTGCATTTATTTTTTTGGCAAAGTAAACTGAATAGTAACATCATTTATTTCACCGCTGGAGCAAAAAGAGGAGGAAGAAAAAGTGAAAGCGAAAGTGACGTGGAATGGGCAAATGTCATTTACAGGGATGAGCGCTTCGGGAGTGGAAATCCCGATGGATGCCTCCAAAGAAGCAGGGGGGCAAGATTCTGGAGCGAGACCGATGGAATTGATTTTACATGGGCTTGCCGGATGTACGGGAATTGACATTATATCGATCTTGACAAAAATGCGACTTGAGGTTCGTTCGTTTTATATGGAAGTGGAAGGAACCCGTGCGGACGATCATCCGAAACGGTTTACGGATATTCACATTCATTATGTGTTAGAAGGGGATTTGCCAGAGGACAAAGTCGTCCGTGCCATTCAATTGTCTAAAGAGAAGTACTGCTCTGTATCCCATTCGTTAAATGCCAACATTACGGCAAGCTACTCGATTAATGGTGTGAAAGGGGAAAAACAGTTGTAAAAATCCAACAAGTCACGATTCACGCCAATACAAGCGAATTTTAAAAGGGGCTGATTGGAAAGCAATTCTGCTTTTCGGTCGGCCCCTTTTTCTTGGACTACTAAAACGGATAGCGGCGATACTCCTTTTGAACCGATACCCATTTTGTCATCGTAAACTCTTCCACAACCCACGGGTTTCCGAACCGTCCGATACCGCTGGATTTTGTGCCGCCAAACGGGACGGTCGGGCTATCATTGACCGTCTGATCGTTAATATGTGTCATACCGCTTTCAATTTGTAAGGCTAATTGTTCGCCTTCGCTTAAATCTTCGGTGAAAATCGCTGAACTTAAACCATATTCGGTATCGTTCGCCATCGCGATCGCCTCGTCATCGGATTCAGCTTTAATAATGGTCGCGATTGGGGAGAACAATTCGGTTTGTGCCAGTTTGCTGTTATTATCGACATCGACAAATACAGTCGGCGTTAAAATGTTGCCGATTCGCTTTCCTTCGAGCGCCACTTTGACACCCTCTTTTTTCGCTTCTTCAATGATCGCCAAGGCTTTTTCGATTTGTTTTTCGTTAATCAGCGGACCGATGATCGTTTTCGGATCGCGCGGGTCGCCATACGGAAGCGCTTTCGCCCGTTCGACGAATTTTTCGACAAACTCATCATAATGGTTTTTATGGACAATGATGCGGTTAATAATCATACAAATTTGCCCTTGATGGATAAACTTGCCGAATATTGCTGCGTCAACGGCACGATCCACATTGGCATCAGCAAGAACGACAAACGGGTTGTTACCGCCAAGCTCTAGCGCGACGCGTTTTAACATTCCGCCTGCGATCGCTCCGATATGCTTGCCGACAGCAGTCGAACCAGTAAAACTAATAAGCTGTGAATTCGGATTGGTTAACATATCGTCGCCGATTTCATCGATATCGGTGAGAATGACGTTTAAAACTCCTTTTGGCAATCCGGCATATTCAAAGGCTCTTGCGATGATGGAGCCGCCTGTGAAGCATGTTTGGATATCCGGCTTATGTACGACGCTATTTCCTAACGCAATCGCTGGGGCGATTGTTCTCATCGACAAATTCATTGGAAAGTTAAACGGAGAAATCGATGTGATGACCCCTAATGGTAGGCGATAAATCCGGTTGATTTTTCCTTCTGTTTCCGACGGAATTTCCTTCACTTTTGTCAATTCATCGACCATGTTGATTGCTTCTTCGACAAGCCCAATCGATAAATCGACTTCCACATTCGCCTTAATGATGCTTCCGCCTGTTTCGCGGGCGATCATATCCATAATTGCATCCCGATTGGAACGTAAATATTCCGCCGCTTTGCGGAGCACTTCCTTTTTCTCTTCTGGGAGTGTGTTCGCCCATTCTTTTTGAGCTTGTTTGGCGACGTCAAACGCTTCGGCAAGCTGTTTTTTCGTTGCCAGACGAATGGTTGCAATAACGGAATTGTCATACGGGTTTAAGTTACCATATGTCCGTTCGCTAAGTCCATCGACCCATTCGCCGTTGATGAAACTTTTGTTGAATTGTTCATATCGTTCCATCAGAGACACCTCCTTTGTATACAGTGACAATCCTATTTTTTACACTCATGATTTTTGTTATGCATTACGTTATTCAACCTTTTAGGATAAAACGCGAGTGAATGACAAAAGATTTTTCCGTAGATTCATAGACAATCACGAATAGTTAGAAAAATACTATACAAATTTATGAAAAATTTACAATAGTTTAGCAGAAAATAAGTCATTTGACTCTATTATTTTGATAGAACGAAAAATTATGCTGAATGGTAGGAAAACAAAAAGGGGGAATTAATGTGATGAAATTTTCTTCAAAATGGCTGAAAACGGCTGTCCCTGCCTTGATGTTATCGACGATGATCGCTTCGGGAAATGTCTTTGCAGCTGGAAAAGCTGGCGATGAAGAAAAACAGCTGAAAGCGGATGCGTATCAACACCGTTACATCGATGTTCAATTGCTAGGAATTAACGACTTTCACGGACAGCTTGATGTAACAAGAAATGTTGGAGGAAGAGCGGTCGGGAGAGCGGATTATTTAGCTGCGTATTTGAAACAACGGGAAAGGGAAAATAAGCATACGCTTCTTGTGCATGCGGGAGATGCTGTTGGGGCTAGTTCGCCTGTATCGGCACTGCTGCAGGATGAGCCAACGATAGAATTTTTAAATAAGCTGGGCTTTGATGTGGGAACACTCGGAAACCACGAATTTGATGAAGGGGTCGACGAAATGCTTCGCCTCATTTATGGCGGCACACATCCAAAAACCGGCTATTTTCGTGGCGCCAACTTTCCATACGTAATCGCGAATGTAATAGATAAAAAGACAGGCAAACCGATTCTTCCGCCTTATGTTATTAAAAAAGTGAAAGGGATGCCGATTGGCTTTATCGGAGTAGTGTTGTCCGACACGCCAAGCATCGTCACTCCAAGCGGTGTGGCGGGGGTTACATTCACAGATGAAGCAGAAGCGATTAACAAAGCGGTGAAACAGTTAAAGCGGAGAGGAGTGCGTGCAATCGTTGTCCTCGCGCATAATCCAGGGGTGTCTAATAAAGATGGTTCCAATGCGAGTGGTGAAATTGTGGAAATTGCGAAAAAAGTGGATGATGAAGTCGACGTGATTTTTGCCGGCCATAATCATGCGTATTTAAATGCAGAAGTGGATGGCAAACTGCTTGTTCAATCGTATTCTTATGGAACTGCTTTTTCTGATGTCGATTTAAAAATTGATCGGCGAACAAAAGACGTTGTTGCGAAAAAAGCGGAAATCGTGACTACCTATCAAGATAGCATTAAGCCTGATCCAGAGATTACGAAACTAATTAACAAGTATGAAGAAAAAGTCGCACCGATTATTAACCAAGTCGTCGGTACGGCAAAAACGACAATTAGCGCTGAGCAAAATGCAAGTGGTGAATCGGCTTTAGGAAACTTGATTGCGGACGCGCAGCGGACAGCGATGAAAACCGACTTCGCCTTTATGAATCCTGGCGGCATTCGCGCCGATGTGGAACAAGGGGAAGTGACGTGGGGAGAGCTGTATAACGTTCAGCCATTTGGCAATCAACTAGTAAAAATGACGCTTACGGGAGAACAAATCCGCAAACTGTTAAATCAACAATGGCAGTCGAATCAAACGCGCATGCTGCAAATTTCCGGTCTCACGTATACTTGGGACGCAAGCAAACCGATAGGAGACAAAGTCGTCGATATTTATTTGCCAAACGGCACCAAACTTGATCCAAATGCGGAATACACCGTTACGGCAAACAGCTTCCTGGCTGATGGAGGAGATAACTTCACGGTATTTACAGAAGGAAAAAATCGGGAAGTAGGACCGGTCGATCTAGATGCGCTGGTCGATTATATTAAACAGCTTCCGCAGCCATTTGATGCCCGCATCGAAGGGCGCATTCAAAAGCTGCACTAAAAAACAAAGCTGGTTCCAAGCCACTGTTTGGAACCAGCTTTTATGTTACGCTTTTTGCTCGAACAGCTTGATAATTTCAATAATCACATTTGTTGCTTTGATCATGTTGTCGACGGAAATATATTCGTAGCGGCCGTGGAAGTTTTCGCCGCCGGCAAAGATGTTTGGCGTCGGCAGTCCCATGTAGGAAAGCTGCGAACCGTCCGTTCCGCCGCGGATCGGCGAAATTTTCGGCTCAATATTTAAGTTTTTCATCGCTTCATAGGCGATATCGACGATTTCACGGACCGGTTCGATTTTTTCTTTCATGTTATAATATTGGTCTTTTATTTCGATCATGATCCGCTCTTTTCCGTACTTTTCTTGCAATTTTGCCGCGATTTCCTGCATTTTTGCTTTGCGTGCTTCAAATTGCTGGCGGTCAAAGTCGCGGATTATGTAATGAAGCATGGTTTCTTCGACATTTCCTTGAAAGGATAGCAAATGATAAAATCCTTCGTATCCTTCCGTATGCTCAGGCGCCTCGTTAGCAGGAAGCTGTCCGTGAAATTCCATCGCGATCTTCATCGAGTTGATCATTTTTCCTTTGGCAGTGCCCGGATGGACGTTTTTCCCTTTGATCGTGATTTTTGCTTCTGCGGCGTTAAAGCTTTCGTATTCCAATTCGCCGAGCGGGCCGCCGTCGACTGTGTACGCAAATTTAGCGCCGAACTTAGCGACATCAAACTTATGCGGGCCTCTGCCGATTTCTTCATCCGGCGTAAAGGCGACGCGCACTTTGCCGTGTTTAATTTCCGGGTGCTGAATTAAATAAGCCATCGCTGTCATAATTTCGGCTATTCCTGCTTTATCGTCTGCACCCAATAACGTCGTGCCGTCGGTGGTGATGAGCGTATGGCCTTTATAGTTGGCCAATTCCGGGAAATCTTTTGGCGATAGGACAATGTTTAACGATTCGTTTAAGACGATATCGCCGCCGTCATAATTTTCGACGATTTGCGGATTGACGTTTGCTCCCGTAAATTCGGTTGCTGTGTCCATATGGGCTAAAAAGCCAATGGTTGGCACATCTTTATCTGTATTCGCCGGCAATGTTGCCATTACGTATCCGTTTTCATCCATTGTCACGTCTTTCATGCCGATTGCTTTTAATTCTTCCACCAACATGTTTCCAAGTTCCAGCTGGCCAGGAGTGGAAGGGCAAGTGTCGCTGTTTGGGTCGGATTGTGTGTTGACTTTAACGTATTTCGTAAAACGTTCGATGATTTCCTGTTTCATCTAGCCACTCTCCTTACTATTTGCTATCTTTTTCCGTTTTTATTTTATCATAAAAATGTTGTGTAAATAAAAAACTTTGTTGCATAAAAAATGGTAGACAGAATTTATATAAAAATTGTATACTAAATGTACAATCGCATATAAAAAATATACGATTCATCTTCGGGGCAGGGTGAAATTCCCGACCGGCGGTGATGAAGCGATTGCGCTTCTCAGCCCGCGAGCCGCAAGGCAGGATCCGGTGCGAGTCCGGAGCCGACAGTATAGTCTGGATGGGAGAAGATGAAGGTTTGCCGGCGTTCGAATGCAGCGCGCTCGAACGTCTATTTGAGCATTCCCTTTTTCTCCCTTAAGTGTGAGCACTTAAGGGTTTTTTATTTGACGCTCAAGATGGCAGCCTTCTTTCTTGTGAGGATGAATCACGAGAAGGAGAGGAGAATCGACATGAGAAAAATGAATGTCCGCGCACTTGTCTTGATTGGGGTATTTAGTGCCATCTCGTATTTGCTGATGCTGTTAAACTTTCCGCTTCCACCGTTTCCAAACTTTCTATTGGTGGATTTCAGCGACGTTCCGGCATTGATCGCCGCGCTTTTGTACGGTCCGCTGGCGGGAGTGCTCGTTGAATTGCTAAAAAATGTGCTGAATTATTTCATGGTCGGCAGTCCTACCGGTGTTCCGGTCGGGCATATCGCCAACTTCATGGCCGGGATTACGTTTATTTTGCCGACATATTACGTATATCATAAAACAAAATCAAAAAAAGGAATGCTGGCTGGGTTAGCCACTGGCACCGCCGTCATGGCGTTGATGATGAGCGTATTGAACTACTATGTGTTTCTGCCGGCATATACGATCTTTCTGGGCGCTCCGGCGATGAGCGCGCCGGAAACAAAAGCGCTCGTCGTTTCTGCCATCCTTCCGTTTAATGCAGTAAAAGGCGTCATGATTACCATTGTCTTTATGCTTTTGTTTGCCCGGCTCAGCCCTTGGCTACAAAAACAAACAGCAGTCAATCATGTTTAGTCATAATAAATAAAACGAGGACCCTTCCTGAGCGAAGCGGTCCTCGTTTTTCGTTCGGAAAGCTCTGTCACCATCACTTAAACGTGCCGGCCGGATTGGCAAAGCGTTCTTCTTTAAACGGATTGGCGGTCATCGAATAGCCGCGCTGTTCCCAATATCCCGGCTCGTCTTTTTTCATAAACCGGATGCCTGACGCCCATTTCGCCCCTTTCCATAAGTAAAACGATGCGGGCGGAATAAAGCGGAGCGGATAGCCATGTTTCAGGGAAATATCCTGCCAGTCATGATGTTTATCTTTCCAGCGGTACACAAACAACGCGTCATCGCCCATGAGCGCTTCAAGCGGCAAGTTCGCCGAATAGCCGAAGCGGTCTCCGTTCAAATAGCCGTAAATTTTCACATATTTTACATCCGGCTCCAGCTCAACAAAGCGCAAAAACTCGCGAAAAGCGATTCCTTCAAACGTTGTATCAAACTTTGACCACGTGGTCACGCAATGCATATCGATCGTCGATATCGTTTTTGGCAGCTCCATTACTTGCCGATAGGAAAGAGAGACTTCTTCTTTCACATCCCCAAATAAGCGGAATTCCCATGTTGATTCATCAAATTGATAGACATCCCCCACATGGAGAATCGGCCATTTTTCCGTTTCAAATTGGCCTGGCGGCAGTTGTTTGGTCATCGGTGTGCACCCTTTCTATGTATGAATTTATATAAAATGATACGGCGAGAAAGCGGCGGACGCAACTATATAGGAAGGAAATTTTAGGATAGAGAAAAGAGATGCACACAGATTCATGGATATTGCCTAAACGGGAAGTGCATGACAGGCCACGATGTGATTGGACTGCTATGATTGTATCGTGTAAAATTTTATGAAATAATTGTATGGAATTTTCTGAAAAAATTTTGTCAGCTCCACTCCGATTGGGGGCGTTTTTATTTAGCCCTGTTAAGGGTTGATTTTTTCTCCAACTACAGGGCAGGATTATAGAAGAAGTATTAAGAAAATGATTCGTCTCAATAAAATTTTTTTAAGAAAGTAAATAATTTGCAATACGATATAAAATCTAATAGAATTGTCTCGTATTAAAAATATTTTAATTTAAAATATATAAAACTAGCATGAAAGGAAAGATCTCAAATGACAAAAGTATTGTACATCACGGCTCATCCACTTGATGACACACAATCTTACAGTATGGCAGTAGGAAAAGCATTTATTGAAACTTATAAGGAAGTAAATCCAGATCATGAAATTGTGCATATTGACCTTTATAAAGAATATATTCCTCAAATTGATGCTGATGTACTTAGCGGCTGGGGGAAACTTCGATCCGGGAAAGGATTTGAGGAACTTTCTTCCGAAGAGAAAGCTAAAGTTGGCCGTCTGTCAGAGTTATGTGAGCAATTTATTTCCGCGGATAAATATATATTTGTAACACCTTTATGGAATTTTTCATTCCCGCCAGTCATGAAAGCATATATTGATGCTGTTGCTGTTGCGGGTAAAACGTTTAAATACACCGAACAAGGACCAGTAGGTCTCTTAACTGATAAGAAAGCCTTGCATATTCAAGCTCGTGGAGGCTTTTATTCAGAAGGTCCGGCAGCCGAAATGGAAATGGGGCATCGTTATCTAAGTGTAATGATGCAATTCCTTGGAGTTCCTTCTTTTGAAGGCTTATTTGTCGAAGGACATGCGGCAATGCCTGACAAAGCGCAAGAAATTAAAGAAAATGCAATCGCACGAGCTAAAGATTTAGCTCATACCTTTTAAATTAACTAAAAAAAGAGGGTGTCCCAAAACGATTGCTTTTGGGACACCCTCTCTTTTGATGCAAAACGGAACCCTTTACGACAATTTATGATACTTTTAGGGAAAAAGGGAAGAAATATTTTGAAACAAAGGATAAAATAGACTTATAGAGTCAATGGCGAAATTTGCTCCGTGAACTACTCGCCACTTAGCTAACGCTTGAAGTGGGAGTTTCTCAGTTCCACGACGAAAGCAGCCTTTCGTTTCCCTGAGCGTAACTTCGGGTCGTTCAACCCTAGATGTCCGACCATTCGGAGATTTTTTTGTACCTTGGATATTTTACGCATGGATGGCATCGCCTGGTTTTCGCATTTTTCTCCATGCAACCCCATATATCCAGTTAGCCAAGAATATGTTATGAAACAATAGCGACATATGTTCGGTGGGAAAGCCGACTTTCGACTACGCCTAACTAAAATTCATCTCCCACTTTCACTGGTGCTATCGCACCTCCACGTTTAGAAGTGGGAGACTTCTTTCGGGAATTATGTTAAAGGATTTTCTTGAAATTGGTGGGCGCCATGTTATATAAGCTGTTCTAAAAGAGGAGCGATACCGTGATTCATTGCAGTCCTGTAACCACTGAACTGGAAAAGAAACGATTTCGAGAAAGTAAGGGGGATGGGCGTGAACATTCACATCCATAGAGACTTATCCAAAGCGAATTGGCAAGAGATGAAAAAGGTATATGAATCCGTCGGCTGGACGAAACATACAGAAGAAGTCATCCGGCAGGTATTTGAAGCAAGCAATGTCATTGCACTTGCCTTTTGTGACGGCCGCATTATCGGATTCGGCCGCGCTCTTTCCGATGGCGTGTTTAATGCGGCGATTTACGATGTGGTCGTTCATCGTGATTTTCAAGGGCGTGGCATCGGAAAAGCAATTGTGGAAGATTTGCTTGATCAGCTGCAGCATATTTCCTGCGTTCATTTGATTGCGACGACAGGAAACGAGGTGTTTTACCAACAAGCAGGGTTTAAAAAGGTAAAAACGGCGATGGGGCGGTATCGCAGCCGCGATTTAGCGCAGGAATATTTAGAGGGGGGAGAAAATGCATGAAAATAAGGCATGCGACGGTAGACGATGCGGAAGAATTGGCACATCTTATCTTGCAAGTAGAAAAAGAATCAGACTTTTTATTGTTTGAAGCAGGAGAACGAACTCTCACCCCAAAACAGCAGCGAAGCCAAATCGAAGCAATGCAGAATGAGGAAAACTCCACGATACTGGTGGCAGAGGCGGAAGGAAAACTGGTTGGGTATTTAGTCGCAAGGGGAGGGCGTGCGAGACGAAATAAACATACGGCATATATCGTCATTGGCGTGCTGGCTTCATACAGAGGAAAAGGAATCGGTACGATGCTGTTTGCCGAATTGGAGCGTTGGGCTCGCACGAAAGGCATTCACCGGTTGGAACTGACGGTAGTCGTTGACAATCAACGCGCGGTATCGCTGTATCGCAAAATGGGATTTGAACGGGAAGGAATCAAGCGGCATTCTCTTTTGATAAACGGAAAATATGTTGATGAATATTATATGGCAAAATGGATGTAATTCGGAGCAAACAAGATGGAACGCGTTCATTTTTTAAAGCAAAGCCACTTTTATGAACAAAACGATAATGGGATTGAATTCATCACGATGACAAAAAACCGTCTAATATGAAAACAAGGTACTTTGTTTTCAATTAGCATTGGAGGATTAGAAATGGAAGAAATGAAGCTATTTGTTAAAATCGCTCTGCATCGAATGTATGACCATTATCTGCCTAAATTGCTTCGCTCGATTCAGGCATTCAAAACGGAACAATTGTGGGAATGTAATGCGCCAGGTTTAAACTCTGTTGGCGGTATCGTTCTGCATATTTGTGAACACGTGAAAAGGAATACGCTCAGCTATTTGCAGCGTAACATCAAGTTTAATGCAGGAATTGAAGAATATTTTCCTCAGTTAGATTTCACACCGGATATGCTGTCCACCATCGTTCAGGAAACTTTTGATAAATGGAAACATCAGATTACAAATATGATCAGCGAGAACAATTACAGTGACATCGATATGCATAGCCTCTTTCATTTGGTCGAACATACGAGCTACCATTTAGGGCAAATTGTCGATAGAGCGAAGAGAATGACGGGAACTTCATTTCAGTTTTGCCAAAACGGATTAAATGAAAAAACGTTACGGTCGATTATCGAAAATGAAAAGTGATAGTGAGGAGAATGAATTAGCTTAAAGAAGGAAAAGAGTTGGGAGCGCAGATACATGCTACTATCCATTTAACAGACGGAAACATCACCTTTTTCCTATTTTACGAATATATGTTCTTATATTCTGGCAATTTATGATATAATAAACATGCACAGCTACATGCAGGGTGGGCAGTGGCTACTCCCTTAAAGAAGGGAGGTGCCGCTGATGATGACCATTGCCGATGCGCTGACATTAATGATTGCCTTTGCATCGCTCATTGTCACCGTCATTGCTGTATCCAAAAACAAAAAGTAACCCACCCTGCTCGGCCTAGGTGAGGGTAGGTTACTATCCGCTTTCCGGGCCACTGCACTTCTTGCAGTAAGCTGTGTATCGATGGGACATTGGTTGCCGCCAATGTCCTGTTTTTATCTTATTGCTGTTCAACTTTATTATACGCATACAGTGGATGACATGACAAGAAAATTATCTTTGTATTAGTATTATTGGTTTTTTCACAGGGAAACGTTCGGGGCTGTTGCGCTGGCGTTATACGTTTCGGGTGAACGAAGGCGATGAAGAATGGGAACGATTGCTTGTTGTAGCATATGTGCTATTTAATTACACGTATTGCCAGTAAATATGACGCCTCCCGGCTATTTGCGGAAGGCGAATTTGTCAATGAACATATTTTCCGTAATCCGGCACGGCGATGCGGTCAAACTCACGCGCTAGCTTTTCTAATCCTTTCCGCAGTTTGTCACCTGATACTGGCACTCCATGTCCGGTAATAGCCGCTTCTGGCTGCAATGCCGCCAGCTTTCTTACTGATTCGCGGGCGGCGTTCCAGTCGATCGTATAGTAGCGCGGCGGCCCGCTAATTTCCGTTTCTTGCGTGAACACTTTATATAAAGAATCTTGGCGGACGGTGACAAACGCATCCCCGGCAATTAGCGCGCGGTCTCTGTCGCGAAACAGCGATACATGTCCAGGAGTATGCCCAGGCGTATGAATCCAGCGGAAATCAGGCAAGTGCGGCACCGTGCCGTCGCTAGGAAGCGGCTGAACATGACTGCCTAAATCGATTGGTTCATTTGGGAAAAACGCTGACATTTTCGCCACCATTCCGCCTTCCACCGACGGGTCTGGCTCCGGATAGCGCGCTTTTCCTGTTAAATAAGGCATCTCTGCTTCATGAGCATAAACAGGAACGTTCCAATATTTCACAAGCTCTATAACCGCCCCGACATGGTCAAAATGGCCGTGCGTTAAGATGATCGCCTGCGGACGGCTGTCGGTACCAAAACGCTTTTCGGTGACAGCGATGATATCGCCCGCTGATTTTGGCATTCCGGCATCCACCAGGACAAACGCTTTTTTGTCAGGATCGCCGACAAGGCAAATGTTGACGATTTGAATCGTATGGCAATATAAATCCGGCCGTACTTCCACGCTCGCACCGCTGGTGACCGAAGTGGCAGGGATAAATTTATAATCCTCGCCGTAACGGAGTTCTTCCTTTGTCATTTCGGCTGGCCTCCTTCCATTGAATGTCCAATGATACTATTCCACTTCCTTTCGTCCGCTATGCGCTTTCGAAAGAAGACAAAGCTGTTTCATAAAAAGACAGTCGAAAAGGAAAACTAACAAAAATGATATGTGCTAGGAGGGAAGTTCATGAAACAATTGGTGTTGGCTTTACTCTTATTTGGATATGCCGTTTTCATTCCTGTGCAAACGAAGGCCGCTTCATCTATATCCGTTCCTTGCAGCTTAGTATTAAAGCCAGTAGACAGCAGCTATCCAAACGTGATGGGGGTGGCTCTCGTGTATAAAGTAAAATTGATCACAGGCTCCCCACGCACCAGTATTAGCATTCATGCTCTTCACTTGCCTAAGCCTTCCTCTTTTGGAGATTACGATCGCTTCGAGGGTTTTGCATTCATCCCAAATGTCATTAGCTGGCGTTTCCCGCTTTATCCGACTCCAGAAACGGATGATCCAACATGGGCTGGGCGTCTTGACAGTATAACAGCAGGATTGGAAGACGTTCAAATACAAGTACGGCTTTCTAACACAAAAACAGGGAAGTTGGGGCCGGTGATCTTAACGAACAGCATCAATTACTGTAAGTAGTTGTTAGGATTACTTCCTGTTTTATCTGCCAATAGGAGGAAATATGAGGAAAATGGGAAAATGAAACTTGAAGGGTATTTTCCTTGCGAATGGAAGAGCTCGACACAAGATTGTGAAAGTGGTATCATAATGGAAACAAAACCATAAAGGAGGTCGCGGCCATTATGAGCATTCTCAAAAAAGGGCTGGCGTTTGGAATTGGATTGGCGTTAGCGAGTAAGGAACAGGCAGAAAAGCTGATTGACGAATTGGTGAAAAAAGGGGAATTGTCGCTCGAAGAATCGAAGGATATTATCGATCAGTGGAAGCAGCAAACAGAAGAAAGAAAAGCAGAATTGCAGCGCATCGTGCGCGAACAGATCAAACAAGTAATCGATAAATTCGATTTGGTGACGAAAGATGAACTGCAACAATTAGAGCAACGAATCCGCCGTTTAGAAGAATTAGAAGAAAAAGAAGACCAGTAATTGAACGGGGCCGCCCATGATGGCCCCTAGACATTAAAGGGGATGGACGGATGATTGGGAAAAGAATGCGTCATATGAGCCGTTATCGCGATATTGCGGTTGCTTTGCTCCGCCATGGCTTTGAAATGGTGGTCGAGGAAATCGGCTTTTCCCAGTTTCTTTCCCTTCCACAACGGCTTCGTGTGGACAAAAAGGAGAAGAACGGAAAAACGATTGGTGAGCGCATCCGTCTTGTGCTTGAGGAATTAGGACCAACTTTCGTGAAATTAGGACAGCTGGCCAGTACGCGCCCCGATCTGCTGCCGGAAGGCATTATCCGTGAACTGGAAAAATTGCAAGATCAAGTCCCGCCTTTTTCGTTTGACGATGTTCGCCGCATTATCGAGGAGGAGTTGGGAGGGGAGCTAGACCATATTTTTCAGTCTTTTGAGGAAGCTCCGCTTGCCGCTGCCTCCATCGGACAAGTTCATCGGGCGGTCCTTCATTCCGGCGAAAAGGTGGCGGTGAAAATCCAGCGTCCGCATATCGCCGCGATCATTGAAACGGATTTGGAAATTCTTCAAGATTTGACCGTGCTCGCGGAACGCCGCTTAGAGTGGGCGGCGCAATATCGCATACGTGATATATTGGACGAACTATCGAAATCGCTTCGCCTAGAACTCGATTACACCGTAGAAGCGCGCAACGCCGAGAAATTTTCCAAACAGTTTCAAAACGATTCGGCTATTTATGTGCCAAAAGTGTTTTGGGACTATTCAACAAAAAAAGTGCTGACGATGGAATATGTGGAAGGTATCAAACTAGGAGAACTAGAGTGGCTGAAACAACACGGCTATAACTTAAAAACTCTGGCGAAGCGGCTGGCAAAGGGAATGTTCCAGCAAATTTTCATGGCAGGATTTTTTCATGGCGATCCCCATCCGGGAAATGTGTTGGCTTTGCCAGGTGACGTAATTGCCTTCATTGATTTTGGCATGGTAGGGCGAATCACTCCAGAAATGAAATATCACTTATCGTCCTTCATTATCGCTTTGATGCGTCAAAGCACCGATGGTGTCATGAAAGCGATCGGAGATATGGGCTTGGTACCGGATGAAGTAGATATAAGACAGCTGCGTCAGGATATCGAGCAATTACGGGAAAAATATTATCATATTCCGTTGAGCCAAATCAGCCTCGGCGAAGCGGTTCAGGATTTGCTTCATGTTGCATTCCGTCACTCGATCCGCATCCCGAGCGATTTAACGTTGTTAGGGAAGGCGCTGTTGACGATGGAAGGGGTCGTGGAAAAACTGGATCCTGACTTTAGCATGATCGACATTGCTGAACCGTTTGGCCGCCAGTTGCTAAAGGAGCGGATGCGGCCGAAAAACGTAGCGGAAATGGCATGGAAACGCCTTTCTGATTATGGGGAACTGCTCGTGGATCTGCCGAAAAATGTAAAAGAATTAACGAGGCTGATGAAACAAGGAAAAGTGCGCTGGGAGATTGGCATCGCTGACTTGGAGTTTTTATTGAGAAAATTAGACCAAATCAGCAACCGCTTATCGTTTAGCATCGTTTTGCTTTCCTTCAGCATCATTATGGTCGGCATCATCATCGGCTCGTCGATGGGCAGACAATCGACATTGCTGTGGAAAATCCCGGCGATCGAGATTGGCTTTTGCGTCGCTACCTTAATGTTTTGCTGGCTTTTATATTCGATTTTTCGATCGGGAAGGTTTTGATGATCCCCACTTACCAGCTAACGTCGATGAAAGTGGGGATTCTTTAGTGATCTGTCCCTCTTAGTTTGCGTTCTGCCTACCTTTGTCAATCATCTATTTAAAAAAATAGGAGTTTAACTTTTGTACATTTCCTTTCCCGGGAGCCGTTTTCGAAAGAAAGAGGCCTATTTGCCTTCTTTCTTATCAGGAGACGTGACTATGTCAACTACCCAACGGCTTAAGCCGTGAGCTTGCCGCTAGCTAATTGGCTGCCGCGTTCGGATGGTTGACCGCAGCCCTACGGATATTTTCCGCAGCCACGTTGTTGGCAGGGGGGAGCGTACTCACAAGCGCGACAACAAAACTGACCCCTTGACGATCTGCTTTCTTTGGCAACATGCTCGCAAATCGGACAGTTGCAGGAAGTATTCTTCGGAGGAACCAATACCATCCGAACGCCAACGATCGCTGCTTTATACTCCATAAACTTTCTCAACTGATAAAAAGATCAAGAAGAATGTTGATATATAACATACAAATTCACATCATCTCTAATCATTCTTGTTTTCCCACAGCCGTTAAACTACTAAAATAACTTTGCTAATTTGACGGAGTCGAAGATTTTAGAACTAATAATGAATAAACACTGTTTTTTATTACTACCTTATGGAAGTTAACAATTCTGAATATTATTGTTACCATAATATTTACAAAAATCACCCTAGATGTACCTCTTCAACAAGAACTACATAATTTTTTATCAACAACACAGCGAAGTTACAAAATTTGAAATTGGAAAGGAGGTAAACATTTAGAGATTGAAAGGTCTATATTTAAAACTCTATGCGATGCAATTATATCTCCTGATGGTGTTGCAAAACTGAAGTTATGCATAAGGATGCAACATAACACATGCAGTACATATCGATGAAATCCATACCATCGGGGTTATTCCACCCCATCGCTCTTTAACTCGTTAAATACCCGTTCAATCCCGCGGCGAAGCCCAAACAGCCATTGGCCAAATCTCGTTTTCAACAAGACAGGAAGAACCCGGCCATAGGCATCTTTCCGTTCCTCGCTATTGCGGCGGTTGATAGGGGAAATGAATAGGATTCCTGACTGCTCAGCTGTTTGGCGAACCTTTTCGCTGTCATACGAGGCATCCCCTAACACGAACTCAATCTCCCATTGCCCTAAAGAAACGAGCAATGCTGGTGCCACTGCCGCATCATTCCGATTCGCTGTAGTCAACACATGAGATAAAATGATTTCCTCGGCAGTGGTGCAGAGATGGAGTTTATATCCTTTAAACCAGTGGTATCGGGTGGACACTCCCCACTTTGCCTGTGAATCGTAAAGACTGCTTCGAAGGGACGTGCTGTCGATCAGCACGATTTGGGGATACCGTACTTCTAGATCTTGGAGCAGCTGTGCATGAAAAACAGGAAATCCCTGTTCCCGAAACCACTTCGCCGCACGGGAAAACGTAGACAGATGTGGGACTTCATCAAGTCCACAAGCCCGTTGGAAACAGCGAAAACGCTGCAGGATGCGCACTAATTTTCGCAAGGAATCAATAGCAAAATAAGTTTTCAAAAAGAAACATTTCAACAACGATTTTTTCGACACCGACGGTCTTCCTGTCACATACGGTGTTTCCGGCAATGATTGCGAGTCGATATACCGAAATAATACTTCTAAAATTGGGTCCATTTCATAAGTCCATGCATGTTCGCTGTTCAAATTGGAAATCATGATAGTGTCCACTCCTTGGTAGTTGGTTTTGGTCACTGTATATGATTTCCAAGGTGGTGGATTTTTTATGTGCATTTATGCATTCGTTATGCGTTTTGCAACACGTTCCACATAAGTTAGCTTCTTACTGGTTGTTGAGAGAATGATAGTTTGAGTATTAAGGCCTTGATTTAGTAAACAAGCAAATTGGTTCTTAACTTGGCACTGAGTGGAAGTATGTTTCATAGTATTACATAAGGACTATCGCTCGAGGCAAGGGTATTAATTGAAACACTATGGGCTATGGTAAAATTTTGAGTAAACGCCTCCATATATTGCCCTGTCTCTAAGGCTCTTCTTCCTGTCAGTATAACATCGACTATGAAGTGAGCTCACCTCCTGCAATATTAGAACCACATCATGAAAAAATAGAACATGCTAATTTTTAATTTTAAGTTGGCCTCTAGAAAAGAAGGAGAGGATCAGTTGTGTCACGTATCGATGAAGCGCGTGATGTGTTTACCCACATTGAGCAAGCTTGGGCAAAAGGGGAAAAAACTGCTCTATTGACGATTACCCAGGTACAAGGCTCCGCGTACCGCCTGCCGGGTGCCAAAATGATGATGACCGAAACAGGTAAAATGTTTGGTACACTCAGCGGGGGCTGCCTCGAATCGGACCTTTATGGATGGGCGGAAAAAGCAATAGAAGAAGGCGAACCTCGACTCGTAAATTATGACCTCAGTGAAAATGAAATATGGTCTCTTGGGATTGGCTGCAAAGGAACGATGGAAGTCGCCATCTTTCCTATTCATTCTAAAGATCCTTTCTGGCGATCGGTGCAGGAAGCCATCGCCCAAGATCGTGCCATCTCACTGGCTATTGAATTGCCAACGGGTATCCGTGTCGTATTTGACGAGAAAAATCCCATCGCCGGCGATATTGACAAGCTGCCAGAAGCTGTCGCGCGGAAGCTGATAGATCGTGTCGAAAATCGTACGAGAGCGGAGATAGCTATAGTCGATAATCGACGTTTTTACATTGACACGATGCGGCCAAACGAACATTTGATCATCTGCGGCGCAGGTCACGATGCCGTTCCAGTGGCGAAGCTCGCTGCCAAATGCGGATTCCGTGTAACTGTGCTCGATCCACGCAAAGAATTTAACGGAGTCAAACGCTTTCCTATGGCCCAACACCTGGTAGCTGAACCTGACGAGGTTGATCCAGCACAACTGGAGGGGAACTGGTGGCTAATCATGAATCACTTGCAAATGCGAGACGAAGCTGCACTACGTCTAGCACTGCAGGCAAAACCAAAATTTATAGGTATACTTGGTCCCTTGTCACGTACTCGGGAGATGTTTCAGAATATTGGCGCCGACATGAACAGTGCACCGATTCATGCACCAGTTGGACTGGATGTGGGTGCAGAAACGGTTGAAGAAGTTGCTGTTTCCATCGTGTCTGAGTTACTCGCAGTGCGATCGGCTCGCCCGGGGCAGCCGCTGCACGGTAGAGAAAAAATTCATGTTTGAAGGATGGGGCGCCTCTACTTGCAGCGCCCTACCAAATGATCCTTTCTTCCAAGATGTTACATTTTGAACATCGTCAAACATGCTAATGTCGTATTGACAAATATTGTGGAAAAATGAACACCTTCGGAACGAAAGGAAGCGTAAAAGGGTTCTTTTATGTTGCTTATTGTTCGGCGAAAACATACAGTCGCTTGAAGCCCTCACCTCTGAGCGAAGCGCAGGTGGTGGGTAGTTCACATACTATTTAATTGGTGGGAAAAGTGTATGAACGATATTGGTGCTATTATTTTAGCTGCCGGCATGTCTAAACGAATGGGACAACCAAAACAATTTCTTAACTTGCACGGAAAGCCCCTGTTTCGACATGCAGTTGAAACAGCTGTACACTCAGGACTCCGACCAGTTGTCGTAGTGGGCGGCGAACAGACCGAGTTACTTAAGGAACATACCCGTGATTTACCGGCTATTGTGATTCACAATCCAAATTTTGCTGAAGGGTTGTCGTCTTCGTTAAAGGCCGGAGTGAAAGCTATTCAGGATAAAGTTTCAGCAACATTTATTTTTTTGGCCGATCAACCGTTTATTCCTGTTACGGTTGTTAAGCGGTTGAGGGAAACATATGATATGGCAAAGTCAAAAAATATCAAAATTATCCGTCCCCGCTATGCATCTGCCCCTGGTCATCCAGTCTTGTTTGATGCGGAAATTTTCCCGGAGTTGCTTTGTATTGAAGGAGACCAGGGTGCACAACAAGTCATTCAACAACATTTAGCTGAACTAAAATATGTCGATTTTGACAATCCACTATGGGGGGTAGACATCGACACTCCAGAAGAGTGGCAAAGATACAAACGAGGTACGGCCAGCCCTAACTAGTTTTCTAGGTACAAAGGTTAAACAGACAAGTAAGGCAAACTAATACATAAGAAGTTGCCGATTTTAGTCGTGTAGAGGTTCAGGATATGTGCAAAGTTGCAGACAAAAGCAAAGTAAACGGCCCCATCTACTTGGTGCGGAAAACAGGGGCAAAAATTGTAAACTTTCCAGGAAATCCGAAAGGGGTACAAGAATGTTTTGCTGTCGTTCAACCTGTCCTTCCCCACGCACTTGCCCTTATAAAAGGGAAGGACGTTCATTAGGGCATGCCTTTCTTAAGTTTAGCAGAAAGAAGAAGACGAAAGATGAGATTTCAGCGAGAAATTGTTGACATTTGGGATGCACAAAAACGTCTTGAACCATGGATTCGCCCACTTGGTACAGAAAAAGTGAAGCTGACGGACAGCATTGGCCGATACCTCGGTGAAAATGTGGTAGCGACGCACGACTTTCCCCACTTTCGCCGGTCGATGATGGACGGGTTTGCCGTCCGGTCGACTGATACAAAAGGGGCCTCCGACGAACGGCCAGTTACTCTGCAAGTTATTGAATCGATCCCATGCGGTGCAGTTCCGACCAAGAAACTGACAGCGAATACGGCTACGCGCATTATGACCGGCGCGATGATGCCAGAAGGTGCCGACTCTGTCGTCCTCATTGAATTGACGGAACAGATGGAAAAGAATGGTCAAACGTATACGGTGGTTAAAAAGGAGACGACACCCAATGAAAATATATAAGAAAGGAAAACAACGTCTCTAAGGGCGTTGTTTTTTTCATATTAATCTAAACATGGTGAACATGATCTTACATGCAGTAAGATCTTTTACGAATTTCGACGTAATTTTGTAACATATTTGTCAAACTATCAAAGAGTTTATAATCGTTTTTTTGTTATAGTATTAGTAAATAGTATTAGTAAGTTTCTCATTCAATAAAGCTGTTTTCGCCGCTCAGAAGGTGACTGTTTTTTTGTGCGATTTTCACATTTACCATGTTAATAATGTTTAATTTTATGAATTTATGAATATGATATCACCCCAGGCCGTGTTCTGATGAAATTCCTAAAAGAGAAAATACCATAGGTTAAGGTGCATAGTTATGTGAAGTTTTGAACATATAGCCATCTTTGTGAAAATATGAACATGATGTCAACACAGGTCAAATTCTGGGGAATACTTAAAGGAGGAAATGCCATGGATCCAGTAATGTTGGCAAGGATACAATTCGCTTTGACTACAATCTACCACTTCTTCTTTGTGCCGCTTACCATTGGCCTAGCATTTATTATCGCTTTGATGCAAACGTTATACGTAGTGAAGAAAAATGAGATTTATAAAAAAATGGCGAAATTCTGGGGACATTTGTTCCTGATTAACTTTGCCGTAGGGGTTGTAACAGGAATTATTCAAGAATTCCAATTTGGGATGAACTGGTCGGATTATTCTAGATTTGTCGGTGACGTCTTCGGGGCACCCCTCGCCATTGAAGCATTGCTTGCCTTTTTTATGGAATCCACATTTATCGGCCTTTGGATTTTTGGCTGGGATCGATTGCCTAAAAAGGTGCACTTGGCAAGCATTTGGCTTGTATCGATTGGAACTATGCTTTCCGGTTTTTGGATTTTAACAGCAAACTCCTTCATGCAAGTGCCTGTTGGTTATGAAATTAGAAATGGCAGGGCAGAAATGGTTGATTTTCTTGCGCTGATAACGAATGGACAATTGTGGGTGGAGTTTCCGCATGTCATCACAGGTGCATTATGTACCGGAGCGTTCTTCATTGCTGGTGTAAGTGCCTATAACCTATTAAAAAAGAAACATGTTGAATTTTACAAGAAATCCATGAATATTGCTTTAATCATTGGTTTACTCGGCAGTTTGGGCGCAGCCTTCAGCGGACATGCCCAAGCGCAGTATCTTGTAAAAACGCAGCCGATGAAGATGGCAGCTGCAGAGGGCATTTGGGAAGATACGCCCGATCCTGCGCCATGGTCAGCATTTGCCTGGATTGATACAAAGAATCAAGAAAACAAGTTTGAACTAAATATTCCTTATGCATTAAGCTATTTATCTTATTCTAAATTTGAAGGCAGTTTAAAAGGAATGAAAACTCTCCAAGCTGAATATGCGGAAAAATACGATCCAATCGTTGGCGAAGGTACGAATTATATTCCTCCAGTCAAAACGACGTATTGGAGTTTCCGTTTAATGGTTGGCTTTGGCATGGCGATGATCTTATTATCGATGATTGGTCTTTATCTGTGGAAAAAGGGACGTCTTCTGCAAAGCAGTAGGTTCTTGAAAATCCTGGTTCCTGCTATTTCATTTCCATTTTTGGCAAACACTTTCGGATGGGTCATGACTGAAGTGGGCCGTCAGCCATGGACGGTATTTGGATTGATGACGACAGCTGACGCTGTATCACCAAATGTTTCTTCAGGGACCATATTATTTTCCATCATGATGTACACGCTGATATTCACGATTCTTGCAGGTGTGATGGTTTATTTGATGGTTCGTGAAATTAAACGAGGACCGGTAGAGCATCAAGATGTAAATTCAACGGTATCAATAGATCCATTCAATAAGGCAGGTGTTTAAGATGGAATTGAGTGAAATTTGGTTTGTCTTAATCTCCGTACTCTTTATTGGGTTCTTCTTTCTTGAAGGTTTTGATTTTGGTGTAGGAATGTCGACTCGTTTCCTTGCCCGTGACCGAAAGGAGAGGACCGTAATGGTGAATACAATCGGTCCTTTCTGGGACGCGAATGAAGTATGGCTAATAACTGGAGCGGGAGCCATTTTTGCGGCATTCCCGAACTGGTATGCAACGATGTTCAGCGGCTATTACTTATTGATGCTGGCAGTCTTGCTAAGCCTCATTGGGCGCGGCGTTGCTTTTGAATTTCGCCGCAAGGTAGAAGACACGCGCTGGACGAATACGTGGGACTGGGTGATTTTTTTCGGAAGCTTGCTGCCGCCGTTCCTTCTAGGCGTTCTATTTACAAGCATGCTTAAGGGGATGCCGATCGGTGAAGATATGAATATGGAAGCCGGTTTCTCGGATGTTATTAATATTTATTCCATTTGGGGCGGCTTCACGATTACATTGCTGTGCTTATTGCATGGTTTGACGTTCCTGTCTTTAAAAACAGAAGGAGAGATCAGACAACGGTCGGCTGCATTGGCGAAAAAATTGGTGTTGGCCGTTTTTGGATCACTTGTCGTCTTTGTAGGACTTTCTTCGTTTGTGACAGATATTTTTGAGATGCACCCTATCCTTGAGCTTATTATTGTCGTATTGATTGTGCTTGCTATTGGATTATCATACTATTTCATTTCCAATAAACGCGAAGGAATGGCATTCACCATGACAGGGCTTGGAATCATATTAACGGTATCATCGATATTCGTTGGACTGTTCCCAAGGGTGATGGTCAGTTCCTTGAACAAAGCTTTTGATTTAACGGTCTACAACGCATCCAGCGGGGCATATTCCCTAAAAATAATGACAATTGTAGCGGCAACTATTTTACCGTTTGTTTTAGGATATACTATTTATAGCTATTACGTATTCCGCAAACGAGTATCTGACAAGGAGCATTTAACATACTGATGGATAAAGCGTTGTTCTCTTACAAAGGGATGAAGCCGGTTTTAGCTGGGCTGGCGATATTAACGGCTATCCAAGGTGCTATCATTATTATTCAGGCTTATTTTTTGGCAGACGCAATCTCCTCCCTTTTCGGGGGAGATTCGTTTGCCAATGTCTTTAAAAAGTTGGTCATTTTCTTTCTTGCGTTAGTTGTCCGCCAACTGCTTACCGTTTGGAAAAAAAATATAGCCTACCATTTTGCGGCCAAAACGGGTAAAGAGTTCCGGGAATCATTGCTGCAAAAGCTGTTTCAACTCGGCCCTCGTTTTGTAAAAGAAAAAGGCTCCGGACAGACCGTCACCTTGGTTATGGAGGGAATAATGCAATTCCGCCGCTATTTGGAGCTTATTCTTCCGAAATTGATGAATTCGGCAATGATCCCTGCCATGATCTGCATCTTTATCTTTTTTATAAATATCCGCTCTGCTGTCATTTTAGCCCTAGCCGTTCCGATACTTATTGCCTTTATGATATTGCTTGGATTGGCGGCAAAAAGAAAGGCCGATCGCCAATATGAATCCTATCAAATGCTGTCCAACCATTTTGTCGATTCGTTGAGAGGGTTGGAAACCCTCAAATATTTGGGATTAAGCCGGCAGCACATCAACCAAATTATCTTAGTCAGCGAAAGATATCGTCGGGCTACAATGGGAACTTTGCGTATCGCCTTTTTATCTTCGTTTGCACTGGATTTTTTTACAATGCTTTCCATAGCGACCGTCGCCGTTTTTCTTGGAATAGATTTAATAAACGGAAAGATGGAGTTGCGTCCGGCATTGACGATTCTGATCCTGGCGCCGGAGTACTTCCTGCCAATTAGGGAGGTCGGGGCTGATTACCATGCGACGCTTGACGGCAAAAATGCGGGTAAAAGGATTCAGGAAATCCTCGATAAGGAATCGTTGCAGCAAAAACAGGATCCTATTCCCCTTTGGCAATCAACAAGCACATTTTCTGTGAAAGGGGTAAGCGTACATTTTGCTGACAGTGATCGTCCAGCTTTGCAAGATATCCAATTTTCTGTTTCAGGCTCAAAAAAAATTGGAATTATTGGAGCCAGTGGTGCAGGAAAATCGACATTGATTGATATATTAAGCGGATTTTTAACACCTTCGTCAGGTGAATTTGAGATAAACGGTAAGAAATTAACAACTTTATCCCAGTTGAATTGGCAAAGCCAAATAACGTATATTCCCCAACACCCTTATATATTTCATGATACCGTTTTCAACAATATTCGTTTTTATCATCCGGAGGCAACGGTCAAAGAAGTTGAGAAGGCCGCAGAGAGAGCGGGCCTTGCCGAAATGATTCAATCGTTGCCGTATGGATTCGAGACAATCATAGGGGAAGGGGGACGGAGCTTAAGTGGCGGACAAGAACAACGGATCGCCCTCGCGCGGGCATTCTTAAGCAACCGTCCTATCATCATGCTGGATGAGCCAACTGCCCATCTTGATATTGAAACAGAATACGAATTAAAAGAAACGATGCTGCAATTGTTTAATGGCAAGCTCGTATTTTTTGCCACCCATCGCTTGCATTGGATGCTGGATATGGATCAAATCATTGTTCTTGATCAAGGCAAAATAGTCGAAATCGGAACGCACGAACAGTTAATAAGGAAGAATTCTACTTATTATCAGCTTGTTAAAACACAAATGGAGGGCATCTAATGGAAAATTGGATCTTCCCATATTTGCGTCAATATCGCGGCTTGTTTGCGCTGGCGATTCTTCTTGGTTCGCTTACCATTCTCTTTGGCGGAGCATTGATGTTTACTTCGGGTTATTTAATTTCGAAAGCGGCGACACAACCTGAATCCATTTTAATGGTTTATGTGCCGATTGTCGGTGTCCGTGCATTCGGAATTGCCCGGGCTGTGCTTAGCTATGTGGGAAGACTGGCAGGACACCAATTAGTTTTGAAAATCCTTTCCGACATGCGCGCCCGCTTATATAAAATCATTGAGCCGCAAGCATTGTTTCTTCGTTCCCGCTTGCGCACGGGTGACATTCTTGGTGCCCTCGCCGATGATATTGAACATTTGCAGGATTTTTATTTAAAAATACTGTTTCCTTCAATCGTTTCGTTAGCTATTTACACAGTGATCATTATTTGCGCAGGACTTTTCTCGATTCCATTCGCCATTCTCCTGGCTGTATTCATAGGGTTGTTGGTTTTTGTCGGCCCAATTATTTCCTACATTTATATGAAAACAAAAAATGAACAATGGAAAAGGAGAAAACACCAACTTTATCAACAGTTTACCGATACGATTTTTGGCATAAGCGACTGGATATTCAGCGGGAAATACGCGACTTATATTCAGCGATACGAAACACAAGAACAAAAACTGCTTGAACTGGAAACGAAAAAACATTCCTTTGTGAACTGGCGGGACGTTTTAAATCAGATTGTGCTTGGCGCCATTGTCATCATAGCCATCTATTGGGCCAACGAGCAAACGCTAAGAGGAGAATTCTCGCCCACGGTGATTGCTGCTTGCGGTCTTGCAGCCCTGTCCTTAGTGGAATCTTTTTTGCCGCTTGCAGGGGCGGTTAGTGAAACATCATCCTATCAAGATTCATTAAAGCGTCTTGAAGCCATTCAACCACAGTCCCCTCCACTTCAGATAGAAGCAGATGGACGGAAAGATTCACTAAACTTATCTCAAGTAACGATTGAAATAAACCATTTGTCATTTGGATATACTTCTGAAACACCGCTGCTGGACGATTTTAGTTTAAAAATAGGACAGGGGGAGAAGATTGCCATCATCGGACGCAGCGGATCCGGAAAATCGACATTGTTGAAATTAATTCAAGGAGCGCTTGTACCGACTCGTGGAGAAGTGCGTATAAACGGGATGAACGCACATGAGTTGGCTTCGGCTGTTCCAAAATTAATGGCTGTTCTCAACCAAAAGCCTTATTTATTCAATACATCCGTCATGAACAACATCCGCCTCGGCAACCCGGAAGCAACAGATGAAGAAGTATATGAAGCAGCTAAGATGGTTCAATTGCATGAGATGATTATGCAATTGCCTAAAGGGTATGAGACGAACATGCATGAAACAGGTTCTCGCTTTTCCGGCGGTGAACGGCAAAGAATAGCACTGGCACGGATATTATTGCAAAACACTCCGATAGTCATCATGGATGAACCGACAGTTGGGCTCGATCCAATCACAGAAGCAAACTTATTGGCTACCATTTTCGCTACACTGAAGGGAAAAACGATCATTTGGGTAACGCACCATTTGATGGGCGTGGAGAAAATGGATCGTATCCTTTTCCTTGAAAACGGAAAAATTACCATGGATGGCAGTCATCAACAACTGCTTAAAAGTGAGGAGAGATATCGACGATTATATGCACTGGATCGTCCGCTTTACAGGGGGGAGTGAGGTAATGGGCTGTGATTCATATTCAGCCTCCAACGAAAGAAGGGGGTTAAAACCTCATTGTTCCTGTCCATGCTAGCAATATCAAGAATGGACAGAAGGTGAGGACGGTGAATTGAGAACAAATATCCACCATCCAAATAGAAGGAAAAAGCATTTGCTTATTTCCCCCTCCCAAATAAACAGGGTGTTTTCTGGGAGAGAAAACACCCTCTTCGTTTTACTTTCTATCAAATGAACTAGCGATGAACTGAATCGTTACAAAATTTATTTGTATAAAAAATTAGAAGAACTCCTTTGTTTTTACATGGTCTTTATTTCATTTAGACGGACTCCCCTTATTTCAACCGAAACGGCTAAAATAAGGGGATCCCCATCTTTTTTATTCTTTTACTACTTCTTTTTTTAACAGTCTGTTATGTAGTTTAGAAAAGATAAACAATGCAACAATGGAGCCGATCAAGCAGCATAACATATCCCATTGCGTATCCCAAATATCGCCTTGGATTCCTAAAAAATTTTTAGCTGCTTCTCCTCCCTTGGATATTTTAGAAACTAACCATTCGATAATTTCGTACAAAGCAGCGATGGCCAGCGACATGCTTAGGACAATGGCAACTAACCAAGGACCTTTCGTTAATGGAGTTTTTCGCAATAAAATTTCTCTCAGCACAATCGCAAATAAGCCTTTAAGCAAATGCCCAAATCGGTCGTAATGATTTCGCTTTAAGTCATAAGCGTCCTTGATCCAATCAAAAAGCGGGACTTTGGAATAGATATAGTGACCGCCGACGAACATCATAATGGCTAGAATAGCAATAATGACATAAGAGAGAGTGGTGAAACGAAATTTATTGTATGATGCGATGACAATGATCAAACCGACAACGGCAGGACTAACCTCCAGGAGCCATGTCCGGTAACTTGCTGGTTTGATCGCTGACCAAATAAAAACGGCAGTAACAACCAATAGTAAAAATAGATGAATTTTGATACTTCCACCTTTTCCCACGTTCTTCACTCCTTTAGGGAAGCGCTTTACTTACAGTATTTCACCCACATCCATTTTCATGCATTGCATATAGCTTCTTCGTTACGCGAAGAACGAACGACTTTGGCTTGTACAAATTGATTTTAGTTAAACAAGCGGAAATTTAAGCGGGATGCAATTGGGACGACAAATAATAATGGATGTAATCATTATTAGAAATGCAATGAATTAGAGAAAAGCGGAATTTTCTTATCCGTTGGGGAATTTGTCCAATCTAACTCTTTTTTAAAAACATACCTTAAAATCAAGGAGCACAATAGTCATCCCCCAATACTCCATAGGAGGTGTTATAGATGAGCGCTTTTGCCTTAGTTGTTGTCCTATTTATTTTGCTTATCATTGTAGGATGTTCTTGTGTTGGTTTCTATTAATTCTCCACAAGGTGACACGAAACACCTCTTAAATCCCTCATTTCATCAAAATCGGTGGTTTCGTGTATGGAAAAGGAAAAGGGCAGATTTAATGATCTGCCCTTTTTCAAAATAGCCACTTGGACAAATATTTATGAATCCAGCCTATGAATGAATCGTGTATTTCGCGACCCGTAAGTCGGCAATTATCACGGGATAAATACTTTGTGAATAATGTATGGTTAATTGCCATTGCCAATATCCCGAATTACGGCGGAGGCATTAAAATATGTCCGGATGCTTGTTATAATGATGGCCTTTTCGACATTTGCATCGTACACAGCATAACAAAATGGGATCTGTTACGCACTTTTCCAAAGGCGTATAAAGGCAAACACGTTTTTCATTCTGGTGTAACCATGATAAAAGGAAGACAAGTAGAAGTGACCTCTGAATGGCCGGTTATTGTACAAAGCGATGGCGAGATTCTCACTAAAACTCCGGTGAATGTGACGATTCAGAGGGATGCATTGCTTATCATTTAAATAGGGGACGACAACCGTAAAAGATTTTTGATCTGCTTGGGGAGGACAATACCGAAGCTGTCATCAGATGCAAAGTATATTTCATTTTTGAATCGGTATTTCTGTTTAGGAAAAAATTTTTGACGAGATTTCCGGGCCAGAGCTATTTTTATACTCATAAAAGGAAGTGTTACATAATGAAGAAATATCTGGAACGGGAACGTTATAACGAAAAATATAATTGGTTAGTGATGTCGAAAAGTCCTTATTTGAAGCAGCATGAAACAAATCCTGTCAATTGGTTGGAATGGTCGCCAGAAGCGTTTCAAAAAGCAAAAAGGGAAGGGAAGCCAGTTTTCCTGTCTATCGGCTATTCCTAGCCCTCGAACAGGGGGCTTGGAATAGAAATACACAGAAGAATAGGAGTATTTGTTCACGTGTCATTGATAACACAAACTAAGTTAAACCTTTCAGCAAACTGCTGAAGGGTTTTTTGTTTTTATAAAAATTTGTATATCCTATTTTCTTCCTTTTCAGCAAGTAACTAAACGAATAGATTTATCATCACATTTAGTGATAAAGGCATAGAAAAAAGGAAAACACTGACGAAATCCTAGAAATAATGTTAGCTATTCACACCAAACGGCATGGTAGTTGGTAGAATGAAAGCCGTCAAGAAGAGCAATTGACCACTTTTATTCTGCTAACTGATTGGTTAGTAAGCTGAAGAAGGAGATAAAGTATTCATATTTCATTCAGCTAATATTTTTGTTAGGACAAGTGTTCATCACAAAAAGTAGTAAAGAGACACAATTTCTTAATCTGATTCAACTTTACTATACAAATCTTTTTATGAAACATAATTTAGTAAGAAAAGATGCAGAAAGCGTAATTGAATATTAAACCCCATGGCATACAAAAAATGAACACCTAATTCGGGAGAACCAAAGATCCAAATAATGATTCCAAACTCATATTCTGCTAGGTGATATACTTTACAAGATATTCATACAAAGTAAACGATGTGGCAATTGAAATGTTCCTTTACGCATTAAAAACCAGATTAAAAGATGAATAGCATTTCGATAAATCCATTGATCGGCCACTGCTTCATTCTTGAGGAAGATTCATTTTTATTTTATAGGAGGGATATTGTGGAGAATATTTTAATTAAACCATGGGAAGTGGATGAGTCCGCTCATGAGCTTTTTATACCTGACTATATCAATAAGCTGGCAGAAAAAGTTCTAAAGCATTATGATTTTTCAGTAAAAAGCATTCAGGTAGTTGCAACTAAACATGAAAAAGGCGGCGCTATTTGGAAGATTGAAACAAATAAGGGGCCGAAAAGCTTAAAGCTGTTACACCGAAGACCAACTAGGAGTTTATTTAGCTTGGGAGCTCAGGAATATTTAGTTGATGTTAAGCATGCAAGAGTACCTCCCATAGTAAAGACAAAGGATGGAACAAATTATGTTGAGGCAGGAGGAAAGCTATGGTTTGTCGCAGAGTGGATTGAATCATTAAAACCAGTTACAAAAGATTTAGAGGGAGCGAAACTGCTTTGTTCCGCCCTTGGTGAGTTTCATCGATTAAGTAAGGGCTATGTCCCCCCTCCCCAAGCAGAAACAGCTTCAAGATTGCACAAATGGCGAAAAAATTATGAAAAAATCATTTATAAAATGGATTGGTTTCGAAACATTGCCAAAGCTTATAACGAGCTGCCTGCAAGTTCTTACTTATTAAATGTGGTAGATGAATTTGAAGAGCAAGCTCGAAGGAGTTTAGAAAGACTGGATCAATCTAGCTATTTTGAATTAATCAAACGCGGCAATGCCTATTGGGGCTTAGCTCATCAGGATTATGGCTGGTCTAATGGACAAATGGGTCATAATGGGATGTGGATTATAGACCTTGATGGTGTAGCATTTGATCTACCTATTCGTGATTTAAGAAAGCTAATTTCCGGAACAATGTTAGATTTATATAGATGGGATGCAAAGTGGATAAGAGAGATGATTAAGGCCTACCATGAAACAAATCCAATTTCCCCTGAATTATATGAAATTCTTATGATTGATTTATCACTGCCAAATGAATTTTATAGAAATATAAAAGAAGTCGTGAATGATCCTGAATTGTTTCTAAATGATGAACAAACCATACAATTAATAAAAACAATTATCGAAACGGATCAGACTAAATGGCCAGTGTTGAAGGAAATTCAACATGATTGGAAGGGAGTGAAATTAACGTGAAAATTTTGATGATTTGTACGGAAAAGCTCCCTGTACCTCCCATACGCGGAGGAGCCATCCAAACTTATATATCCGGTGTTCTCCCATATTTAAGCAAGCATCATGATATTACAGTTTTAGGGACTAGTGATCCCTCTCTCCCTGATCAAGAAACCGTAGATGGCATTCGTTATGTACGGGTGCCCGGAAAAATCTTTGAAATATATCGAGAAGGTGTTGTTCGCTATATTGAATCAAACTCCTTTGACCTTATCCACATTTTTAACCGTCCACGCCTTGTTCTTCCTGTCCGTAAGGCAGCGCCTCATTCTAAGATTACCTTAAGTATGCACAATGATATGTTCAATATTGACAAAATTGATCCAGAGGAAGCAACAAAAGCCTTAGAAGAAGTTTCAAGTATTGTAACAGTCAGTGATTATGTTGGTAATGTAATACGTCAACTTTATCCGCAAGCCTCGCCAAAGATTCGCACGATTTATTCCGGAGTAGATACCGAAAGATTTTTACCTGGAAGTCATCCAAAGATGCAAAAAGTGCGCAATAAAATTCGAAAAGCACATGGTTTAGAGAACAAAACGGTGATTTTATTTGCAGGAAGGCTTTCGCGTAATAAAGGGGTCGATAAATTAATTAGAGCGTTACCAAAGCTTTCAAAAAAATTTAAAGATTTAGCTCTAGTTATTGTAGGAAGTAACTGGTTTAGCCAAAATAAAGTAACCGATTATGTTGCCTACGTACGGGCATTGGCAAAAAAACTGCCAGTGCCGGTTGTGACAACAGGCTTTGTGGCACCAGATGAAATACAAAATTGGTTTGCCGCAGCGGATTTATTTGTATGTACTTCACAATGGCAAGAACCACTTGCTCGGGTACATTATGAAGCGATGGCAGCAGGACTTCCGATCGTAACAACAGCACGGGGTGGTAACCCAGAAGTCATTCATTTAGGAGAAAACGGTCTTGTTGTAGAAAACCCTGAAGATCCTAGTAATTTCGCAGAAAAAATCGCTAAAATTTTATCTGACAAATCGTTGATGAAAAAAATGGGAAAAAGAGGAAGAGAGCTTGCCGTTTCCCGATATAAATGGGATCGGGTAGCATCCGAGATACTAGAAGTTTGGGATCAAGCGATTCATATGACCTCAACAACAGCTATTGAACAAGATAGTACTAAAAAAAGCGCGGATGAAGCGGATAACAAATATGTTAAAAAGAGTAAAAAGAGTAAAAAAAGTAAATACCGTAAAGATTAAAATAGCCATGGACGAAGAGGAAGTTAGAAATTCCATATGGTATTCCAACACTTTTGGTGGTTGGAAAGATGCATGATGGTTTCCATACTCGGTAGTGTATTGTTGACTCACAAAGTCAAATGGTAGCCATAAGAAATTTAGATACGGAGCAGATCTTCTATACACGGTTTGATATTTCAACATATAAAACAATCAAGTAAAGATTTATTTTAGAGAAGAGGTAGGGTTGATGATTCGAAAAGCTATAATACCGGCAGCGGGGCTGGGTACAAGGTTTCTTCCGGCAACAAAGGCATTACCAAAAGAAATGCTTCCGATTGTGGATAAGCCAGCCATTCAATATATTGTCGAAGAGGCAGTTGCATCTGGAATTGAGGATATTATTGTGATAAGTGGCCGCAGTAAGCGTTCGATTGAAGATCACTTTGATAAATCGTATGAGTTAGAAGAAACTCTTTTTAAGAAAAACAAACAAACGTTACTAAAAGAAGTGCAAAGGATTTCAAATCTAGCTAATATTCATTATATCCGTCAAAAAGAACCGAAAGGCCTTGGACATGCAATTTACTGTGCCAAAAGTTTTGTGGGGAATGAGCCATTTGCTGTATTACTAGGCGATGATATCGTCAATTCTTCGAAGCCTTGCTTAAAACAATTAATTGAAGTCTATAATCGTTATCATTCATCAATAGTAGGCGTTCAGCAAGTAGAAGAGGATGATGTTTCAAAATATGGAATTATAAAACCGAAAGGCAATCAAATTGAAGAAAATGTTATCAATATTGAAACGTTAGTGGAAAAACCAAAAAAAGAAGAGGCTCCTTCTCGCTTTGCCATTATGGGGCGCTATATTTTAAGACCTGAGATTTTTGATATTTTGAAAGATTTACCCCCAGATTCCAGTGGAGAAATTCAATTAACAGATGCAATTAGAATAATGAATCAATCTCAGGCGGTTTTAGCTTATCATTTTCAAGGCAGGCGCTATGATATCGGGAATAAGGTCGGCTTTATTCGTGCAACCATTGATTTTGCTTTGCAGCGACCAGACTTGCAAGAAGACGTATTAAAGTATCTAAAAGAAGTGATTGCCCAAAAAGATTCAAACGGTTAGAACATACGCCAGCTATGAAGGACATGTGATGACCTAAAGAGCGATCTATATTTTTTAGATTTGAAATAGGTTTTATCGTTTCAGTTGATAAGTGTATACCATATAAACCACCAGGGGCCCCATTTAAAAGAAAATAAAAGAAGCGAGGTGAATCTTATGAATATAGCAGTTATTGGGGCAGGCTATGTAGGAACTACAACCAGTGTAGCTTTTGCTGAATACGGACACAAGGTATACGTCGTTGAGCATGATCAAGAAAAATTAAAGAAGTTAAAACAGTCCATGCTCCCTTTCTATGAAGAGGGCATGGAGGAATTATTAAAAAAACTCATTGCCAACGGAAATCTTTTGTTTTTCCATCAAATAGAGGAAGTTATCAATCAATGTGAAATTTTATTTATTACAGTCGGCACTCCTTCCTTGCCGAACGGAGAAGCAGATTTATCCTATGTAGAAGAAGCGGCGCGACAGATTGGAAGATGGATGAATGAATATAAAGCAATCGTCATCAAGAGTACTGTTCCAGTAGGTACAGGTGATAAAATAAATAAAATCATAAAGTCTGAACTGAAAAAAAGAAACCGGGAGATTTCTTTCGATCTCATTTCGAATCCAGAATTTTTACGGGAAGGAAAGGCATTACAAGATGCACTGTATCCTGAGCGGATTGTTATCGGCTGTGAAACAGAGAAAGCCCAAAAGCTGATGAAAGATTTGTATAAAGAGATAAACGCTCCAATTTTGTTTACCACTATCAAAGATGCTGAAATGATTAAGTATGCATCAAACGCATTCTTAGCTACTAAAATTTCGTTCATCAATGAGTTAGCACGACTTTGCGATAAGATTGGGGTAAATGTTATTCAGGTAGCAAAAGGTATGGGGTTAGATAGCAGGATTGGTCCTCAATTTCTTCAGGCAGGAATTGGGTATGGCGGATCATGCTTCCCTAAAGATATAAAAGCATTGTTAGCATTGGCTTCTGCAGAGAAAACCCCTTTACAAATACTTCAGGCCGTATCAGATGTGAACGAAACCCAAGTACAATGGTTTATGGAAAAAGTAAAGAGAGCATTGGGCTCTCTATCAGGAAAGCGTATTGCTGTACTAGGCCTTACGTTTAAACCGCAAACTGACGATATAAGAGAAGCAACCTCACTAAAAATTATACATTACCTCATCCAAAATAATTCCTACATTATTGCATACGACCCACAAGGAACAGAGCATGTAAAAAAGATATATCCTACCATTCACTATGTCAAAACCCCACTTGAAGCATTAAAAGAAGCGGACGCTGTAATCATTGTAACGGATTGGAAAGAAATCATTGAAATCGACTGGCAAAAGGCAAAAAACATCCTATCTCAGCCATTTGTATTCGATGGCAGAAATTGCCTGAATCCTTCTGCCATGCTGAAATTAGGTTATCATTATGAGGGAGTAGGTACCCCTAGCTTTGGTGAAAGTAATTAATGGTTCCTTTTAAAATGAAAAATCCTGATGTTAAAGGCCAAGGCTTTATTTGAAAAAGCGCTTAGCTACTCGTGTATCTCATGAATTGCTGAATCAACTACTCATTTTTACCGTTTCACCCTTTGATTATATCCACATCGTAGAAAGGGGGGCCAAAAGGTGCAGAAGAATTCAACATATATTTTTGTTACTGGTTGTGCGGGCTTCATAGGGTTTCACCTTACGAAACGCCTGTTAGATGAAGGCTTTAATGTACTTGGGATTGACAATATGAATGATTATTATGATCCAAGCTTAAAATATGACAGATTAAAAATTATAATGCAGTATCCCTATTTTCGGTTTGTCGAAGGCTCTATTGAAAACATGGAGTTACTAGAAAATCTTTTCTCCCAGTATGATTTGGATACAGTTGTAAATCTAGCAGCACAAGCGGGTGTAAGATATAGCCTGAAAAATCCCCACAAGTATATTCAATCGAATGTTGTTGGCTTTGTAAATATATTAGAATGCTGTAAAAAACACAAAATCCCTCATCTTATATATGCATCATCGAGTTCTGTCTATGGAAACAACAAGAATGTCCCATTTTCAGTAACTGATCGTGTAGACTACCCGATTAGTTTATATGCAGCAACTAAAAGAGCGAATGAGTTAATGGCTTATACGTACAGCCATTTATATAATCTCCCTACAACAGGGTTGCGCTTTTTCACTGTCTATGGCCCTTGGGGTAGGCCTGATATGGCTTTATTTAAATTCGCGAATGCCATTATGAAACAACAGCCAATCGAAATTTATAACTATGGAAATATGAAAAGAGACTTTACCTATATTGATGATGTAACGGAATCTATTTTACGTTTGATTTATAGAGGTCCTTCAACAGAGTCTCCATATAAAATTTATAACATAGGAAATAACCAACCGGTGCAACTAAATTATTTAATTCAAGTACTAGAAGAACATTTAGGTAAGAAGGCAATCAAGAAGCTCTTACCTATGCAGCCCGGTGATGTTCCAGAGACATTTGCGGACATTGATGAATTAGTAAAGGATATCAACTATAAACCTAAGGTGTCCATTGAGGAAGGAATCAAAAGGTTTGTCGAGTGGTATAAAGATTACTATAAAAAAATTAGCTAGTAGGTTAATTAATAACTGAAGAATGTAAGGGATTTAACAGATTATAAGTTAATTTCAAACGCAACTGTTTGCCCCTTACCAACGACACACGGGCTGGCTCGAGGAAGTGATCATTAAGATGTATCAAAGTGGCATGGGCAAACGTGGGATTGGCAAGTTTATTGAACGAATTCTAGGAAATGCTTATTCTCCAACCACGATCAGTTATATTACCGATGTCGTGAAGGAGAATATCGAGAAATGGCACACACGTCCTCTACCCAAAAGCGATATTCGGTCTTATATTTGAATGGCTTGTACGTGAAACTTCGTCGTGATACTGTGGAGAAAGAAGCCATTTAAGTATCCGAGAGAAGTCCAATCTTGGATAAATGAGTTGGATGTCTTCCTTACATTTATGGATTATCCAAGCAGTATTCGAAGTGTGATTGATACTACCAATACCATGGAACGAACGATCAAGGAGATTCGGAAACGTCTCAAGCCGATGAACAGTTTGAGTAGTTTAGGAGCCGCCGAAAAAGTCGTGTATTTGACGATACAGGACTTTAATGAGAAATGGGCAGACCGGAAGTTGCAAGGATTTGCCGAAGCACAGGAAAGTTCTCCAGCGAATGTTTGAAGAGAGTTTCAATTAACTATATATTGTAAATAAACAAATAAGGGGATTCTCCCTTTCCACACATGAGACTGAATATTCAGTCTCCTGTGTGGGGGAAACCACCCTACTATCCGTTCCAAATCTATTCAGAGATACCCCATCTATCTTGCATACATAAAATTCCTGACGGTACCGAATCTTGGATAGGGTGTTTTTCGGGTTCTACTTTGGAGGGGATTTTTTATGGCTAAGTTTATCTCTTTCGTATACATGGTAATGATTGTAATGGGATTTGCTCATCAAATAGAGAAGGGGGCACTGTTACTTTTGAAATTAAATGACTAGCTAAAGAAAGTTGGTGTCTTTTTTCTTTTTACGATAATATGGAAAAAAGGAAGGTGTGAGAGATGGAGACAAACAAAAAACCAAACCGACTCATTCGTGAAAAGTCACCGTATTTGCTGCAGCACGCCTATAATCCCGTCGATTGGTATCCGTGGGGGGACGAGGCGTTTGCAAAAGCAAAAAAGGAAAACAAGCCGATTTTTTTGTCAATTGGCTACTCGACTTGCCACTGGTGTCATGTAATGGCGCACGAAAGTTTTGAAGATGAGGAAGTCGCGGCGATCTTAAATGAAAAATACATATCGATTAAAGTCGATCGCGAGGAGCGCCCTGATATTGATTCTATTTATATGCGTGTATGCCAAATGCTGACGGGGCATGGCGGCTGGCCGCTCAGCGTGTTTTTGACGCCGGAAGGGAAGCCGTTTTATGCGGGGACGTATTTTCCGAAGCGGAGCCGCTACGGACAGCCGGGGTTTATCGACGTGCTGACGAAGCTGTATCGCAAATATCGGGAAAATCCGAACGAAATCGAGCGGATGGCCGAACAAATCACCGAAGCGCTCCGGCAGTCGGTCCGCACGGCGGGCGCGGAGCGGTTGTCTCTCGAAACGGTGGAAAAGGCGTACCGCCAGCTTTCCGGCAGCTTTGATACGGTATACGGCGGTTTTGGTGGCGCGCCGAAATTTCCGATTCCACATATGCTGATGTTTTTAATGCGGTATTATCAATGGAAGCGGGATGAACGCGCGCTTTTGATGGTCGAAAAAACATTAAATGGCATGGCCAACGGCGGCATTTACGATCATATCGGCTACGGCTTTGCCCGCTATTCGACCGATGCGATGTGGCTTGTGCCGCACTTTGAGAAAATGTTGTATGATAACGCGCTTTTAGCCATCGCGTATACGGAAGCGTATCAATTAACGAAAAACGAACGATATAAGGAGATTGCGGAACAAATTATTGAATTTGTCAAGCGGGAAATGACTTCTAATGACGGTGCGTTTTATTCAGCGATTGACGCTGATTCCGAAGGGGTGGAAGGAAAATATTACGTATGGACGCCTGATGAAGTGATCAACGTGCTTGGTACAGAACTAGGCGAGCTGTATTGTCGCGTTTACGATATTACCGAAGAAGGAAATTTTGAAGGGAAAAACGTGCCAAACCTCATTCATACAAGAATAGACCGCGTCGCAAGACAATATCGCATGGCGGAAGAAGAGCTGTACGAAAAGCTCGAAGAAGCAAGAAAACGGCTGTTTGCCGAGCGTTCGTTGCGCGTCTATCCGCATGTGGATGATAAAATATTAACGGCATGGAACGCGCTGATGATCGCCGCACTGGCGAAAGCGGCAAAAGTATATAAGCGCCGCGACTATTTACAGATGGCGGAGCGCGCACTGTCGTTCGTCGAAACCAACCTTTTTCAAAACGGGCGGCTGATGGTGCGCTATCGTGACGGGGAAGCGAAACATAAAGGAATCATTGATGACTACGCGTTTCTCGTCTGGGCATATATCGAAATGTATGAAGCGACGTTGGGGTTGTCGTATTTACAGAAAGCGAAAGCATGTACGGAGCAAATGATCAGCCTTTTTTGGGATGAAGAGCATGGCGCTTTTTTTATGACCGGGAGCGACGCGGAGGAGCTCATCGTTCAGGAAAAAGAAATTTACGATGGCGCGCTGCCATCGGGAAACAGCGTCGCCGCGGTGCAACTGATTCGCCTGGCAAGGCTGACAGGTGATTTAACGGTATTAGAAAAAGCAGAAACGATGTATAAAGTCTTCCAACGTCAAGTGGAAGCGTACGAAAGCGGCCATACGTTTTTCTTGCAAGGGTTGTTGCTTCTCGAGGCTCCAACCGTTGAAGTCGTTTTGTTTGGAAAACAAGGCGACGAAAAACGGGAGCAATTGATTCAGAAGTGGCAGGATGCGTTTGTGCCAAGCGTTTTTCTGTTAGCGGCGGAACTCCCGGATGATTTTGCGAAGATCGCTCCATTTGCCGCAGAGTATGAACCGCTTGGGGAGGAAACGACCGTGTACGTGTGCGAAAATTTTTCCTGCCAACAGCCGACGACGGACGTAGAGTCTGTTGCCAAGCAGTTGTTTGAATGAGCTTTTTGTAAATGTTTTCAAAACTGCTAGCAGGATTCTGTGTATTCGTGGAGAAATAGTACGGCAAAGACAAAGTGAAGGAGAGAGTGCTTATGCCAATTACCAATCCAAGCAGGGAAGAGATTGGAAAAATTTTGCGGAAGGCAAAACGCATCGCCGTCGTCGGATTATCCGATAACCCGGAACGGGAGTCGTACATGGTGGCGAAAGCAATGAAAGACGCGGGTTATGAAATTATTCCGGTCAATCCAATGATTGAACAGTGGGAAGGAATTCCTGCTGTTAAAAAGTTAACTGATATTGAAGGACATGTTGATATCGTCAACGTTTTCCGTCGTTCCGAACATTTGCCGGAAATCGCCCGTGAATTTGTCCAAATTGACGCCGACGTCTTTTGGGCGCAGCTTGGTGTCGTCAATGAGGAAGCCTATGAATTTTTAAAAGAAAAAGGGTATACGGTTGTGATGGATCGCTGCATTAAAGTGGAACACGCGTTAACGAAACAACATTGAGTGAAATGGAAACGACCATCTTTTTAGATGGTCATTTCCATTTTTAGAGGGAATTTTGTCGGAAACGGTAAAATAAGCGTAGACGCTGGCGAATTTTATGTTACAATAAAACAGAAACAGATAGAAACAGATGTTCTTGTTTTTGGTTGAAAGGGGTATGCATGTGGCAAAACAATCCGTATATGAATACAACGATGATGCGATTCAAGTGTTAGAAGGACTCGAAGCAGTTCGAAAACGGCCGGGAATGTATATCGGCAGCACCGATAGCCGCGGACTGCATCATCTGGTTTATGAAATTGTCGACAATTCTGTTGATGAAGCGTTAGCGGGATACGGAAATTATATTCTCGTAAAAATACATAAAGATAATAGCATTACCGTCCTTGATGAAGGGCGCGGCATGCCGACAGGAATGCATAAGCTTGGCAAACCGACGCCGGAAGTGATTTTAACGGTTTTACATGCCGGCGGAAAGTTTGGCCAAGGCGGCTATAAAACGAGCGGCGGCTTGCACGGGGTCGGCGCATCGGTCGTTAACGCGTTGTCGGAATGGCTTGTGGTGACGATTCATCGCGATGGTTTTATTTATCAGCAACGTTTTGAGAATGGCGGAAAGCCGGTGACGACGCTTGAAAAAATCGGAACGACGAACAAAACGGGGACGATCATTCAATTTAAGCCTGATCCAACGATTTTCAGCACGACGACGTTTAACTATGAGACGTTAAGCGAGCGTCTGCGTGAATCGGCGTTTTTGCTAAAAGGGCTGAAAATCGAGCTCGTGGATGAACGGACCGGGATGCGCGATGTATTCCATTATGAAAATGGGATTGAAGCGTTTGTCGCCTATTTAAACGAAGACAAAGATGTGCTTCATCCGGTTGTCTATTTTGCCGGGGAACAAAATGGGATTGAAGTCGAATTTGCCTTTCAGTTTAACGACGGCTATTCGGAAAACGTATTGTCGTTTGTCAACAATGTGCGCACCAAAGATGGCGGCACGCATGAAGCGGGCGCCAAGACGGCGATGACGCGCGTTTTTAATGAATATGCGCGCAAGACGGGGCTGTTAAAGGAAAAAGACAAAAACCTCGAAGGCACCGACATCCGTGAAGGGCTGTCGGCGATCGTTTCGGTGAGAATTCCGGAGCACCTATTACAGTTTGAAGGGCAGACAAAAGGAAAACTGGGGACGAGCGAAGCCCGCTCCGCCGTCGATGCGATCGTATCCGAGCATTTAACGTACTTTTTGCAGGAAAACCCAGACATTAGCACGATGCTGATTAAAAAGGCGATCCGGGCATACCAGGCGCGTGAGGCGGCCCGCAAAGCGCGCGAGGAAGCGCGAAGCGGGAAAAAGCGAAAAAGGAAAGAAACGGTGTTAAGCGGAAAATTAACGCCGGCGCAATCGCGCAATCCGAAAAAAAACGAATTGTATTTAGTGGAAGGGGATTCTGCGGGCGGCTCGGCGAAACAAGGGCGCGACCGCCGCTTTCAAGCCGTATTGCCGCTTCGCGGAAAAGTGATTAACACGGAAAAAGCGAAGCTCGCCGATATTTTAAAAAATGAAGAAATCAGCACGATTATCCACGCGATCGGCGGGGGCGTCGGACCGGACTTTTCGCTTGAGGACATTAACTATGACAAAATCATCATCATGACGGACGCGGACACGGACGGCGCCCATATTCAGGTGCTGCTGCTGACGTTTTTCTACCGCTATATGCGGCCGCTCATTGAAGCAGGAAAAGTATATATCGCTCTTCCGCCGCTCTATAAAGTAAGCAAAGGCAGCGGCAAAAAAGAAATTGTTAAGTACGCATGGACCGATGCGCAGCTAAAAGAAATTACGAAGAAACTCGGCAAAGGCTATACGGTGCAGCGCTATAAAGGACTTGGCGAAATGAACGCCGACCAATTGTGGGAAACGACGATGAATCCGGAGACGCGCACCCTCATTCGTGTGCGCATTGAAGATGCGGCCCGAGCGGAGCGCCGCGTCACCACGCTGATGGGCGATAAAGTTGAGCCGCGCCGCAAGTGGATTGAAGCGAACGTTGCATTCGGATTAGAAGATGATCCAAATATTTTAGATCATGAGCACGTATTTGTCGCAGGAGGGGATTACTGATGGCAGAAAGGCTGCTAGACTTACCGCTGGAGGACGTGCTTGGCGACCGCTTCGGCCGCTACAGCAAATACATTATTCAAGAACGGGCGCTTCCCGATGTCCGTGATGGGTTAAAACCGGTGCAGCGCCGTATTTTATATGCGATGTATATCGACGGAAACACGGCGGATAAGCCGTTTCGCAAAGCGGCGAAAACGGTTGGTAATGTGATCGGAAATTTTCATCCGCACGGCGACTCGTCCGTCTATGAAGCGATGGTGCGGATGAGCCAGGACTGGAAGTTGCGCAACGTCTTGATTGAAATGCACGGCAATAACGGCAGCATTGACGGCGACCCGCCGGCGGCGATGCGCTACACGGAAGCGCGCCTGTCGTCGATTGCCGCCGAATTGCTTCGCGATATTGACAAGCAGACGGTCGAATTTGTACCAAACTTTGATGATACGACGAAAGAGCCGGTTGTGCTGCCGGCGATGTTTCCGAATTTATTAGTGAACGGATCGACCGGCATCTCTGCCGGATATGCGACCGAAATCCCGCCGCATCCTTTAGGGGAAGTCATTGACGCCGTATTGATGCGAATTGACAAGCCCGCTTGCACGGTCGATGAGCTGATGACCGTGCTTCACGGTCCAGACTTTCCAACCGGCGGCATTATTCAAGGAAAAGATGGCATTAAAAAAGCGTATGAAACGGGAAAAGGGAAAATCATCATTCGCGGCAAAGCAGCGATTGAACAAGGAAAAGGCGGGAAAAAGCAAATAATCATTACAGAGCTTCCGTATGAAGTCAATAAAGCGAACCTCGTCAAAAAAATCGATGAACTTCGCTTTGACAAAAAGCTCGACGGCATTGCCGACGTCCGCGACGAAACGGACCGCACCGGACTGCGCATCGTGATTGAGTTGAAAAAAGACGCCGATGCGGAAGGCATATTAAACTATTTATACAAAAACACCGATTTGCAAGTGCCGTACAACTTTAATATGGTGGCGATTCATCAGCGCCGGCCGAAGCTGCTAAGCCTTCCGGAACTGCTTGATGCCTATATTGAGCACCGCAAGGAAGTGGTGACGAACCGCTCGCAATATGAGCTGAAAAAAGCGCACGAGCGCCAGCACATCGTCGCAGGCCTGATGAAAGCTTTATCCATTTTAGATGAAGTAATCGCAACGATCCGCGCTTCCCGCGATAAGCGCGACGCCAAAGACAATTTAATCGCCAAGTATGAGTTTACCGAAGCGCAGGCCGAAGCGATTGTATCGCTGCAGCTATACCGCTTAACAAACACTGATATTACCGCGCTAAAGCAGGAAGCGGAAGAACTAGAAAAGACGATTCAGGAACTGACTGCGGTTTTAAGCGAGGAAAAAAAGCTGCTTTCCGTCATTAAAAAAGAGTTAAAAGCGATGAAAAAGCAATATGCCGATGAGCGGAGAACGAAAATTGAAGAAGAAATTGAAGAAATTAAAATCAACTTGGAAGTCATGATTCCAGCAGAAGACGTAATTGTCACCGTCACAAAAGAAGGATATGTGAAACGAACGAGCTATCGTTCGTACAGCGCGTCGAATGGTCAAGATTTCGGCATGAAAGAATCGGACCGGCTGCTCGCGCAGTTGCAAATGAACACAACCGACGTATTGTTATTGTTTACCCGCCGCGGCAATTATCTGTATTGTCCGGTTTATGAGCTGCCGGATATCCGCTGGAAGGACGTCGGCCAGCATATTGCCAATCTCATTCCGCTCGAACGCGACGATGACATTATCGCCGCAGTGCCGGTCAAACAATTTACTGAAGCGTTAAGCCTTGTGTTTGTCACGAAACAAGGCATGGTAAAACGAACTGAGCTTGCGCAATATAAAGTGCAGCGCCATACGCGGCCGTTCGTGGCGATGAATCTTAAAGAAGATGATGAAGTGATACACGTATATAGCACCGATGGTAAGCAAAGTTTATTGCTTGTGACGAATCAAGGATACGGATTATGGTTTGACGAAGCGGAAATCAGCACCGTCGGTGTGCGCGCCGCCGGCGTGAAAGGAATTAATTTAAAAGAAGGAGATTACGTCGTTTCCGCGCATCCAGTCGCGGGCGAAAAGGAGCGGTATTTAGTCATCGCCACCCAGCGCGGGGCCGTGAAAAAAATGCCGCTTAGCGAATTTGAAAAAACATCGCGTGCCAAACGCGGCGTCGTTATGCTCCGTGAGTTAAAGACAAACCCGCATCGGATCGTTGCTTCCGTGTTAACGGCGGATGAGGATGAGACACTATTCATTCGCACGGAAACGGGGACGGTCGAGACGCTTTCGGCTGCATCGCTGCGCAGTTCCGACCGCTACAGCAACGGCTCCTTTATCATCGACAGCGATGAAGCCGGAAATGTTGTTGATATGTGGAAGGCGCCGTCCAAGCTAGGAAAAGAGGAAATGGAATGAGATTTAAGCGTCAAGAGCCATTTCGTTATCAGTTTGGCCAGCCGCTCGCATGTTTGTTGCGCGTGGCGGGAATTGGCGGGCAGCAGAAGGAGGAAGAATACATCGGCTTATATTCATAATCTTAGCCCGCACGGAATGAAGCTAGAAATCTTGCAGCGCATCCCTTATGAGCATGGTAAGACGACGGTGGAGATCGCTTTTTCGATCAACAATGCACCTCTTCGTTTTTTCGGCAAGATCGTTTGAGAGAAACCGTTCGGGCGGACGCATTATTATGGGATGCGCTTGCTCGTGTCCGCTGAAGAAGAAATGCTTATTCTCGAAATCAAGCGGCACGCCGCGCTTTATCGCAAACGAAAATAAAAACAACTCGGCTTCCTGCCGAGTTGTTTTTTACCAAAATTTCCACCATTTATTTGAACGTTTCGCGCTGGCGCCAGCCGCCGCTTGGCGGAAAGAAAGGACGAGTTCGCGAAATGCTTTTTCCCGCTCGATAATTTGTTCTTCGAGGCGTTTTCGCTCTTGCTCCTGTTTTGTTTTTTCTTCCTGTAAAAACGTAGCGACATTTTCGAGATGTTCATGGATTTCTTCGGTTTCCTGTTGCAACGTTTTTGCATATTGCGCTAATGAATCACAAACGGTTTGCTTGGTAGCAGCGGACTGTTCTTGAATCTCATTCATATAGGATTTCACTTCGTTCATTGCCTGCTGCAAAACTTCCGTCGTTTCTTTTTTCAGCGCTCCGACAATTTCTTCTTTCATTCGCATTGCCAACTGCTCCGCTATGTATTGGGCATCGTGACGTGAAGAACGGGGAGCGTCAATAATTTCCCCTTCCATGACGGGCAGATCCAGTTCCATTTGCTGTGGCTGCTGTTTGAAATGACGGATAATGTCTCGTTTATGGCGCCCATTCGCCAGCCATTCTTTAATATGGCAAAACTGCGTTAGCAGCTCTTCTGTATAAATGCGAGCCCCTTGCTGGGTACGGGGGATGGTCACGCACTCGGCAAACTCTTTTTCCCACTGTTTCAGTATGTGTGGCGCTACCCCCAATTTCTTTGCCGCCTCGCGAAGCGTATATGTCTTCATCTGTGTTTGTCCATCCTTTCCTCACGATTTTTTCTCTATTTATTTTCCAACTAGTAAAGTTATTTTCCTGCCGGTTGACAAAACATAACAAAAGAAGTGGAATTTAGAGAAAAACTAACATGCATGTCGAAAAACGAACATACATGTTGAGAAAAAATTGTTGACGAACCTGTATATACAGGTTAAAATAAACATGACTTGTATATACAGGTTTTTTTGAAAACGGTTGCTGAAAGCGGTTTAGTTGGTTTCGAGGCTACATGAGAGGAAGAGGAGGCATTCTTATGGGGGCATATCAACAATCCGTTGAAAAAATTGTCAAAGCGGTTGGCGGGAAAGAAAATATTATCGCTGCTACCCATTGTGTGACGCGGCTGCGATTCGCGTTGAAAGATGAAGGAAAAGTAGATAAAGAAGCATTAGAAAGCATCGATATTGTGAAAGGATCATTTTCCGCGAACGGCCAATTTCAAGTTGTAATCGGTCAAGGGCTGGTGGATAAAGTATATGACGAAATGGTCGAAGTAACGGGAATTGGCAGGGCGACCAAGCAAGAAATTAAAGACGCCGCCGAAGCAAATTTAAATCCGCTGCAGCGCGCCATTAAAACATTGGCCGACATTTTTATTCCGATTTTGCCGGCGATCGTGACGGCCGGTTTGCTCATGGGGATTAACAACATATTAACAGGCCCAGGCATTTTCTATGAAGGCAAGTCGTTTGTGGAAGTGCATAAAGAATGGGCCGATCTTGCGGGCATGATCAACTTAATTGCCAATACGGCGTTTGTGTTCTTGCCAGGCTTAATCGGCTGGTCGGCCGTGACGAAATTCGGCGGCAGTCCGCTACTAGGAATTGTTCTTGGTTTAATGCTGGTCCATCCAGATTTGTTAAACGCATGGGGATGGGGAGCAGCGAAAGAAAAAGGAGAAATTCCGATTTGGAATTTGTTTGGCTTGGAAGTGCAAAAAGTCGGCTATCAAGGCCAAGTGTTGCCAGTGCTGGTTGCATCGTACGTGCTGGCAAAACTCGAGCTGTTTTTGCGCAAGCGCATCCCAGATGCGTTCCAGTTGCTACTGGTTGCTCCGCTCGCGCTGCTAATTACAGGGTTTTTAGCGTTTATCGCGATTGGACCGATTACGTTTGCGATCGGTAATGCGATTACGCACGCATTTGTGACTATTTTTGACAATGTTCCAGCGATCGGAGGCTTTTTATACGGAGCGTTATATGCGCCGCTTGTCGTGACGGGAATGCACCATACATTCTTGCCGGTTGACTTGCAGTTGATTGCCAACACAGGCGGCACGTTCCTCTGGCCGATCCTCGTCATGTCCAACATCGCCCAAGGCTCGGCAGCATTGGCGATGATGTTTGTCGCCAAAGATGAAAAATTAAGAGGTCTTTCCTTTACATCGGCGGTATCCGCATATCTTGGCATTACCGAGCCAGCGATGTTCGGCGTGAACTTGCGCTTCCGCTACCCATTCATCTCAGCGATGACGGGGGCGGCGATTGCCGGAATGTTTATTACGTTAAATAAAGTCATCGCGCCATCGATTGGGGTTGGAGGCTTGCCAGGATTTTTATCGATCGTGCCGCAAAAATGGGTGCCGTTCTTTATCGGCATGGCGATCGCAATCATTGTTCCGTTTATTCTAACCTTTATACTTGGCAAAGTTCGCAAAGCGGACCGTTAATGACAGTCAATATATACTATTGAAACTATGTTTTAAATAATCAATCGAACATACCATTGGTGCATCCCCACCAATGGTATCGTTTTTATCCAATAAATTAAATGAGGTGATGACAGCATGGAACAGCAACCATGGTGGAAAAAAGCGGTTGTGTATCAAATCTATCCGAAAAGCTTCAACGATACAAACGGTGACGGAATCGGCGATTTGCCAGGAATCATCGAGAAACTTGATTATTTAAAGCTTCTTGGCGTCGATGTCATTTGGCTGACGCCGATCTACAAGTCACCACAGCGCGACAACGGTTATGATATTAGCGACTATTTTCAAATTCATCATGAATATGGGACGATGGATGACTTTGACCGCCTGCTAGAAGAAGTGCACAAACGCGGTATGAAGCTGATCATGGATATGGTCGTCAACCATACGTCGACGGAACATGAATGGTTTAAGCAGGCGCGTTCGTCAAAACAAAGTCCATACCGAAACTTTTACATTTGGCGCGATCCGAAGCCGGATGGAAGCCCGCCGACAAATTGGCAATCAAAGTTCGGCGGCTCGGCATGGGAATATGATGGACAAACCGGGCAGTATTATTTGCATTTGTTTGACGTGACGCAAGCCGATTTAAATTGGGAAAACGAGGAACTCCGCCGCCGCATTTACGATATGATGCATTTTTGGTTTCAAAAAGGCGTCGATGGGTTCCGATTGGATGTCATTAATTTGCTTTCGAAGGACCAGCGTTTTCCTGATGATGACGGTTCGGTGCCGCCGGGAGACGGCCGTAAATTTTACACGGACGGGCCGCGCATTCACGAGTTTCTGCAAGAAATGAACCGCGAAGTATTTTCAAAATACGATATCATGACGGTCGGGGAAATGTCGTCAACGACGATTGACCATTGCATTAAATATACGAATCCAAATCGCCATGAGCTAAACATGACGTTTAATTTCCATCATTTAAAAGTAGATTATCCGAACGGGGAAAAATGGGCGGTCGCCGATTTCGATTTTCTTGCCTTGAAACGGATTTTATCGGAATGGCAAGTCCAAATGCATAAAGGCGGGGGCTGGAATGCGCTCTTTTGGTGCAACCACGACCAACCGCGCATTGTGTCGCGCTATGGCGATGACGGAAAGTATCATAAAGAGTCGGCGAAAATGCTCGCTACCGTCATTCATCTGATGCAAGGCACTCCGTATATTTACCAAGGCGAAGAAATCGGCATGACCGATCCGAAATTTGAGCGCATTGACGATTACCGCGATGTGGAGTCGCTCAATATGTACCGCATTTTGCAAGGACAAGGCAAAAGCGAACAAGAAGTGCTGGAAATTTTAAAACGAAAATCGCGCGACAATTCACGGACGCCAATGCAATGGGATGACAGCGAGCACGCCGGGTTTACGACCGGAACCCCTTGGATTCGCGTCGCAGACAACTATAAACAAATTAACGTCAAAAAAGCGCTCGAGGATCCGACGTCGATTTTCTATCATTATCAGCGCTTGATTCAGCTGCGCAAACAATATGACATTATTACGACCGGAGACTATCAGCTATTGCTTGCCGACCATCCGCAAATTTTTGCCTATTTGCGCAACGGCAAGAAGGAAAAGCTGCTTGTTGTCAACAATTTTTACGGTAAAGAGACGACGTTTGTCCTGCCGGATGACGTAGAGATCGACGGCTACGCGGGAGAAATATTGCTGTCGAACTACGCCGACTCGCCAAGCGAGTTTCGCACGATCCAACTTCGTCCGTATGAATCGATAGTTTATTACTTAAGTAAATCGTGATACAATACATGTCGGTGAGCGAGATGCATGAAAATAAATATTTAGCGATTTATCACGACCTTGTCGAAAAGATCCGCCAAGGTCATTGGAAGCCGTATGATAAACTGCCGTCCGAACATGAGCTAGCCGGTTGCTATCACACGTCACGGGAGACGATTCGCAAAGCGCTTAATCTGCTTTCTGAGCATGGCTATATTCAAAAAATGAAAGGAAAAGGCTCGATTGTTTTAGATGTCGGAAAGTATAATTTTCCTATCTCTGGGCTCGTTAGTTTTAAAGAACTGGCGCAAAACATGAAACAGCCGGTGCGAACGATTGTCCATGAGCTGGAAATAATAAAACCCAATTCGTACTTAAAACAACAGCTGCAAGCGGCAGGCAGAGACGAAATATGGAAAGTCATCCGTTCGCGTGAAATCGAAGGAGAACGCATCATTTTAGACAAAGACTTTTTTCTGAAAAAATATGTGCCGACACTGACAAAAAAAATATGCGAAGATTCCATTTACGAATATTTAGAGAAAGAGCTGAAATTACACATCAGCTTTGCGAAAAAAGAAATATTTGTCGACCGGGTGAATGAAGAAGACCGAAAATATTTAGATATCAGCGGATATGACTATATTGTCGTGGTCAAAAACTACGTTTATTTAAATGACGCGACACTGTTTCAATATACGGAGTCACGGCACCGGCTTGATAAATTCCGCTTTGTTGATTTTGCGCGGCGCAAGTAAATGGGCATTTGTCTTATTGAAGGCAAATGCCTGTTTCTTTTTTATTTTTATTTAATTTAAAAAACTATGTTCTAAATAATCAACTCTAATGATCATAAATTTCCGTAATTATGGCCATCCTTTTAACGATGAAAGGGTGAATGGAATGGAAGGAACATGGCTGTCATTATTGCCGTTTCTCATCATCATTCCGCTGGCGATTTGGCTGAAAGAAATTTTGCCGGGTCTTGTCATCGGTTTGATCGTCGGAGCGATTTGTTTGAAAAAAAGCGTACTTGCGGCGGTGGAACACGCTGTATTGGCAATGCTCGAAACAATCAGCGATATCGAGCATATTAAAGTGGTGGTGTTTTTGTATTTGTTTGGTTCCTTAATTGGGATGATGCAGATTACCGGCGGAATAAAAGGCTTTGTGGAGTGGATTGCGGAAAAGCTTCATTCGAAGCGGAGACTGCTGTTATTTATTTGGCTCACCGTTCCCTTTACTTTCTTCATGCCGATGTTTCGCATTATGCTGCTTGGTCCAGTGATGAAATCGGTGCTTGGAAAGTTCCGGATCGACAGAAGGAGAATGGCTTATATTATCGACGTGTCAACCGAGCCGATTATCGTCCTTCTTCCGGCAGCGACCGCATTTGTCGGCTTTATGACGTCGGTTGTGGCAGGGGCGCTGAAGCAAAACAAAATCGATGCATCAGCCTATCAATTGTTTTTGCAAAGCCTGCCATACAACTTTTTTGCCATTATTGCGTTAGGAGTCGGGCTGTTTACCACGTTTATGAACGTGAAGATTGGAAAGAAGGAAGGAAAAAAAGAAAAAGACAAGACAAACGAGCTTCACGGGCTGGGGCTGCGCAAAGAGCTGGCACTGGTGGCAGGAGAACCGCTTCATTTATTTTTTCCGCTTTTTCTTGTGCTCGTGCTGACATTCTTTTTCTTTTGGCATGATGGGAAAAGAAAAGGTGCAAGAACGTTTGTCGACGCATTTTCGCTAGCCGATGCGATGTTGGTGATGCTCATTGCCCTGTTTGTAACAATCATGATTTCTGCCGCTTTTTATCTTGTACGCAAACAACCGCTGCATGAGCTGATTTATCATTTTTTTGCCGGAGGCAATCAATTAATGGCGCCGATTGGGATGCTTCTTCTCGTTTGGGCCGTATCATTGGTCGCTGATGAGTTAGGTTTTTCCGCTTACGTTTCCTCTAGGTTTGGGACATGGCTGCCAAAAGAAATTGTGCCCGCCACCGTATTCGTGATCGGATCGTTTGTCTCTTATTTTATTGGCTCCTCGTGGGGGACATGGGGGATTTTTATGCCGCTTGGAATCACGCTCGCCAAAGCGACAGAAGCACCGCTGGCGATGACGATTGGAGCGGTGTTTGCAAGTGGAACGTTTGGCGCTTTCGCATCTCCGCTAGGGGATACGACGATCACCACAGCGTCGATTATGGAGATGGATCTAATGGGCTATGCCAAATATAAATTGCGCATTTCCTTATTGTGCGGAGTTTTATCGGCTCTTGCATATCTACTGTTGCCATTTTTGATAGGATAGCGGCTTGAAGGCAACGGCATCGCGCTTTTTGCGTTAGATGCCGCTTTTTCCATTATTTTAATCATAAACAAAACTATGTGCTAAATAATCAACAAAATAAAAAAATAGTTGTCGAAATAAAAAAATCCAGCTATGATAAAAACAACATACTGACTAGTTAGTAAACAGAGAGGGGAGAGGTTTATGGCGACCCATACAATAACGATAAACATTCGCTTTTGTGAAACAGATGCGCTCGGCCACGTCAGCAACACCAGCTATTTTATTTATTTGGAGGAAGCGCGCATTCGCATGTTTGAAGAATTAGGGTATGGAAGCGATATAAAAGACTGGTGTTTTATTCTCGCTTCGGCGAAATGTGATTTTGTCAACCAGGCGTTTTTCGGCCAGCGTTTAAAAATTGAAACGAATGTGGCGAGAATCGGCAATAAAAGCTTCCAGTTCGTCCATCGCATTTTGGACGAGAAAACGGGAAGGTTAATCGCGCTCGGCGAAGCGACGACTGTCTACTTTAACTTTCAAACGCAAAAAAGCGAACCAATTCCTGACTATTTAAGAAAACAATTGGAGCGTTATCTTATTTCTGAACCAAATGGGGTAACGAAAAAAGAGTAGGAAATCCGCCCTGATCAGGCGGATTTTTTTATGGACCAAACAATGGTTGTAACATACTTTATGAATAGGAGAAAGGGGGAGGCCGATGGAAATTAAAGCAAAAATAGGGGAAACGACGTTTACATGTCGCGGGGATTTAGAGACGTATTTCCGCCCATTTCGTGAAGCAACGATCGGCACGGATTTTACGTTTTCCACACCGTTTGGCGAACAGAAGCTGATTTATGCCGACTGGACGGCAAGCGGCCGCCTTTATCGGCCGATTGAAGAAAAAATCATTGAGGAAATTGGGCCGCTGGTGGCGAATACCCACACCGAGTCCAACATTACGAGCACGAAAATGACGTTAGCGTATCAATATGCCAAAGAAATCATTAAACATCACGTCCATGCCGGAAAACATGACGTGATTATCATGGAAGGGCCGGGGATGACGAGCGCTGTTAATAAATTGCAACGGCTTTTGGGTTTACGTGTGCCTGAACGGTGGAAAGCGCGCCTTTCCCTTGCCGATGACGAACGCCCCATTATTTTTGTGACGCATATGGAACATCATTCGAATTTGCTATCATGGACGGAAACGATCGGGGAAGTAATCACGATTCGTCCAACTGCGAATGGGGATGTAGACGTTGACCATTTGCGTGAACTGCTAGAGACATACGCGCACCGCCCGTTAAAGATCGGCGCTTTTACTGCCTGTTCCAATGTGACGGGCATCCAAACCCCATATCATTTTCTGGCTAAAATCATGCATGAACACGGCGGCATTTGCTTCATCGATTTTGCCGCTTCCGCTCCATATGTCGAGATCAATATGCATCCCGCTGACCCGCTTGAAAAACTAGACGCTATTTATTTTTCACCGCATAAATTTCTAGGAGGCCCGGGAAGCGCAGGGGTGCTTATTTTCGATGCGCGGCTGTATCAAAACCGCATCCCTGACCATCCGGGGGGAGGGACGGTTCTATGGACCGATCCATGGGGAAATTATAAATACATCGAAGACATTGAGACGAGGGAAGACGGGGGAACGCCTCCGTTTCTGCAAACCATCAAAGCGGCGCTTGCCATTCGCTTAAAAGAGAAAATGGGAGTTGAGCGTATACAGAAGCGGGAAAAGGAATTAACGTCCCTGTTGCTATCGCATTTAAAACAAATTCCCCGCGTCCGTGTGTTAGAAGGACATCGCGAAGACCGGCTTGGCATTGTCTCGTTTATCATTGAAGGAATGCATTATAATCTTGTTGTCAAAATGTTAAACGACCGCTTTGGCATTCAAGTGCGTGGAGGCTGCTCGTGCGCCGGCCCGTACGGCCATTATTTGCTTGGCATTGATAAAGAACAATCAGAAACACTGATGAAGCAAGTCGAGCAAGGAAATTTATTTGTCAAACCAGGATGGGTACGCATTTCGCTGCATCCGATTATGACAAACGAAGAGGTGTATGACATCATCCGCGCCATCCGCCATATCGTCCGTTACGCAGACACGTGGAAGCAAGAATATATGTATGATCAAACCAAAAATGAGTTTTACCATCGTGGCGACGACCGCTATATCCGCGGTTTCTTTGCATTGTGAGACATATTGGTTTCTTCCCCGCCCTGTAACAGGTAAAATAAAAACATACTAGAAGAGAAGGGGAGAACAAATGAACGAGCTATATCATTTGCTATTGCGCACAGAACGGGAGCGAAATTTATACGAACAGGCGCGCGAGCTGGCCGCTAGGTTTCACGAACGGGCGGCCTGGCATGATAAATACGGCGAATTTCCGTTTGCCAATTTCCTTGATTTAAAACAAGCTGGTTTTCTATCCTTAACCGTACCAAAGCAATATGGCGGAGAAGAAATTTCCTTATATGAATTTCTTCTCGTTCAGGAAACGATCGCCCAAGGCGACGGCGCGACCGCATTGTCGCTTGGCTGGCATTTAGGAATTTTGTTAAGTTTGGCGGTGACGAAAAAATGGCCGGAGCCCGTTTTTGCCCGGATTTGCCGTGAAGTAGTAGAAAAGAAGGTGCTATTAAACAGCGCTCATTCCGAAAAAGCGACCGGCAGCCCGGCGCGCGGCGGCAAACCGGAAACGACCGCGGAATTTCTCAACGGACGCTGGGTGATTTCCGGGCGCAAAACGTTTGCTTCACTGGCGCCGGCGCTCGATTATTTTATTATTTCCGCGACGATCGAAGCGACGGGCGAGATCGGCAATTTTCTTGTGCCAAAAACGGCAAGCGGCTTAACGATCGAAAAAACGTGGAATACGCTTGGGATGAGGGCGACACGAAGCGATGATATCTTTTTAGACAATGTCGAAGTCGAAGAAGAGGCGCTTGTCGAAATCATTGGCACGCCAAAGGCTGGCCAGCCGGCGCAAGGCTGGCTTTTGCATATCCCTGCCTGCTATTTAGGCATTGCGATTGCCGCACGCAACGAAGCGATTCGGTTTGCAAAAGCATACCAGCCAAACAGCTTGCCGCATCCGATTGCCGAAGTGCCGGAAGTACAGCGGAAAATCGCGCAAATGGACATACAATTGATGAATGTGCGCCACTTTATGTATGCCATTGCCGACCAATGGGACCGTTATCCAGAAAAAAGAGCAGAGATGAAGGAAGAGCTGGCAGCGGTAAAATATACAGCGACCAATACGGCGGTAAATGTCGTTGATTTAGCGATGCGCATTGTCGGAGGACAAAGTTTATTTGCAGACAATCCACTGCAGCGCTACTATCGCGACGTCCGCGCCGGGCTGCATAATCCGCCGGCCGATGATATTACCGTTTCTATCGTGGCCAAGCGCGCCCTACAATAAAAGAGCAGTCTACTCTCAGACTGCTCTTTTATTGTTTTTCCAATGCGGTTTTTAAAAATTGCGGAAGCTCGAAACATTGTTTTAATATGCCTTCATTTACATATTTCGTATCCGCTGGAATGGCGGCTTGTTCCGGGAAGGAGAGCGGTTTGGTCGAGCCGATCGTGAAGCTCCATAATCCCCCTGGATAAGTAGGCACGGTTGCTGTATATACTTTTACATGTGGAAATAATTCACCAATATTGTTATACGTCCGACGTAAAATATCTAAATGGAAAATCGGAGACTGGCTTTGGCACACCATTAGTCCGTCCTCTTTTAATGCGCGGCGGACGTTGGCGTAAAAATCTCGTGAAAAGAGCGCTTCCGCTGGACCGACCGGGTCAGACGAATCGATAATAATGACATCATATTCGTTTTCATGTTCTCGGACAAATGCAACCCCATCATCGTAAATAAATTTTACGCGCGGGTCGGATAAGTTACCTGACACCTCTTGCAAATGCGCCTTGCACGCTTGCACTACTTTTTCATCAATTTCTACCATATGAATTTCTTCAATATGTGGATATTTCGCCACTTCTCTCGCCGCACCGCAATCACCGCCGCCGATAATCAACACTTTTTTCGCCGCTGGATACAGTTGCAGCGGAATATGCGAAATCATTTCGTTATAAATATGGCCGTCGATTGATGTCGTTTGCACCACTCCGTCGAGGACGAGCATGCGGCCGAAATCGTAGGAATCTAAAATCATCACATGCTGAAATTCCGACGGCTCCGAGAAAATAACGTCTTTGATGCGATAGCTGATTTTCAAATTTTCACGGTCATCCTCAGTAAGCCAAAGTTCGCCGTTTTCGACTTTTACATAAGGTGGTAATGTATCTTGCACGCGTTTCATTGTGACCTCCTTTTCATGATTATCGCTTATTTTGCCACACGTCTCTAATATTAATATATTTTGCGAAATGTGACAAACAAAAGGATACTAACGGCCTGTTCCCGATGTATTCATCCCGCCGCCCATATTAGACGATTGATTTCGCTTTTCTTCTTTCCCATCATCGTTGCCGCAGCCGGTGAAAAGACTAGTCATAAGACAAAATACTGATAAAAGCAGAATCCACTTTTTTCTCATGTTTTTTCCTCCTGAAAGCGATTTTGCTTATAGTATGCCTTTTATATTTTGAAAAAATAAAAGGAGCTTGCTCTTTACACTAGAACAAGCTCCTTATTGTTCTCCTTTACGGAAAATCGCTTGTAAATGCTGTTTATTGGCAAGTAAATCGGCCAATGTATACGAATCCAGCACATGCAAAAATGCCCCGAGCGCTTCATGCAACACGTGTTTTAGCTGGCAAACCGGAGTGACGATGCAATGATTGCCATGACTGGCGAAGCATTCGACAAGGGATAAGTTGTCTTCTGTTTGGCGGACAACCGTACCAATTCGAATGTTTTCCGGTTCTGTAGCGAGACGAATCCCGCCGTTTCGTCCGCGGATCGTCTCAATATATCCAAGTTTGCCAAGTTCATACACAATTTTGCTTAAATGGTTTTCCGAAATAGAAAAAGTGCGCGAGATTTCTTTAATATTTGTTTTTTCTCCACGCTCCAGCGCCCCTAAAAAAAGAAGAACGCGTAATGCATATTCCGTATAGTTGGTCAGCTGCATTTACTTCACACCTTTGAAATTAGCTTTTTTAGTATTATTGTACCATAATCCATCCCCTAACAAGAATTGTGAACAATTTGTTAAAGATGTATTTTAAATATTGCTTTTAAGAAACAATCATGGTTCAATTAAAGATGTATTTAAAATACATGTTTTGCGGGGGATGCGAAAAATGAGCACAACAACAACATTAAGCCAAAAAACAATTGAAATTGTCAAATCAACGGTTCCAGTACTTGAAAAACACGGGGAACAAATTACAAAGCGGTTTTATCAATCCATGTTCGCAAATCATCCAGAACTGCTCAACATTTTCAACCATGCCAACCAAAAACAGGGGCGGCAGCAAAGAGCGCTTGCAGCAGCAGTTTACGCTGCGGCGAAATATATCGATCAGCTGGAAGCAATTTTGCCTGTCGTCGAACAAATCGCTCATAAGCATCGAAGTCTGGGAATCAAACCAGAGCATTATCCGATTGTCGGCAAACATCTGTTGCTTGCGATTAAAGATGTGCTTAAAGAGGCGGCGACAGACGAAATCATCAATGCTTGGGCAGAAGCGTATCAGGCCATCGCAGATGTATTTATTAAGGTGGAAGCTCAATTGTATGAAGAAGCCGCATCCAAACGGGGAGGATGGAAAGATTTCCGCCGTTTCATCGTTCAGAAAAAAGTAAAAGAAAGCGATGTCATTACCTCGTTTTATTTCGTTCCTGAAGACGGTGGGGAAATTAGCGAGTATTTACCAGGACAATATGTCAGTGTCAAAGTTTCTATTCCAGGGGAAAAATATACTCACATTCGTCAATACAGCTTATCCGATGCGCCTGGAAAAGGATATTACCGCATTAGTGTGAAGAGAGAAGCGGCAACGGCGGACAAACCAGCCGGGATTGTATCCAACTATTTACACGATCATGTTCAAGAAGGGGATGTGCTTGAATTAAGCGCACCAGCTGGCGTTTTCACACTCGATATGTCAAAAGAAACACCGGTCGTGCTCATTAGCGGCGGCGTGGGCATTACTCCACTTTTCAGCATGGCAAGCACAGTTGTTTCGCGTCAACCTAATCGCCAAGTAACGTTTATTCATGCGGCGATTAATGGAAACGTTCACGCGTTCGATCAAGAGTTGCGCCATTTAGCGGAACATCCGACATTTTCGTATCATGTATGCTATCAATCGCCTTCGGAGGAAGACCGGAACCATCCTTATTTTGGAAAAGAAGGGTTTATTGATTTGCCTTGGATACAATCGGTTGTATCGAATAAAGAAGCAGATTTTTATTTCTGTGGACCGATTCCGTTTATGAAAGCCGTCTACCGTGCGCTAAAAGAATGGGGCGTTTCGGACGAACAAATTCATTACGAATTTTTCGGCCCAGCCGGCGATTTAACGAAATAATGATTAGATGGACAGGCACCTTTCTGTTTGGAGGAAGGTGCCCTTTTTGATATGATAAATAAAAAGGTGCCCTTTTTGATATGATAAATAAAAAGGAGGGATGCGTCTTATGGGATATGAATTAGCGACATTTGCCGGCGGTTGTTTTTGGTGCATGGTTTCGCCATTTGAAGAGCAGCCGGGAATCATTCGCGTCGTTTCCGGGTATACCGGCGGCCATAAAGAAAACCCGACATATGAAGAAGTATGTTCGAAAACAACCGGCCATTATGAGGCGGTGCAAATTACCTTTGATCCGAACGTATTTCCCTATGAAAAACTGCTCGACATCTACTGGCAGCAAATCGATCCGACCGATGACGGCGGACAATTTCACGATCGCGGTCCGCAATATCGTACGGCAATTTTTTACCACAACGAAAAACAGCGTCTTCTCGCGGAAAAGTCGAAGCGGGAACTTGAAGAAAGCGGTCGCTTCTCAAAACCGATCGTGACGAAAATCCTGCCGGCATCCACGTTTTATCCGGCGGAGGAGTATCACCAAGATTATCATAAGAAAAATCCGCTTCGCTATAAACTTTACCGGATCGGCTCAGGCCGTGATGCGTTTTTAAAAGAACACTGGCGGGATAAAAAGCGGGAAGAAATGTTGCGGAAAAAGCTAACTCCTCTTCAATTTGAAGTGACGCAGCGAAATGGGACGGAACCACCGTTTGACAATCCATATTGGAATAACAAACGCGAAGGAATATATGTAGACATCGTTTCCGGGGAACCGCTCTTTAGTACGAAAGATCAATTTGATGCGGGCTGCGGTTGGCCGAGCTTCACAAAGCCGCTTCATCCGGAAAACATTAAAACGGAGCTTGATTTAAGCCACGGAATGATTCGAACGGAAGTGCGGAGCCGTAAAGCGGATTCCCACTTGGGCCATGTCTTTGACGACGGTCCGGCGCCAACCGGTCTCCGTTATTGTATTAATTCCGCTGCATTACGGTTTATTCCAAAAGAAGATTTAGAAAAAGAAGGATATGGAGAATATTTATCCTTATTTGAGACGGACGATAAGGGCAATAAATAAAAAAACGGTTGGCATTCCGACCGTTTTTTTATATGATGTTTTTTATATGATGAAAGATAAATAATATACAGGGGGAAAATGGCTATATGCAAACACTTCGTGAACATCGCTGGCAATCATTTCTACAAACCTATGAAAACCGGGCTCGTTTATTAATTTCATGCCCGGACAAACCAGGTATTGTTGCGGCGGTGACATCGTTTTTATACGAGCAGGGCGCAAATATTGTGGAATCGAGCCAATATTCCACCGATCCTGAAGGAGGCACCTTTTTCTTAAGAATCGAATTTGATTGCCCGAATATCGCGGTGCGAAAGCAAGAGATCGAATCCGCTTTTGATTCTATCGCCGCGTCGTTTCATATGGATTGGCGCCTCCGCTTACATAATGATGTCAAACGAATCGCGATATTTGTGTCGAAAGCAGAACACTGTTTGCTCGAGTTATTATGGCAATGGCAGGCAGGGGAGCTTTTCGCTGATATTGCGCTTGTCATCAGCAACCACGAATATTTGCGCAGTACGGTGGAATCAATGGACATTCCGTACTTTCATATCCCAGTGACGAAAGAAACGAAAGCGGAGGCGGAACGAAAACAGATCGAATTGTTAAAACAATATGAAATCGACACAATTGTACTCGCCCGCTATATGCAAATACTATCGCCAGCTTTTGTTGCTGAGTTTCCGGGGAGAATCATCAATATTCACCATTCGTTTTTACCCGCGTTCGTCGGAGCCAGACCGTATGAGCGGGCATATGAACGCGGGGTAAAACTGATCGGCGCCACGTCGCACTACGTGACCGATGATTTGGACGAAGGGCCGATTATCGAACAAGACGTCGCCCGCGTCGATCATCGCCATCATCCAGAAGATCTGAAACGCATAGGTCGTATCATTGAAAAGACAGTGCTCGCCCGCGCCCTGAAATGGCATTTAGAAGATCGTGTCATTATTCATGGGAACAAAACGATCGTCTTTTATTAATACCGCTTTGGAAAGGAAAGAGGGAGCCTCTTTCCCTTTTTCTTTATGATATAATAAATCCATGTTCTAAATAAAAAATCATCTCAAAAGAAGGATTTCAGCCTAAGAGAAGGAAATATAATAAAGCAAATATACAAGGAGGAAAGAAAAATGGGAGAGAAACGGACACCAAGCGGTTTTCTGCTAAAACAGCGTGCGTTTTTAAAATTATATTTAATCACGTTAACGGAACAGGAACGTTTATATGGACTTAAAATTTTAGACTTGCTGCGTCAGGAGTTTAAGCCATATGGATATCGCCCTAATCATTCAGAAGTGTACAAAGCGCTGCATGATCTGATTGAAGATGGAATTTTAAAACAAGTGAAACAGAAAAAAGAGGGAATGAAATATCAAGAAGTGGTATATTACCGCTTTGCCGATGGCGGATATGAAAAAGCAAAACTGTACAAACGGCAGTTAAAAGCGGAATTAGACCGCTGTGCGGCGCTCATCCGCAAAGCGATTGAGGATAATTTCAGCTGACAGGGAGCTATTAAGGTACGGTAACGGCTCTCTGTTTTCTTTTTCTGCTTATTTTACATAACATATTTATTGTATATAAATATTTTTTTTGCGTGAAAATAGGACATTTAGTAGAATAATAACCGTAATTGTTAAGAGAAAGGAAGACTACTGTGTGAAACTGCCAGAGAAAATTGAGCAAATCATCCAATATCGAAAAAACGCATTTCTCAATGACAATGACGCCGATCTGATCGGAAAAGGCGGTTACACCGCTTCCGATGAAGCGATTCTATATGATGCCATTGTGGCGCTGGCCCTTGGGAAAAATGTGCTCTTAAAAGGTCCAACAGGCTCAGGCAAAACAAAGCTAGCCGAGACGATATCCTCCATCTTCGGCCAGCCGATGCATAGCATTAACTGCTCCGTCGATTTGGATGCCGAAGCGCTGCTCGGCTTTAAAACGATTCAAAACCGTGACGGAAAAACGGAAATCGAGTTTGTTCCAGGTCCTGTCATTCAGGCAATGACAAAAGGACATTTATTATATATTGACGAAATCAATATGGCAAAGCCAGAAACATTGCCGATTTTAAACGGTGTCCTCGATTACCGCAAAATGATTACCAATCCATTTACCGGGGAAGTGGTAAAAGCAAAAGAAACGTTTGGTGTGATCGCTGCCATCAACGAAGGATATGTCGGCACCGTGCCGCTCAACGAAGCGTTAAAAAACCGCTTTGTCGTCATTGAGGTTCCGTATATTCAAGGGGATACATTAAAATCTGTCTTGCTGGCACAAACTACATTAACGGACGAAAAGCTGATCGATCGTTTTGTTGCCTTGTCTGCTGATTTAATTACGCAAGTGAGAAACGGACAAATCTCTGAAGAAGCCGCTTCGATTCGCGCGCTCATTGATACGTGCGATTTAGCCGTCTATTTGCCGCCGCTACGCGCCATCGAACGTGGCATTGTGGAAAAACTAGAAGACGATCGTGAAAAAGCAGCGGTACGCAACATTGCAGAAACGTTGTTTGCACAATGAGGGAGCAGCCATGAAACCGTTTATTTTATTTAACGATAAAAAAATTGACTCCTTTTTGTTTATGCAGCTGTCTGATTTGGCGAAAACATTGGCAAGGAGCGGAGACTGGGAGATCGAATTCGGCTTTCAATCGTATGTCGACTTTCGCGGTCGGAAGATTTACGTCAGCCATTTTTGGGACAACCGTCCAAAGGAAGAAAAAGAACATGGCCTAAAGAGCGATGTATGCTTACGAACCGTCGGAACACTCTTTCATACCGATATGGCACAAGTCATCCTTTTTCTCGATCAGGTAAAACAGACGGCCATTCCTCATTTTGCAAAGCAGCTGTTTATGTTGGCCGAAGATTTGCGCTTAGAAGAGATTTGCAAAAAGGAGCGGCCTGGCACAAAAAGATGGTTTCGCACCCGCCGCGAAGTATACCGCCGCTATTTCCAAAGCCAACTGAGCGCCAATTTAACAAGAAGCGTTTATACCGATGCCCTTTTTTCCGCCATTTATTTATTATTGACATCCGATTCGCCGGTGGAAGACATTCCCGCGATGAACGAGGCGGTCGACCGCATGATGCCGTGGCTTCGTCGGACGCTTCCGCAGTATTTTGATGCTGCTTCGACAAAGGAAGTGTCCCGCATCACGCTGCAAATTACGGAAGCGCTCGGCGAAATACTCGAAAGCGATATGCTCAACACCTATTTTTATCTGCCGGAAAACAGCTATGACAGCGGAGAAACAGGACTCACCTTGTCTGATTTAAAGCGTACGGATCCGCTTGCGAACTGCGATGTGCTCGACAAAGAAAAACGCGGCGATGAAGATGTCCATGAGCAGGAAATGCCGACATGGCACCGCGAAACAAGCGATATGGCGAAAAGTTTTTTCCGCTTTGAACTGGAACGAGGCTCACGGACGGATTTATTGGGAAGTAGCGCGCGCCCAGGCGAGGACGGAGACCAAGCGCTTGCGATGGTGCAAGGTTCCGCGCGGCAAACGAAGCGGAACGATTACGCCAAACGAAACGAGGTCGTGCGAAGCGACGACTACGACCGCAGCGGTAAAGGGAAGATTTATGGCAAGGAAAACCGATATGCGGAGGCGGTCTTTCTCGTTCCATATCCACCTTCACGCGAACATATCGCCGCATATGAACAAATGAAAACGGAGATTTTGCCGTACCAAAAAAAATTAAAACAAATGATCGAGAAAACGCTCGAACATAAAAAAATTCAGCCGCGTACCGATTTGCATGCCGGCCGCCTGCATAAAAAACTGCTTCGTTTTTGGACAGAAGAACAGCCGCGCCTGTTTTATAAAAAGCAGCAGCCATCTCCGCGCATAGACGCTGCTTTTACCTTGCTCGTCGACTGCTCGGCATCGATGTACGATAAAATGGAAGAAACGAAAAAAGGAATTGTTTTGTTCCATGAAGCATTAAAATCTTTGCTTGTCCCACATCAAATCGTCGGCTTTTGGGAAGACCCAAATGAAGCAACGGAAACAAAACAGCCAAACTATTTCCAAACAGTCATTTCTTTTGCTCAATCGGGCAAAGAACAGTACGGACCGGCGATCATGCAGCTTGAAGCGCGGGAGGATAACCGCGATGGATTTGCGATCCGCATCATGACGGAACAGCTCCTTGAACGTACGGAAAAACAAAAATTTTTACTTGTCTTTTCCGATGGAGAGCCAGCCGCATACGGCTATGAACAAAACGGGATTATCGATACGCATGAGGCCGTCTTAGAAGCGCGCAAACAAGGAGTGGAAGTAATCAACGTCTTTTTAGCAAACGGGGAAATGGATGAGGGACAACGGCAGACGATTCAAAACATTTATGGAAAGCATAGTGTGCTCGTGCCAAATGTCGAACAACTTCCTGACTTTTTATTCCCTTTATTGAAAAAACTATTGTATAAAAGTTTGTAAAGAAAAGGATGGGTGCTGAATGGTGAAATTGTTTACCGACAGCGATTTAGATGGAATCGGCTGCGGGTTGCTGGCAAAACTAGCGTTCGCGGAAGTCAATATTTCCTTTTGTTCGTACCGCAACTTGGATGAACGAGTAAGACAATTCCTTGAAGACGAGCAAAACAGGGAAGCCGAGCTTTTTATTACCGATTTGGCCGTCGGTGAAGAGGTCGAGCAAAAATTGGCGGAACGTTTCAATGCCGGCGGTCATGTGCAAGTGATCGACCATCACGTCACCGCACTTCATTTTAATCAATATCCATGGGGATGGGTCAAGCCGACCGACGAACAAGGCAAGAAAACGTGCGCTACATCTCTGTTTTACGACTATTTAATCCGTGAGGGAAAACTTGAGCGGAACGAAACGCTCGATGAGTTTGTCGAACTCGTCCGACAGTATGATACATGGGAATGGGAAGAAACGAACAATACGCGCGCCAAACGGCTGAATGATTTATTGACGATTTTAGGACTGGATGAGTTTTGGGACAAAATGAGCGAGCGGCTTGCTGCTGATGGACCGTTTTCCTTGACGGAAACAGAAGAACTGATTTTAGACATGGAAGAAAAGAAAATCCAGCGCTATATTCGCATGAAGCAAAAACAGCTCGTTCAACGCTGGTTTGGCGATTATTGCGTCGGCATCGTTTTCGCCGAGCGGCATCTGTCGGAGCTTGGCAACGCCCTGTCGAAACGCTGTCCTCATTTAGATTTAATCGCCATGGTCAACATGGGAACGAAACATATCGGCTTTCGCACGATTCATGATACCGTGAATGTCGCTGAATTTGCGAAGCAGTTTGGCGGCGGAGGCCATCCGAAAGCGTCCGGTTGCTTTGTCGATGAAACAACGTTCCCGCTTTTTGTTGTCGACACGTTTCCACTTACGCCGGTATATCATGATGCGGAACAAAACAAGCTCAATACAAAAGATCAAACAGAAGGGTTCTTTTTTACCAATCATCAAGGCCAATGGTTTTTCTTTCATCAAGCAGAGGAAACATGGATGGTTTGCCAGGAAGGAAAAGAGAAACGGTCATTCCTGGCTCAAGAAGAAGCCGAGCGCTGGATTAAACGGCAATTTGCCGCTGGATTGGCCGATGACCAGTCGGTAATCGACTATTTGCACCAACAGTTGTCCTTAGAAAAAGAAAAAATCAAAGAAGAATATGTCCATGTTTTGCAGCAATATAAACAAAAAACCGGCATTCCTTCATGATGCCGGTTTTCCTCTGTCCCATCTTTATCCTTCCTTATACAAAATTCCCTTATTTGCCATTTTTCTTCCCTCTCATTTCCTTATAAAATGCAAATATATAACCCATACGGCTCGAGCTAGCGAATTGCTTGCAACGATCACTCGCGATTACGGAATATCAGTCACCGATTTAAAAGCGTGGAATTGATGAAAATCCGAACTCACTACCGCCGGACAAACATTGTTCGTGGCCAAACCCGAAGACATACCGAAATCTCCGGGCAAGCCTCGCGGCAAAAATTTCGGAATGTACGATGAGAACTGGAAGGCAATCAATTCATACACGTACGTAGAATATTGAGAATGGAAGATGCAGAGCAACTGAAAAAACAGGCTTCCGTGTAAGTGAGGAAAGCCTGTTTTTGCTGCTGTATAGAAGAAAATGTTAACATAATTGTAACAGTTTTTATGTTTAGGAAAAACAGTTTTTGATTATAATTGATAAATAGGGAGGTGAGAAAAGTGAAACAGTATGTCTTTTCCTTTTACACAGAGCAAGCAAAACCGGTGGTATGGGAAGAAGCCATCTTGGCATCTGGAATGATGGAAGCCTTTTCAAAAGTGAAAATGTTAATGGCGAAATACAAGCGGGAAAAAGGTGTGCCAATCCGTGTAAAATACAAAGGCGTTCGCTACCGTCATACCGATATTGCCTAATGAATCAACACGGAAGGATGATATCATGATTTCCCTACTGCAACGACAATGCAGCGGGTAAACGTGCAGCGGTTCCTCCATTCATTTAAGAACGCTGCACGTTTTTATTTATTTTAATCAATATAGTTTAACTATTTAAAAAATATCGCATACCAATTGCGGAACAATCAGATGAAGACGAAGCAGAAAACCTTGCTTGAAGGGAAAAAGGGGAGCCGTCATAGGCAGAGATAGATGGATTCGAGCGGCAGGATCCGTGCATGCATATATTAATATATACGTACATACAGTTTAATACATTACAAGTAAACGGAGGAATCGCAACAAACTTCAAACAATTACATAGTGACAAAAAACGTTTAGCATATGCGGAAGCAATCGTCAAACTTCACCCAACAATGGAGTACATAAAGGAATTATCAAAATTTCCTTTTATTCCATGCCATATAAAGGCGGGCGACCGTCTTGCGCTGATTATATGTTGGCTATGGTCTTGAAGCATCGCAAACGCAATGGTAGAATGGTAGGAAAAGGATATGAAGGGAGTTACTTTCGTGAGTTGGAAAAAAATGATCGGCTGGATATTGGGGATTGTTGTCGGGGGTGGCGTCATTGTCGCATCTCTTGCTTTTTATGTGTTCATTGTGTTGGGGAACTTGGACAAAGGAAAATCAATCGTGAAGAAACCCGACAACGAATCGTCGGTGGTGGAAGCGTCGGCAAACGAGTCGGAAGACGTTGACAAAAAAGTCGTGAACGAACCCGTTGACAAAGCGGTTGTGACGCTTGCGGACGGAACGGACGGACATTCGTTCATTTCCAAATATCACGAATTTTACAATGACACGCTTTGCTGGGGAAGAATTGACACGGCGTCATATTCGGAACAAGCGCAAACAGCAAGTGAAATCCTTCAGTCGTTAGAAGGCGTCAAGATAACGAACAAGGACATTGCGAAAGACTTCGAAGCTATTAAAGAAAACGCAAAGATTGTTGTGAAAGAAGACAACCGTGCAGCAATGCGCCAGCTTCACCGATTGTTTCATGACTTGGATATTTACTTCAACGGATATGACTATCACCAAACATTTGGAGTTACGGAATTCACGGGCGAATAGAATAAATGTCCGTGGTTTTATATTTTATGTAATGGAAACTCCGTCCATAGCGTTTCCCGAGATCCGTATCACGTATCAAAATGAACTATCTTGGTGGCCCTAGCTACATGCCGAGGATAGAGGGGGAATTTTCCTTTTATTCAAGAGGAAGGATTGAATTTTTGTTCGCTGATTTCCAGTACATTCCAACGTTGCAAACGGTGTTTTCGTAGGCAGTGCAGGGTTTACCAAACCCATATACATGTGACGGAAATGGGAATTTGATAGATCAGAAAATATCTGACTTGGCGCAGCAAAAATGTATGCTTCACATTTTTCAATAAGGACATATTTTCCAAACCAAAATTAATGTTTTTGCTTTAATGCTCATGGTAATAAATGATATACGATACAGCCAAAACTGAACGCTGGACTCGATTTTTTCATTTTTGTTTTTGTCTCAATGACACTAGTTTACTTTATAATGAGATGAATTCACCTCTAACTTCCTATAATTTATATTATGTAAACTAACCAAATTCCCCGAAATTTGAGGGTTTCTCCCCTCAAGTGCCCATAAAATCAATTATCCGGAACTTGTTAACCTAAGTTCCTCATAATTTTTTGTGTCTACGAATTATCATTATTTTTTACCGATTATCATCGGTTGTTGATTATCAACTGGAGGTGTTTTTTTATGTTGTTTCGACAAGCCATTGATGAATTTGTTTTGTACTTGCAAATTGAAAAAAACTATTCACTTAACACCGTTGATGGTTATGCGTATGATTGAGATGTTTCGAGAACTTCTTAATTCAACACGGCTATTCTGTACAACTTCATGACATTACAAAAACACATGTTCGTCGCTTCATCCAGCATCAAATTACAAAAGAAAATGTCAAGCCTCGAACGATCTATCGGAGAATTTCTTGTTTGAAATCGTTCAGTAAATACTGTGTCAAAGAAAATCTAATCGACAACGATTTTATGATCGGAATTGATACTCCTAAAACGGATAGTAAATTACCGACTTATATGTCCTTGTCTGAACTACGAAAGCTATTTCATTTTTTGGAGCAAGACAATAGCCGAATGGCGATACGAAACCATCTTCTATTTAAACTGTTAGCCACTACGGGTATGCGAAGATCTGAAATTGTTGAACTAACTTGGGAACAAATTGATTTATCTAACAACACGATACGTATATATGGGAAAGGAAAAAAAGAGCGCTTACTCCCCCTTCATCCCATGGTTGTCCCATTAATTAAAAGCTATATGGGAAGTTTAGAAGAATATCAGCTCCATCCTTCCCAACCAGTATTTTTAAATAAAAACGGTAAAAAACTGAATCCGCGTGGTTTACATAAGATATTTAAGAAAATCTTACAAAAAGCAGGTCTGCCACCTCAACGGTTCTCACTCCATCATTTACGGCATACGTTTGCTACCTTGTTGATACAAGAAAATAAAGAAAATGTTGATTTGCGTACCGTACAAGAACTACTCGGTCATGAAAGGCATCGTACTTTTTCTATTCTGGATTCTCCACACCATATATCAGGTTATACAGAATCGGCAAATCATCGTGCGTTGGTGTCCGCAGAGATATTCTTTTTCCTGTCAATAACAACTTTCGCAACATATATCCACCCCCCCCTACCTTATGGAATTCAACATCTATGCTATTCCCCCTTTTCTAAAATTTTCTAAAAGGCTCTATTATCGTTAATTGTTGATTTTCGACCAAATGAAAAAGCCACCTTAATGATGTAAGGCAGCGTTTTTGTGCATATCTTATTTAACTATCGCACCATTCGTTCAATAACCCATCGTTACTTTCTTTAACTCCCGAATATATATAATGGTTCTTACCGAAAATAAATACTTCTTTTTCCATAGTGAAACCAATCTTCTCTGCCACACGAATGGATGGAACGTTTCTTGGATCAATAATACTGATCAGCTTATTTAAACCCAATTTATAAAACGCATATTCCTTGCACGCTTTGGCTGCTTCTGTTGCGAACCCCTTGGACCAATATTTTTTATTCATGTGGTATCCAATCTCCACTTCTATACTGTCATATATTTTTTGTTTAACCAGACCACAATCACCTATCAATTCATTCGTTTCCTTCAAACAAACCGCCCATAATCCATAACCATCATTCCGATATCTATCTTGATTTCGTTTAATCCAGTCTTGAGTTTGCTCAATACTAAAGGGAGCTGGATAAAACTTCATGGTTTCTGGGTCAGAAAAAATATGATGTAGAGGAGTAATATCTTCATCTTCATACTGTCTTAATATCAACCTTTGTGTTTCAAGAACAACCATACTCACTACTACCTCCATCTGACATATAATTATCTGATTGCGGGGTTACGATCGTATCATCAAAAGCATTGATATACACCTCAAATGCTTTCTTCCAATCATATCCATTTGGAATAATGGTCACAGTAATAATATCAGGTGCCAATATCTCTCCTGTCTCTGTATCAATAGAGTAAGGATTGTTTTGAGCTGAATATAACTTTGTAATTGTTTAATTGGCTTCTTATTTCTTAGAAAAGCCTGTGATTGTAAAACAAGTAATAAACGCAACTGTTGTAACTATTATGCCGAATATTAAACCAATAATTCCCCCCATACAAGCATCTTCATTTGGATAAGAAGATTGCTTAATAACTCTTTTCTCCATAAATTTTGCACATTTATTTTCTATGATGATATTAGCATTTCAATCACATGTTTGTTTACGGAGGGAAATACATGAAGAAATTATTGGTTGGAACTATTTTAGCGGGAGTTGTTGCTATTGGTGCAGCCTGCTCAAATAGTACTTCGCACAGTTCCATGCAGGGGCACGATATGTCAAACATGAATATGAAGGAGGAAAACACCGCCAAGGACTCCAGTAAGCAACTGCCTTTGGCAACGAATACAAAAGTTTTATCCGGTAAAGAGTTTTATTTAACCGCTAAAGAAGCATTATTACAAATAAATGATAAAGTAAAACTCCCAGTTTACACGTATAATGGATCTGTGCCCGGGCCGCAAATTCGTGTGAAACAAGGGGACCGAGTAATAATTCACTTTAAAAATGAATTGCCAGAATCGACGACGATTCATTGGCATGGCTACCCTGTTCCGAATAGCCAAGATGGAGTTCCGGGTGTCACGATGAACGCAATTAAACCGGGGGAAACCTTTACGTATGAATTTACTGCAACCGTACCGGGAACGTATTGGTATCATTCCCATCAAGAAAGCGCGAAACAAGTGGACAAGGGGCTATACGGTACATTAATCGTAGAGCCTAAGAATGAGGAAAAAGTAGATCGAGATTATACACTTGTGTTAGATGAATGGATGAGCAATCCGGATGAAGGAAATATGCATATGAGTAGTATGGATCATAGTAATATGGGACATGGAAATAGCTCCGATAACCAACATATGGATATGAGCAACATGGGCCATGATATGAGTATGTATGATATTTTCACGATTAACGGGAAAAGTGGTCCCGCTGTAGAAACTTTAAAAGTGAAGAAGGGCGAAAAAGTGCGGCTTCGCCTTGTAAACGCAGGATACATGTCCCACAAACTCCACCTGCATGGTCATGAGTTCAAAATTGTCGCAACAGACGGGCAGCCGTTAAAAGATCCGCAGCCAATCAAAGATGAACTTTTAAATATTGCTCCGGGTGAACGGTACGATATTGAATTTACAGCAGATAATCCGGGTGAATGGTTATTAGAATGCCATGGTGATATGAAAGGCACCGATGGCATGAAAGTGAAAATTCAATACGAAGACCAGACAAACAATACGGATAAAGAAAATGCAAAAAAAGACCTCCCTATCGTTGATATGACAAAATACGGAAAACATGAATTAGGCCAATTTACGTTAGACCAAAAATATGATGTAGAGTACACCATGGATTTAGGAACAGCGATGGGCAAAGATGGCATGATCTTCACGATTAATGGGAAAACTTATCCTGAAACAGCACCTGTAAATGTGAAGAAAGGAGATCTAGTAAAAGTAAAATTAGTAAACAATTCACCGAAAGATTTACATCCTATGCATTTACACGGACACTTCTTCCAAGTATTAAGTAAAAATGGCAAGCCAATTGCAGGCTCTCCATTGATTAAGGATACCTTGAATGTAAAACCGGGTGAAGAATATGTAGTCGCGTTTAAAGCGGATAATCCGGGAAATTGGATGTTCCATTGCCATGACTTACACCATGCTTCAGCTGGAATGGTCACAGAAGTAAAATATAAAGATTACAAATCTAACTATACACCGGATCCTAACGACACAACCAATAAAGGTGAATAACGGCTTATCGTAGTAAGTGAAATCCCCTCCAAGTTTTACTTGGAGGGGATTTTATGTTATTTCACATCGTAACCTTGCTCTTCAATCGCTTCTTTGAGTTTTTCTAAACTTACCTTTGTTTCATCATAATCTACATCCACAGTACCTTCTTGCAGATGTACTTCTACATTTTGTACTCCGTCTAGCTCTTTAAGAGCATTCGTCACTGCCATTTTGCAATGGCCGCAAGTCATTCCTTTTACATGTAATGTAATGGTCATCATCGATTCCTCCTTATTCTTTATATTTTCACGCGTTTCAAACGAAGCGCGTTTGTCACCACAGATACGGAACTGAACGCCATTGCCGCTCCGGCAACCCAAGGCTCCAATAATCCAGCGGCAGCTACAGGAATACCAATGGTATTATAGAACAAAGCCCAGAACAGGTTTTGCCGAATGTTTTTCATTGTTTTGCGGCTTAACTCAATCGCTTTCGGAATATGGGCTAAATCTCCGCCGACCAAGGTGACATCGGCCGTTTCGATGGCGACATCCGCTCCTGTGCCGATGGCCATACCAATATCCGCTTTCGCAAGAGCTGGAGCATCATTAATTCCATCACCGACCATTGCTACTCGTTTCCCTTGTTTTTGCAACTCTTCGACGATATTCGCTTTTTCTTCAGGAAGTACCTCTGCATATACACGATCCACATTCACTTGCTTAGCAATAGCTTCCGCTGTACGTTTGTTGTCACCCGTTACCATGTACACTTCGATACCCATTTGTTTTAATGTTTGAATGGCTTCTTTGGAGCTTTCTTTTACCGTATCAGCGACAGCAATGATGCCAGCAAGCTGCCCGTCAATAGCAACTAACATGGCAGTTTTTCCTTGTTTTTCAAGCTCTATCATTTTATCTTCATGCATAGAAATCTCTACAGAGCGTTCCTTCATCAGCTTTCGCGTTCCAACAAGGACATTTTTTCCATTAATAGTCGCTTCAATTCCGTGACCGGTAATCGCGGAGAAATGCTCCAGTGGCTTAACAGAAATCGCTCGTTTCTTCCCATATTCCACAATCGCATGAGCCAGCGGATGTTCCGAAGCGCTCTCGGCGGAAACGGTATAATCGAGCATGTCTTCTCGGAACTTAAGCACATCTGTTACTTCTGGTTTTCCTTTTGTCACTGTTCCTGTTTTATCCAGTAACACGGCATTGATTTTATGCGTTCCCTCTAGGTACTCACCTCCTTTAAAGAGGATCCCCTTTTCTGCGCCTTTGCCTGTACCGACCATAATGGATGTCGGTGTGGCAAGGCCAAGCGCACAAGGACACGCAATAACGAGAACCGCGATGGCTACCTCAAGCGCCTTTGGCAAGTCGCCCGGCGCCACAAAGAAGTACCATATAATGAATGCAACGACAGCAATTCCTACAACAATTGGTACGAAAATACCCGAAATGACATCAGCCATACGCTGAATAGGCGCTTTCGATCCTTGCGCCTCTTCTACGATTTTAATGATATTGGCAAGTGCTGTATCTTTCCCAACCTTTTCTGCCCGAATGGTTAGTACACCATTTTTATTAATGGTTGCTCCGATGACAGAGTCGCCTTCCTTCTTATCAACAGGAATGGATTCACCAGTAATCATCGATTCATCTACGGAAGATACTCCGGCGATGACGGTACCGTCTACCGGAATTTTTTCTCCCGGTTTGACGAGAATGGTATCACCTATCACCACTTTCTCAAGTGGAACTCTTATTTCTTCCCCATTACGGATGACAGTAGCTTCTTTTGCCTGCAGGCTCAACAGTTTAGAGATGGCTTCCGTTGTTCGCCCTTTCGCCAACGATTCAAAGTATTTTCCAACAAGAACAAGCGTAATCAGCACGGCACTTGTTTCAAAATACAATCTTGGCATATATTCAGGATTTCCTAATGTTTTGAAAGCCTCGTACAAGCTGTAAAAGTAAGCTGCCGATGTTCCAAGCGACACTAGTACATCCATGTTGGCACTCTTGTTACGTAATGCCCGGTATGCCCCTACATAGAAAGGGCCGCCAATGTAGAACTGAACGGGTGTAGCCAAAAGAAGCTGGAACCACGGATTCATCAAAATGTCCGGCATCGGTAAGCCTATATCAAATGGCATATGAGCAATCATCGTATAAAGCAAAGGCAGCGATAAGATGATAGAAATGGCAAGTTGTCGTTGCTTTTGTTTAAGCAACTTTTCTCTCCGACCTGCATGATCTTGTTCTTCGTTTCGGATCTGCCCTTTGTACCCAAGCTTTTTGATTTTCTCTAAAATGTCTTCTACAGATGTAATGCCTTCCTTGTATTCTACAACAGCGCTGTTTGTCGCCAAGTTTACAGCAGCGCTCGTAACACCTTCCATACGATTTAACCCTTTTTCAATCCGTGCCGCACACGCTGCACATGTCATCCCTTCAATATCTAGCGTCACCTTTTCCGTTGCAACTCCATACCCCAAGTTCTCAATTTTCGTTTGGATATCGGCTATGCTTTGTTTCGATGGATCGTATTTAATCGTTGCTTTTTCCATCGCCAAATTGACATTGGCTTCTACCCCATCCATTTTGTTCAACACTTTCTCAATACGATTGGAACAAGCGGCACAGGTCATGCCGGTTACTTTCAGTGTCACGGTTCTTTGTTCACTCATCCAGCTTTCCCTCCTTTACTTTTACTTTGAGAATTGCTTAATGACATCCATTAATTCCCGAATGGATTCTTCTCCGCTTCCTTCGCGGATCGCCTTGGCAACACAATGATTTACATGTCGTTCCAGCAAGTTCAACCCGACTTTGTTTAATGCGGCTTGAATCGCGGAAATTTGCACCAAAATATCAATGCAGTAACGATTGTCCTCGACCATTTTTTGCACCCCGCGCACTTGCCCTTCAATGCGCTTCAGGCGCTTGACGATGCTTTCGATCTCTTCTTCAGTTCGCGGAACCATTTTGGCATTTATATTGTTATCTTGATATTGATTTGGATTCACTGGTATCACCTCAATAATTATCTTCTAAATACATCATACCCGTAATGGGTATAAAATGCAATTGATAAGATTAGCGTTAAAAAATGTATTTCTTTAGAGGATATCGTTAAAATGCCCCTATTTTTATTCATAGTTTAATAACGATTTTAAACTAAAGAAAAAATTTGTTCTTTCATCCTCTTCTTACCTTATGCCTCCCATTTATATCCTACCCCCCAAACGGTTTGCAGAAATTGATCGATCGGAAAACCAACTTGTCTCAGCTTTTCTCTAATATTTTTGACATGAGAGTCTATGGTACGCTCTTCTGTATTTGCGTTATAGCCCCATAATGACACGATGATTTGTTCTCGGCTGAACACTCTGTTTCGATGCTTCAAAAACAGCCCCAATATGGCAAACTCTTTCGGCGTTAGAAAAATCGGTTCGTTTTGATAGTGGACTTTATGTTCGTCTTCATCCCACACTAATCCTTGAAATTCTATTTTCGAGCGCTTTCCTACGGAGCGGCGCAGCACCGCCTCTATGCGGGCAAGAAGCTCGGCTTCGTCAAACGGTTTGGCGATGTAATCATCCGCTCCAATATTGAGTCCTTTGACGATATCTAACGTTTGATCTCTTGCGGTCACCATGATAATAGGAACATCGGAAAATTCTCTAATTCGCTTGCACGTTTCCCAACCATCTATCTCTGGCATCATAATATCCAGTAAAACTAAATCCACTTGGTTATTCTCTAAGTACTGTATCGCTGATAAGCCGGACTCACATTTTACACAATGATATCCTTTAGGCGACAGATAAAGATCAAGTAAATCCAACATTCGTTTTTCATCGTCAACCAGTAAAATCGTGTACATGTTCATCCCTCCGGCAATGTAATAATCATGTTTGTTCCTTTTCCATATTCACTTGCGGCGCAAATCGAGCCTCCGTGCGCTTCCACAATTTCCTTGGCGATGGCCAGCCCCAGTCCTGTTCCGCCGCTGGTTCTTGATCTTGATTTATCCACTCGGTAAAACCGTTCAAAAATATGCGGCAAATCCTCTTCAGGGATCCCTCTGCCTTCGTCCGAAACAATAATCACAATGTTGTTTTTCTCTGTTCTTACATCAATAGACACGGTAGAACCTTGATCGGAATATTTTAAAGCATTGTCCAACAAATTCATCATCACTTGCTCAAAACGTTTCTGGTCTATATGGACGGTAATGTTTCCATCACAGTAATATACAAGAGACATTTTTTTCGCTTGAAACGCGGGGTGCATTTTGTCATGCAATTTTTTTAAGAAAGAACATAAGTTTGTAGGTTTCTTATGGATTTGAAAGGAATGTTGATCCATCTTCGCTAATTCAAAAAGATCCTTCACCAATTTTTGCATATGCTCTGCTTCTTCGTAGATAATGGACAAATATCGATTTCTCTCCTCTTCCCCCATGTTGGGTCTCCTAGCTATATCCGCATACCCTTTTACATAAGTGAGAGGGGTGCGAAGCTCATGAGAAATACTGGCGAGAAATTCGTTTCTTTCTTTTTTTAAGTATTCTAAATCCCTCGCCAATGTTTGAATGGCTTTTCCTAATTCCGCCAATTCGTTCTCCCCTTTTATTTGCAGACGAACAGAAAAATCGCCTTTGCTCAATTTTTCGGTCGCCTCTTTCATGCGAATGAGAGGGATGGTAATGACTCTTGATAAGAAAGCAATCGTAATAATCGTTAAAAATACCGAAAGAATTCCAACCATAATGAAATGATGCTTTAACTTATAAATCATGTTTTGAATGGAATCCGTATTTTGAAACATATAGACATACCCTTTGATCTTGCCGTCAATCCGAATCGGGCTTACCGTTGAAATATGCGCCTCTTTTTGCCAATTTTTTTGCACAATCATTCCACTATGGGGAATGTTTTTATTATTTGCTTTTTTTATGATTCTTTTAGCAAATGGTAAAATATGATCTGAAAAATACAATATCTTCCCATTTTCATTTGTAATAACGACATCTGTCTCTGCTTCAGACTCCATCATGGTGACATGTTCTAACGTAGAAGGGTTATAATTTTTTTCTAACACATCGCGATGATTATTCCCTCTTGCCAACAGCTGTTCAAATTCCTCATTAATTCGAGAATGAACCAGAGTAACATATAAAGACACAAATAAAATCGTCTCTACTCCTAATACGAATACAAAAAATAATAGTCCTAATTTAAATGAAATTTTTCGCACTTTTGTCCCTTCCTTATCAGCTTACTCTCCTCCATATAATAACAAACAAATGTAGAGAAAATGTGCAGAAAAAACGGAGATCCCTTAAGGTCGTTTCCAAATAGAAAATAATGAACAAGGAGTAGCCACAAGTCCAGATCATAAAATGTGTTTTCGTGACCAATATGTTTGAAAACACAGTTAGTGTCATAGATAAAGAACAAAACAAAGTAATAAAAACGGTTCAAGTAGGTGAAATTCCTAACGGGATAAGACGTCATGCCGCAAATATAAATAAAAATAAACAGCAGATTGAATTTTTAAACCTGCTGTTTTCTTTTCTATTTACTGAAATTTACGTATGAAAAAAGCACCGTAGTTTTAAAGCCTGCAGTGCTTAAATATAACTGATTAAGCCTTGTTACATCTGGTTGTTCATATGCCCTTATTTCATCATTTGTTGATTCATTCTGTCATAATTCATCATATGTTCCATCATTTTTTCTCCGTTATTTCGACACTGTTCATACATTTTTAGTAATTGTTCCTCTGATAAATTTGGATGCATTTGTTTCATCATTGGTAACATTTCTTTCCAACCATTATTATCATCTTTATTTGCTGCAAAGACAGCTGTAGCTAGCATAAAAGCTGAAACAAGTATGAACAAACCTGAAATAAGTTTTTTCATTTTCAACACCTCCATCCTTTTCTGGTTTTAGAATAAAGGAGAAGTATGGAGAAAGTGTTCATAAAAATTTACAAATTTTTGTCGTGGATTGATATTTGCAAAAATCGACTAGAATTTCTAATGGCTCTATCCTGAAAACACCATTTAAGACAAAAAACGGTGGCCGCCTAGCCTTCGGAATTCAATTCCAAATGGAGGTATTTCAGTATATATATGGTTAATAAGTGCTATGCACTCGTTTTTTCCAGTTTCACTATCCTTCGGACTTTTACATACCATAGATACCACAACCTCATAGCCCCAGCTGCAAGGAGACCATTCGACAGAAGGTTGTTTTCATCCTTCCGATGGCGACGAAATTTTTTCGGCATGGGAGTCTATCCTCATAATCATACTTTGTGCTTACATGTTTCTCTAAAGAATGTGAATCATTATAAATTACTTGTAGAAGTCAGGCGTGATTGTATAAGAATAATTCAAAAAACTGTGTTGCTAGCTGGAGGCATAATTTTGTTATATTCAAATGTTTTCCGCTTTTTTATGTGATCACGATGAGTATACATAATTAATTTTATATTAGTCAGAAATTTCACTCTACTTATTATTCTTAGATCTAATTTTAGTGATAAAATTATTAATAAATCCAAGAATAATTCTGCACTATTTTATGCACAAAGTGATTATTAGTTCATACCTACAATTTGACGGCGACGTTTAAGAATTATAACAACACATCATACATCATGTACTTTCCTATACACCTACATTGTTTACATTGTTATTTCCAGAAAATACTAACAGAAAAGTTACTTAAAAACAATCTGTTATGTAACACTTACACTTATGTGTCACACAACAAAAATATTAGACTATTCGGTCTTTATGAGGTTCACCGCTTAGTTATATTTTATACTGCAGCGTCTTTATATTGAGTTAATACCATTGTAATTATAGCTAGATTTTCACTAAAACAAGGAAATAAAAAATAACCCATAGATCTTTAACTCGATGGATTAGCACCGATAGCACATACAGCTGAAACCGGCTTCATTTTTTTCACTTCAAGTTGAATTGGTGAGAACCCTGCCTCTTTGAGATACTGTACTAATTTTTCCCCTTCTTGACGTGCTATTTCATTAGTTGCACCCTTGGAACGAGGCTGGAGTGTAATTGCAATCAGCCCGTTTGGCTTCAGCAAATTCCGCAACTCTTTTAATCGTTCAATAGGTTGTTCCCAGAATATAATCGAATTGATCGAAAAGATTTTATCAAACGCTTCGTTAAACACGGGAAGATCCTCAATAGCCGCAAGTTGTAGCTTTACTCTTCCTTCCCGTATAGCGGCCTCATTCCTTTTTTGTGCTTGTGAAAGCATTACTTCTGAGGGATCAATTCCTACGAACGTCCCCTCCTTAATGATGTTGCTTATCTTCTCAACTGCAATTCCGGGACCAAATCCAATCTCTAGTACCGTATCATTACTTCGTATATCCAATAATGACACGGTCCATTCGTTGATTTCTTTATTAGTAGCTGCCATAATCCTTCCACCGATGTTTCCCAAAAAACCATATGGCCGACCAAATAAATTCATCAAAAATCGACTCATTAAAAACCTCCTCTAATTACTTGCTTCAATATCACTCATTTGTTTCTTGTTAATATCCATATTTTTAGTAAAAATGCTAACAACTAAAGTTACTACAGTATTTATTAATAATGCGATTGCTCCTGTGCTGATATCATTAATTACATGGGGCACATTTGGAAAGAAAGTTGCGATCTTTACATGAAAAATCGTCGCATATAAAACTATAAACACCCCCGCAACAATTCCTGTAATGGCGCCGTACTTATTGATAAGATTATTTTTTGGAAAGCTAAAAAACAATGCTGTTACTAATTGAGAAATAAGACTATATGACATGATGTTTAGTATGGCTAGTGCTTCTCCACCTGTTATGGTAAAGATTAAAGCGAAAGAAGAAATTCCAATTAAAAATAATTTCGATGCAATTAATTGCTGTTTTTCCGTAGCTTTTGGAACAATGGCATTGTAAAAACTTTTTGTTAAACCAACAGATGCAGACATTAGCATAACAGAAGCCGGCACCAAAGCAGTCAGTAAACCAGCGGCTCCGACTATACCAATTACCCATGGATCAAAAGTTTCAATCGCTAATCTTAAAAGAGAGAGATCTCCTTCGGCTCCTTGCAAACCTGGAATCTGTACAACAGCCGTAAAGCCTATGAAAAAGACAAAAAGCAATAATAAAGTGTATAAAGGTAAAGTAATAGCATTTTTACGGAGTGTTTTTTCTCCATTTGCGGATAAAACGACGGAGAAAGAATGAGGTAATAAATAAAAACCTACAGCATTTAAAAGAACCGTTGAGATAAACCAAGATATGCTTAGTCCTTGATTTGACAATGTCAGCATCTCAGGTTTAACAGACTGAACTGACTCAAACATTGGCTGAATTCCGCCAAAGTAGTGGATAGGAATATATATCCCCAAAAATACAACAACTACTAAAATCATAATATCTTTAATTACAGCAGTCCACGCTGAACCATGGATACCAGAGATTATTACATAAGTAGTTACAGCTATTGCGCCTATAAAACTTGCAACAACTGGTGAAACGGCTCCATAAGAAGCTTCTGAAACAATTATTCCTAATCCTTTAATTTGTATAACTATATAAGGTACAAGGGCCATACTTCCCAAAATAGCCACTATAATCCCCATTGAACGGCTGTTGTATTTAGATGCAAAATAGTCAGGTTGCGAGATAATGCTGTGTTCCTTAGCATATTTCCAAATTTTAGGGACAAGCCAATAAGATAGCACATATGCCAAACATATATATGTGGGAACATAATAAACTGCAGCTCCTTTTGAGTAGGCCCACCCACTTCCACCTAGAAACGTAAACGTTGTATAAACCTCACCTGCGACTAACAAAAAAACGAACAAGGTTCCAAAGCCTCTGCCACCAACAGCAAATTGCTGCATATTCATATCTTTTCCTTTTCTTGCGTTTATTCCTAAATAAAGAGCTAGGATTAAGAACATAAAAATAATAATTAAGGATATATTCATTCTGGATCCCTCCCCTTATTATCGGGATCAAATCTATACACAATCGTTAAAATAACCGAAGAAAGTACCATCCAAAATACAATCCAAAACAAAAGAAAAGGCATTCCTAACACATATGGCTCTATTTTATTCGCAAAGGACAAGAAACCTAACAATCCTATAAAAGGTACCCAGAGCAAAATTTTAATATATTTCAAAATACCCCTCCCCTCTAGCCAAGATGTTTTTTATGATTTAAAATTTTTTTGCATTGCAAGAATGGTTTCTAATATTACATTTACTCCCTTTTCACAATCTTCCCAAGTGGTAAGTTCATCTTCACTATGGCTCTTTCCATTGATGCTTGGAACAAAAACCATGGCAGTTGGTATATAGTTAGCTATGAATTGAGCGTCATGACCCGCGCCACTAACCATTCTTTTATAGGAATAGCCTAATTTTTTTGTAGATTGTTCTAACAGATCGCAGATTTGCTTATTAAACCAAACCGTATCCCGATCCCATAATTTTTTTGTTTTGATTTCACATCCTTCTTTGAAAGATGATTGTGCAAGTCCTTGAATAATTTCCTCCACTTGCTTGATAACCGCTGGATTTTTATGTCTAGCTTCCAATGAAAAGACAACTTTATTTGGAATAACCGTGTGTATATTAGGGAATACGTTCAATCTTCCAATGGTATACACCAATTCATGATCAAGCGCGCTCATTTTTTGCCTTACTTCAGTTATTAAGTTGTTTGCTGCAAAGAGAGCATCTTTTCTCATGTCCATAGGAGTAGTTCCTGCATGGTCAGATTCCCCAGTTACTTCAATCTCATAGCACACCATTCCAACTACACATTCAACGATACCAATAGAACATGATTCTCGTTCAAGAATTGGACCTTGTTCAATGTGCAACTCTAAAAAAGCAGTAGCTTCTTTCAAACGTGCCTCTTCTTTACCTGCATAACCAATAGAATTTAATGCTTCTTCAAAAGTGATACCATCAGCATCTGTTTTTTGTAGCATGATAGATTTTTCGAATTTACCTGAAAGAACCCCAGATCCCATCAATGAAGGTTCAAATCTAGCACCTTCTTCATTTGTAAAATTAACAATCATGATTGGGATTAGTGGTTTGATATTATTTTCTAATAATGTTCTTACCACTTCTAAACCAGCAACCACTCCTAAGACTCCATCAAACCGTCCGCCATTTTTTACAGTATCTAAATGTGAACCGATCACTATTGGCGGCTTGTTTTCAAGCCCTTCTAAAGTAGCATAAATATTACCCATATCATCGATCTTTATGGACATACCTAATTCTTCGCAACAAGAACAAAAATAATCTCGAGCTAATCTATCCTCTTCAGACAATGATAAACGAGTTACTCCATTGTTTTCTGTACGTCCAAAATTTGCAAATTGTTCAAGCGTATTTTTTAGCCTTTCCCCATTAATTAACAATTTTTGTTGTTCCATCATTTACACTCCTTCTTCAAATAATTTAGTAATCCTATAATATATTTGTGGCTTTCGTATCGTTTAACTAACCGGGTAATCCGTTTGCCGAATTTTCAGAACAAAATTTTTGCAAAATTTACCGTGGAGAACCAGTTGATAAGAAATTTTACTTGAACTTTACCTTGAAATAACCATACACAAGTTACATCATTTCAACTCCATTTCCCTCTTTTCAAATTTCCCCTTTGATAGAGAATCTCACCATCAATCATTGTTGCTTCTACTTTCAAATCCTTAATTTTATCTGGATTAACACGCAAAACACTATCACTTAAAACGACTAAATCCGCTAACTTTCCGACTTCTATACTTCCTTTTATCTCTTCTTCAAAACTTGCATAAGCGCCATTCCACGTATAAAGTTTAATCGCTTCCATTACACTAATGGATTGATTAGTTCCAATCTCCATTCCAGATTGGCTTTTTCTATTAACTGCGGTATGAATTCCTAATAAAGGATTATAATCAGTAATTGGTGAGTCTGAACCACCTGCTACCATGATACCCTTATCCATAAAGTCCCGAATAGCGTACATATAATTGACACGATCACCATAATTGTGAATATATATCTCACCAAATTCATATGGAAACGGAGGATTTGGAATAGGGATAAGTTCAAGTTTTTTTATTCTTTCTTGTAAATCAGGTGTTGAAATGCCTGCATGTTCGATCCGATGTCGATGGTTTGTCCTTGGAAATTCCTCCAACGCTTTTTCCACACAATTTAAATACATTTCAATGGCTCTATCTCCTTGGGCGTGCACAGTGATTTGATATCCTTTTTTATGTGCCTCGCCTAGGACTCGATAGATTTCTTCCTCACTATAATAAAGAATGCCTGAATTGTTAGGATCACTTGAATAAGGGTCGCGAGTTGCAATGGTTGGACCTGTGCTACTTCCATCTATAAACAATTTAGCCGGTCCGATTTTGAACTTTTCATCCCCAGTACCGGTTATTACTCCAGCTTTGATCATTTTGTCAACAAATTCATGGGAATTATTTAACGAAGAAATCATAGCATATATACGAACACGGATATCCTTGTTTTTTACAGCTTTTTGTAGCAAACGGTAACTATCAGGGCCAAATGCACCTGCTTCATGAATACTTGTAATGCCTGCTGCAATGAAGTGATCTGATGCTATTTTCACTGCCTTCATAAGTTCGCTCTCTGTATAACTTGCTATTTCGTTCATTTTCATATTTGCTGCTTCAATTAATCTTCCTGTCAACCTTCCTGCCTGATCTTTTTCAATCACCCCTCCCTTAGGGTCTGGTGTATTCTCGTCAATTTTCGCCATCTCCAGCGCCTTGCTGTTTACCACACTGATATGTCCACAAGTGCGAGATACGATAATTGGATGATCTGTTGAAATTGCGTCTAGCTCAGCAATCGTTGGATAACGTTTTTCCTTTACCGCGGTTTCGTTAAATCCCCAAGCCCGTATCCATTCACCTTTGGGAGTTTCCAGTGCTTTTTCCTTCAGAGCATCTAACACAGCTGCAACAGAGTCGATATGAGGTGCTTTACAGCTTACCCCTAACTGAAAAACACCATATAAAATCAGGTGAATATGAGAATCAATAAATCCAGGAAGAAGTGTTTTTCCTTCCAAATCAATAACTTCTGTTTCTTCCCCAATAAAACATTTAATTTCCTGGTTTGAACCAACACCTACGATACGGTTGCCTTTTACAGCTACAGATTCGACTATTGAATTCTTTTTGTCTACTGTAATAACTTCTCCGTTTATAAATACAATGTCTGCTTTCATAAACACATCCCTTTCAAAAATTAATCTTTAAAAACGCCGGTATTTAGAGGTATATCCGAACAGTAGGTAACGGAAAAAGTGCTAAAAAATAAATAACTTGAAAACTATTTATTTTATGCAACATGTGCCAGCTGATGATCTCTACCAAAAAGATGTCAATAAAACCGCATCAGCTGCTAAAGAAACGTTTAAAACATGGAAGAAAGTACTGTTACCACAATGCATTTAGTATCGCTAATTCTGTGGATTATTCTAATACTACATTGTATCAATGATGTAAATCGCTTTCATTAAACAAAAAGTAAAATATTTCTAAATTATCATCTTACATTAAGTATAAAATAGCGTTGCAAAACGTAAAAATTCGAATTTATGCATAAAAACGCAATATAACACATGCAGTAAGAAGGGCTTTCCTGCAAACGATAAAAATCGTCTTCCTTTGATGTTAAAAGTAATGGTGCGATCTAAGAAATCAGCAATCTTTTAATGCTCATTTATTAGTCTCCGAACCCAATGATTCTATACTGCTTACAAGGTGTTCGTAACATGACCGCGAGTGCATACAAACAGCTTGCAGTGTAATGCCTATTGCAAGCTCTTACTAATTTTCTTTCTGCCTCATTTCACGGATAAGATTTTGGAATTTGGAATTGTTGCTAAAGGGATATTTTGTTCATATAACCTAAGAGGCTCTAATACCTATAACGTATTATGTGCAAGAAAAGTTATTTAGCTACATAATATTTTAATTAAAAAAGGAGGTGAATTATGAAGCAGCAAAAATGGGCCGTTGGAGGATTAGTGTTTGTTGGCTGTATGTTTCTCGGTGGAGGATTGGGAGCTTGGTTAGGGAGTCCCCAAGTCGGATGGCTCATAGGGATGGGTTTTGGATTTCTTGGGATGGCTTTAACGAGACTGATGGGTAAATGATAAAATAAAACACGTCTCTTCTCCTCTTAGATAAGTCAATATGCATGAAGTTACATACCAGGCCCTGTAACATGTAATAATTGTACTCATACAAAGCTACACTCTAACAAGAAATGGTATTCTCCCCTACAAGTAGACAACGAAAAAAGAGGACCATTTGACATGATGTTCTTAAGAGTCTACTTGGGAGGAGATTTTTTATGGCGAAGAAAGGACAAACTTTTAACACTTATTCCGAAGAGCCGAAACAGGAAGTCGTTCGTTTGAAATTCTCTTCTGTAACCGATTTTTCTTGCCAACAATGGCAAAACAAGATAATATCCCATCGCTAATCCTGCTTGACCCGCACCGATAACAAGAACATCAGCGTTTTGTCACATTTCCATCAGTTTCGAAAAGGGTTAGACTTTCATTTCCCCGTGATGGATTTGAGAGGTTTCAATTTGAATGGTTGTATGCAAAATCTTAAATTTTTCTTCAATCATGTGAATGGCATCTTGTAAAACCTTTTGGCTGTCTTGATGATCTTCAATCAAAATATGGCAACTTAATGAATCCAACCCTGATGTAATCGTCCAAATATGAAGGTCGTGAACGTCAATCACTCCTTCGATACTTTCTAAGGCTTTTTTCACTTCATTTTGGTCAATGGTAATGGGCGTTCCTTCCATCAAAATGTGAACCGTATGTTTAATCACTCCCCAAGCACCTTTCAAAATTAATAAAGCAACCAAAATGGAAATAGTGGGATCTGCCACATACCAATCAAAGAGCCACATGGCAAGCCCAGCGATGATAGCACCTACAGAACCTAAAGCGTCACCGATAACGTGAAGATAGGCACTACGAAGATTGATATTATTTTCCACATCCCCTTTTCTCATTAACGCCCATGCACTTAAAAGATTGGCAAAAAGACCGATGGACGCAATCAACATCATAGAGCCGCTAGCTACGGTAGGCGGGTTGTAAAAACGCTGAATAGCTTCCCATACGATAAACCCAGCGATAACAAACAAGGTAACTCCATTAAACAAAGCGGCCAAGATTTCAAAACGATAAAAGCCATACGTTTTATTAGGCGAAGCTGGTTTGGTAGCAAACCAAATAGCAACTAAGCTAAGAACAAGGGAACTGGCATCACTAAGCATATGTCCAGAGTCGGAAAGAAGGGCTAGGCTGTTTGTGATTAAACCTCCGAAAAACTCTAATAACATAATTCCAGCGGTAATAAAAAGCGCAATCGTAAGCCCTTTTTTATTACCTTCTCTTCCGTGATGGTGATGGTGTCCGTGGGGATGGTGGTGACCATGGTGGTCGTGAGAATGATGGTGATGATGCATGATAAAATGCCTCCTTAATGATGTTCAGAATGGTCAATGGCTTGTTTTAATAATGAAATAACGTGTTCGTCATCGCAGGAGTAAAATAGTGTTTTTCCTTCACGGCGATACTTAACCAATCTCAGATTTCGTAACATACTAAGCTGATGGGAAACGGCTGATTGAGACATTTCCAACACTTCCGCAATGTGATTGACATTGCACTCTTCTTGCGATAACAAATAAAGAATTTTGATTCTTGTTGGATCGGATAATACCTTAAATATTTGCGATACATTTTCAATGGTTTCAGATTTTAAGAAAGAATGGTCTTCTACCTTCATGATGATTCCCTCACTTTTATATATGAGCATATGTTCATATGTATGTATATCATATTTTACATTCATTTTTTTGTCAAGTTTAGGAAATGTTTTGCCTTTTATAGAAAAAACAAGTAAAATGAAACCAATATAAAACCGATTATAGCCATGATAACGCAGTATATTTTGGCAGATGTGCGTAAAGCTGTTCCGAAAATCTCTTTTCCCGTTACAGAAAGCATTAATCCCATTGCCAATGCGATAATCATTGCTGCTAACCAAGGAACTCCCATTCCATAACTATTTCCTATGAAGGCTCCAACTCCTACGGGGACGGAGGCTATGGTTGCCCCAAGTATGATGCTGAGGATTCCAAACCCAGCCATCAGCAAGGGAGTAAAAACAGCAATCCCTTCTGGAATATTGTGAAGCATGATCGTAGTCATCATTGGTTTAGTCAATGAATCATGAGTATTGGCTCCAAGTGCGATGCCTGTTGGAAAATTATGCAAGGCAATACTGAATGTTAAAAATAGACCAGAATGTACAAATAAGTCTTTTTTAGCGTCATTGGTAATAATGATCACATGATGGGAAACCTTTTCTAGATACTTGTATATAAAATAACCAAAAATCAATCCGACAATAGCAATAAACCAGCCTCCAATTTCTATGCTTTCAGGCAAAATTTCCATTGTGACCAGCCCGAATATCATTCCACTACATATGGAAAAAATGGTAGGTGTTCCTCTTTGCCAGCCTTGAAACAACCAAGCAATCGCTCCACCAGATAACATTCCGATAGCAGAAGCAGAAAACCCTAAAAGCCAAATGGAGTTCATCCATCATCCCCACCTTGTACTAAGTTGTCTTTACTTTGTATATCTACCAACCTCATAAAATATGCCTTAAGAAAACAAAAAATCCTCCGCCATAGGAGGATTTTACAGTGGTTTCCCCGATAACGCGATTTATTTGACTTGTATGACAGATCAATCAGAATTAAAATTAAAATATTCATAATTTTATTCCAGTTGCTTAAGGGGGAGACATATGAACAGTTTTCATTATTTTTGCCCGACACGCATTGAAATGGGAATGGGGAAAGCAAAGCAGCTGCCGGAATTGTTGGAATCACTGCAAGTTGGAAAATCGATTTTACTTGTTAGTGACCCGGGAGTCGTTCAGACCGGCTTAGTTGAACCGATTCAAGCAAAATTGCAGTCAGCCGGCTATCGCGTAACGTTGTTTGATGACGTATCGCAAAATCCGCGCGACACGGAATGCCTGAAAGGCGCGGAGTATTTTAATGAACAGAACGCTGATGCCGTTATCGCCATCGGCGGTGGAAGTGCGATGGATACGGGAAAAGCGATTGCACTCATTGGACGAAATGGCGGGACACCAATTGAATATGCAGAAGGAAAACGGCGGTATGAGAACGTAGCTCCCATTATTTGTGTCCCAACAACAGCGGGGACAGGCACCGAAGTCACCCGTTCGTCCGTTATTACGGAAGCTTCCACCCACCGGAAGCTGACATTGAAAGATGCTGCGCTTCGTCCGGTATTGGCTGTTCTTGATCCGGAGCTTACATTCACCGTACCTAAATCCGTTACGGCTGCGACTGGGGTTGATGCATTAGTTCATGCAATCGAAGGCTATACGTGCAAAGTGACGAATCCAATATCGCAAGCACTGGGAGCAAGAGCAATGAAAATCATTGTGTCAGCACTTCCTGAAGCATATCGGGATGGCCGAAACGAAAAAGCCCGATACGACATGCTGCTGGCTAGTTTGCTTGCGGGATTATGTTTCGGATCCGCAGACGTAGCGGCTGTCCATTGTTTGGCGGAGGCTCTAGGCGGGCTCTATGATACGCCGCATGGTGTCGCAAATGCTGTATTTTTGCCGTTTGTGTTGAAATTTAATGCGCAAGAGAATAAGGCAATGCATGCAAAATTGGCGCGGTATATGAAATTTGCGGCAGAATCTGATTCGGATGAACAAGCTGTCGAACAATTGATCCAGGGCATCGAGGCGTTCACCCGCAGTTTGGACATTCCAAAACTAAAAGACTTACCTGGTTTGCGTAAAGAAGACTTTGGAAAAATTGTGGAACTGGCGGTGCAAAACGGATCCACTCCAAGCAACATCCGGACTGTGACGGCCGAGGATTATCTTCACATTCTTGAAGATGCGTACAACGCTTGAATCGTGTAAAGACCGTAAATAAAAAAGGTTCAACATCTTATTCTACATAAATTCCCATATGATAAATACACGATATATAAACTCCGTATTTATACACGGTTGGAACTTGAGCGGCCCTCCCTATGTCCATGACGATGATAAAATGGTTCTTACGTTCTTTTGGTGAAAATTCGAGATAATGAGAATGAGAAACTAAAAACCTCTAATTTGCACACTGATTTTCTCGATTAGCCACTTCTTATCACCAAAATGGCGTAAGAACCAAAAAACTCTTTGCCAGTGGATATTTTACGAAATAAAGAAAAGAAGAGCTCCTGCGGCGGCGGAAAATACAACGACAATCCAAGGCGGACACTTCCAGACCGTTAATAGGCCAAAGTCGGCTAAAGCAAGGCAAAAATCTAACGGGCTTTTTATTGCTTTCGTCCATACAGGATGATATAGTGCTGCAAGTAAGATTCCTACAACAGCTGCATTGATACCATATAGTGCTGCTTGAAAACGGGGGCGATGACGAAGCCAATTCCAAAAAGGAAGGGCTCCAAGGATTAACAGAAAAGAAGGTAGAAAGATAGCAAGAGTTGCCACGATAGCACCTTTCCATCCGAAACTAGCCATTCCTAAGTACGATGCAAAGGTAAACAATGGCCCTGGTACTGCTTGTGCCGCTCCGTACCCAGCTAAGAATTGATTGGCTGTTAGCCACCCAGTAGGAACCACTTCTGCTTGCAGCAAGGGAAGCACAACATGTCCTCCGCCGAATACCAAGGCACCAGATCGATAAAAGCTATCAAAGAGTGCAACCAGATTAGAACCAGTGAACTGTCGGACTACAGGAAGCAACCCTAACAAAGCAAAAAATAAAATGAGTAAGATCATGGCTGCCTTTTTATTAAACGAGATAGAAATTGGAATTGGATTAGAAACTGGAGTGCTTCGGAACAAAAACCATCCTATGATTCCAGCACCTACGATGATTCCCACTTGACTAAAAACACTCGGAATCATTAAAGCCAACATAGCTGCTGCGATCGCAATGGTGGCACGCGGCCGATCAGACGCAAAGTTTTTGGCCATGCCCCACACCGCTTGAGCCACTACAGCGACCGCCACAACCAGCAGTCCATGGAGCCAGCCTGTCTCACGGAAGGAAGTTCCTTTCAAAAAGTAGGCAAACAAGATAAGCGCAATGGCAGAAGGAAGAGTAAATCCAAGCCAAGCGGCGATAGCGCCCCAAAAACCAGCTCGTATAAACCCAATCCCCATTCCAACCTGACTACTCGCCGGACCCGGTAAAAATTGACACAGTGCTACCAAATCGGCATATGTTTTTTCATCCACCCATTTTCGCCGGTTCACATATTCCTCTCGAAAATATCCTAAATGAGCAATAGGCCCTCCAAAAGACGTCAATCCTAGTCGAGTAGCTGTTTTCAATACTTCCCAAACAGAACCTCTTTGTTCCCGTTGCATCTCATTTTCTTGGTCCATCTCTTCTTATTCCCCCCCTAGTGATAAATGGTCATGATATATGTTACAAATATTGTACAACCCAAAGTGTGTACGATTAATTCATCAAAATAATTGAAGCTCGTTAATCCTTTATTTCTTTAAATAGCTCGTAGGCTTTTTCTCTCGCTTTTATAAGTACCTCATTTCCTTTTTCCGTTGTTCTGTAGTATTTTCTAATCTTCCCTTCAACATTTTTTTCTTCTTTTTCTAATAGACCGTTTAACTCCATGTCATGCAGTAAAGGATACAATGTTCCAGCACTCATCTGATAACCATGTTTTTTTAGTTCTTCTAACATCCATGAACCAAATATGGGCTCTTTTTTCGCATGATGTAAAATGTGTATTTGAATAAAACCAAGAAACAATTTACGTAACACTTTATTTTCCATCATGATCCCCTTCATTATCGATTTTCGATATCGAAAATCGATAGCATTGTATCACGTCTATGTGGTGTTTTTCACGAAAGGCCATATTAAGGTAATGTTAATTTTGTATACCTCTTATAACAAGCATCAAAAATGTTCCTTTTGCGTAAAAGTCATTACTACTAATGCAAGAGATGCTGTTCATATCAATGATGATCTACTTCGTGAGTCGAATATACGACAAAAAGTGTTTACTTTAAAAAAGTAAACACTTTTTGTTGCTAACTAGATAGTATTGTCCAGTCGAAAATATATCAAGACATTGTTTCCTGATAATTAACATTTTTATGGTTACATTCTTCTACCGGTTTGATTGCATTTCCCTTTTCATCTGTACACCAGGATTGAGATTGGAAAGCGAGAAAAATGGCTACCCACCTTTTTTCTTGTTCGAAATGTATTAGAATCCCCCCATCTTGCCATATCCCGTTATCTTTTTTCCATTTTCCCACATTTCCTTGGTTCATATGAATATCATGTATGCCATTACCAGGTAAAAAACCAAAATACTTATCAGGCTTATTTTGCTCTGGGCCCCATCTCTCTCCAAAAGCGTATATGATTGCCTTCTTATCAATAGCTTGCTTAATATAATGTTGAATCTTTTCGTTCAAATCGTTATCTGGACCCTCTACATCAGCTGGGAGGGGAATCATTTTTCTAGGATCTAATAAATTTCCCCGTATATAATCAAGTCCAATGTCTGGATGATTATTTTTTATAGGAGTAAAGCCAAACTCTAAGTCAGGTAACTTTGTAATGTCTTCCGAGTGGAAATCCTCACCGACGAAATATAATACTTCTGAAGGATAAGATTGAGATTTAATATTAATGGCTATTCGATACTTAGTCCCTTCCTCATCCTCGATAAGAACTTGATAATGTGGATTTTCCCCTCTTCCCATCATAGAGTCGACTGGTTTTCCCTTTAGAACTCCATAATTTTTTAAAGGCAAATTCCATCATCTCCTGTTCATTTATAATACATACGCAAATTGCGTATCCATATCTTCTGCTACTGTAATTCCTTTTTTGATGCGAAAACTTCCAACCACTCGCTTTTTTTGCTCCGCTTTGTAAAAGCATCCATCCGTCGACGCTGATTTGGTGTTAATAATTGATATATCTCTTTCTACTTCTGCTTCAGTCAAAGGTGTATGAAATTTCTTCAAACTCATATTGGCACCTTTCTTGAAACATGTAACTCCATTTCTATTAATTAACATTCGACGTCTACATCTAAAAACCCTTCAACAAATTCCAAAAAAAGAAAAAACCTTCACTCATTCACCAAAAAAACGTAAGAATTATTTTTTCTTTGCCGAAAACACCGATAAAACACTAATTTATTATCCTATGAAGAAGGAATGAAGCTGTTTCTCCACGAAATAAAGCGAAGGAAAAGAAAGCGAAGAATGGCCTTTTATTCTATCCAAGAGAGGTGTTGTAAATGGATTTCACATTAACCATGTCCTTCTTAGGAGTGGCGATATTGCTGACAGTAATGCCCGGACCAGATATTCTGTTTGTGATTACCCAAAGCATTTCACAGGACAAAAAAGCAGGAATCGCCACAGCGCTGGGACTTTGTTCAGGCCTTATTGTGCATATCACGGCTGCAACGCTTGGGATTTCCGCCATCATTTATCAATCCGCTTTGGCTTTTACCGTCGTCAAATATACGGGTGCGGCTTATTTGCTGTATTTAGCATGGCAATCATTTAAGGAAAAAGAAACAGGCTTTGCTATTAACCATAACAAGCCTTTCAAGTATCCATCATTGTATAAAAAAGGAATTCTCATGAATCTGCTTAATCCAAAAGTATCCTTGTTCTTTTTGGCATTGTTGCCTCAATTTGTGAATAAATCGATGGGGCACATTACGTTGCAGATGTTGATTTTAGGGATGATTTTTCTGGTTCAGGCTTTAGTGATTTTTGTCGCTGTCAGCGTGTTTTCAGAGAAACTGCGCCATGTCCTGCTTACCAACTCGCTCATCGCAAAACGAATGAACATTGTAAAAGGTTTGTTATTAGGGTTGATTAGTATACAGATTGCGTTTAGTGAAAAATGAAATCGTTAGAGTGTTATCTTTTAATTTGACTATGACAGGTTCTTACGTTCTTTTGGTGATCAGTTGAAAAATGTAAAGAAACAAAGTAATCATATATGCACTTTTCTACATTTATAAAGATAGTTCATCATAAAAAATCGAACAAAGATCTTGTAATTTTAGCTACCGTTCGATAGTTCACCAAATTTGCGTAAGAACCTTAAAATTCCCTAATTTCAGCATCATTTTCTCACTCCATCTAAAACGCTGTTTCAGCAAAAGATTTTCTCTCTGTTTAACGTGTCCAATTTTCTTGACATAACACCAATAAAACAGTTATTCTTCCGAAGAACTAAAAACAAAAATGCTCTGCCTATTGTTAAAGACAGAGCATTCATTATTTTGTTGCTCTACTTGACCAATACTATCAGCTGGATATGAAGAAATTTCTCTACCAATTAAAGTTTCGTTTTATTTTGTTGTAATTTCCCTTGTCTTGAATCGCTTAATCATATCTTGGAGGTTGTCAGCCAAGAGTTTTAACTCTGAATTTTGTTGTTTTAAATAATCAATTGTATTGTTTTGCTGAACAGCAGAAGCAGAAATTTCTTGAGTTGCAGCCACTCCCTGCTCTGAAATTGCAGCAATTTCTTGAATGGATGTTAAAATTTCGTCAGATGCTTGATGCAGATCTTCTGTACTTTTAGCAATCGTATCAATTCCTTTTGCCAATTGCTCTACTGATGCAAAAATAGAATTAAATAATCGTCCATTATCCTCAACAATCTCAACACCTTTTACAATATCTTCAAAATCTTGTTGGTTCAGATTTAGCACGATATTAGCCTGTTCGTGGATTTCACCTATCGCTTCAGATATTGTTTTAATGGATTCATCAGTTTGATTTGCAAGCTTCTGAACTTCTTGGGCAACAACCGAAAATCCTTTACCGGCTTCTCCGGCACGAGCTGCTTCAATCGATGCATTTAAAGAAAGAAGATGGATTTGGGACGAAATGTCTTGGATAATCTTAATGATTTCATTAATATGTTCTAATTTTTTACTCAGATTAAATAAGTTTTCTTTACTCACCATGCCATTTTGTTTTATTTTGTTCATTTGTTCGGTAATTATTTGAACTTGAACATTTCCTTTTTCAGCTTGCTGACTTGTTTGATCGGTAAGGTTTTTAATCAACTTAGTTTGTTCATCCACATTGGATATCGCTATTGACATTTCAGACATCATATTTGAAATTCGGTCAATATGATTAGCTCTTTCTTCGGACCCTTTTGCCTCTTCATCTGTACTCATTGCAATCTGTTTAGAAGCTTGAGCTAATTCCTCAAAGGATTCTAAAAGGGTTTGACCAGTATGATGAATTGCTTCGGATTTCTCTCTTACATTATCGATGATGCGACTTAAATTTTTTCTCATTTCTTCAAAGCTATCTGCTAAGACCCCTATTTCATCTTCTCGCTTAATATTTACCGATTGGCTAAGATCTCCAGTAGAAAAGGTTTTCGTATATTGCACTAAACGATGAAGAGGTTTAGACATTCTATTTCCAATGAATAAAGCTAATAAGATTCCGATAACAATCATCACAGCTGTTAAAATAAGAGAAACGGTCATTATCCACTTTTGTAGATGGTCGATAAATTTAGCGCTCATATCTATTCCGACGATGGCATCCACGCCATCTACAGGAATGAAAAATGATTTATGGACGCCCCACTTATCTCTATAAATGGAACTTAAAACACTCTCTTTTTTTTCATATGATAATTTTTGATTATTCGTAAACGGAGACTCAACCATAAATTTGTCACTGCCATTTAAAGCAACAATGACATCCCTTCCATTTTTTCTAGACAGTACATATACATATTCGATTCCTTTTTTTCTTTCAATAAATGAATCTAATTTCTGCTTCAGCTCCATCCCATATTTCTCTGGGAAAACCATTGTATTCTTAATTAAATCCGGATCAATCGTCTCTGCTAATAATCGTCCATTTTCTGTTAACCGTTCATCAAACTGCGGGATAACATGTTCTTGAATAATGTAATCTGATACATATCGAACAAATCCAAAAAGAATCAGTGAAAATACAAGAAAGGGGAATAAAAAACTAATCACTAATTGCGCTTTAATCGATTTTTTCCAAATTGCATTTCTCATTCCTTATCTCTCCCTTGAATGTTCCATTTCCTTTAATGTGATAAATGGGCGTAAATCCATTTGCAGTAATCGATAAAGCTCTTCCATTGTTTCGCTTTTGAAAAATACAATGGCAAATGTTCTATCATTTGTTGCTTGTATTTCTCTGTATTCTAAAATTTGTTGAAACTGCTTTTTAAACGACTGATGGTTAATAGATTTTATAAGATTTTGTGAAATGTTCATCGGAATTTCCGCGCAGAAGAAACTGTAGATACTTTGATCCATATTGTGAAGTGCTTCTTCCCAATTCGGACTTGTGCCTTGAAAATAATGTTTATATACATTGCATCCATAAGCATAATATCCAAGATCTGTTGTTCCTGCCCCAGCAAATCTGAGCGGATTCATTTCAATTGGAATGATGGTATAATTACTTTTTCTCACTTCAAAGTGAATGGGAAAATTTTTTACCGGGACGATTTCTCTAAACTTATGCATAAAAGTCAATATGTCATCGTAAATTTCATTGATGACTTGTTTGGACGTATAGTAGATTCGATCCGACGTATCATATTCGTCCTTAAACAAACGTTTAAAAATATTTAAAATCACAGGATCACCATTATAATCGTAATAACTGTCAACGGCATATTCTTCTCCGAATATCCATTTTTCGATTAAAATGCTCTCTCCGTTAATCACTTCTTTATCATAAATATTTTTTATAAAAAGTAGATCTGTATTTAATTTATGTAAAGTATCTTCCCATTGATCTGCACTTTTCACTTTATACACTCCGACACTGGAATATCCTTTGCTTGGCTTAATTACAACAGGAAAAGGAATATCCTTTACCGGAATTTTATAAAGCTCATCCATGTTTACTACCTTATAAAAATAATCAGGGTACATATTCGAAAGAATTTGACGGAACGTTCCTTTATCTTTTAATTGTTTTGCCCAATGATTTTGAACACTATTAGGAGCATAAGATTCAAGCAATGCTAAGCAACTTTCTGAGTTTGTCAACAACTTTTGGTGTTCGTCAATAAGAGAGAAAAACTCCTTAGCTTCCATTCCTTGTAAGGATTTTAACATTTCGGAATGGTTGCCTTGTTTGAAAACGGGCACATTAAGCTCTTGTAACGATTCGGCTAGAATAGGGGAAATGATTTGATCATTGATGAGAAGCATCTTGCTGCACCTTCCTCAAGTAAAAAGATTGTGTTTCTTTAATATAAAGTTTCATCAATGGGAAACTTTGAATAAAAGAAAAAAGCAGTGTTCTCATAATAAACATCAAGGTCACTATCGGTTAGTAACCTTGATTTCTTTGCTGAGATCATTCATTAAATTGCCCTCTTTAATTGCTCCTTCAACAAAACTTCTTTTATTCACATACTTAATGTCGGACTAAAGAATTATATTTTTATAGGAAAAATATCCTATTTCAAAACAACAGATTGTCCCCTACACCTGTTCATATTTCTTTTTCTGCCTTCAATTGTGGTTTCCGTTCTTGAATATAGACACATACGGCACAATAAGGACCTGGAAACCCATACTCTTTTTGCAAGCTCTCAATCCCGTTTTGTTCTTCGATCTTTTTGAGACAGTTTCGCGTTTTCTACTAGCCAATCATCGACGACCTCTCCATATCCTTCCTCGTACATCATCTCCCATTTCTTTTTGAAAATTTTTTGTCCGCTAATATCTCCATCCGCATATTTTTTGACTGTTCTCCAGTTATGGCCAATCTTTCTGGAAACTTCGGAAATGGATAAACCTTCGCTTTCCCTTAAATGGACGAATCCAAATAAAAAAAGCAGAAGATTGTCTTAAAACATACAGCTCCTTTTTCACCAATTTATGTGATGAGTAAACTGTGCTATTATTATCCGTAATACCTGTTGCGTCTTTGTCACGAACGCTCCTATACCTCTAAGTCCCATCATCTTATCGGTGGTCATTTATAATGTTTTTAAATGAAAAGAACGCTACGGCGATATAAAAAAAGAAAGGTACAACGATTAAACCGGATGACATCGTTCCATGTCATGGTGCCATCCCTCTAAACGGACGTTAATCATGAAACTTCCTTATTCCTATTTCGTATATAAATATAGAGTAATCTTATCGTAAAGGAGAGATCATATGTTAAAGAAAATCATCAAAGCACTGTTGAAAGAACACATGCTTCATCAGCACCATAAAATGCATTACAGCAGCAGTGACCATTATCCGAAGCATTATGCGAATATCCATCCTTCCCACTTCGGTCATAAGTATTATAAAAAGAAACATCATAGCGGCAGTTTCTTTTCAAGCTTTTTCGGAAGCTAATGATGCGTTTTTTGTATCGTCACCCGGCGCTTGCTCGCCTATTCGAACGTCCGTATCGAAAAGGGAAGGTTATTCGGCGCCGCTATCAAATTGTAGCAGAGCTTGGGATGGGAAGCTATGGCATTGCTTACATGGCCAACGACTTACAGACAGGCAGGAAAGTCGTTGTCAAACAATGTCGAAAAACAAGAAGGAAAGAAAGCGAACTGTCCTTCCAGCGGGAAGCGGATATATTAATGCGGCTTAAGCATCCGCAAATTCCCGCGTTATATGACATGTTCCTGGAAAATGGAACGCCCCATCTCGTAATGGACTTTGTCGAAGGAGAGACAGTTGAAGCGCTTATTTTCGAAAAGGGAAAAACGTATACAGAACGAGAAGCATTTCAATTATTGCGGGATGTGCTCGCCGTAGTCGAATATATTCATGCCAATCACATTGTCCATCGCGATTTGCGCATCCCGAATATTTTGTTGCGCGACGGTACCGTATTTGTGATCGATTTTGGGTTGGCGCGTTTTTTTGGTGAGTCCGTTTCTCATATCGAAACGTATGTGCCCGAAAAGAAGCTGTGGCGCGATATTCATCCAAAAAGCGATTTTTACGCGTTAGGGCACTTTACCTTATTTTTGTTATATTCCTCGTACGAGCCGAAAACAGAGGAAGAAAAAAGTTGGGAAGAGGAGCTATCCATTTCCGAAGACGCGCGTTTCATACTGCGGAAAATGCTGCAAATTGATCAACCGTACGATGATATTTACACGCTAATAAACGATGTAGATCAGCTGATTAAAAATGGGCCGAAACGCATTATCGTTTCATAGCGCTGCAATGAACGGTATAAATGCAGGAGCGTAGGTATAACCATCCATTCTTCGGAACTTGCTACCCCAAGTTCCGAAGAATTTTTTGTGCTTTGTCATCATTTTTACTGATTATCATCATCGGTCATTGATTATCCGATGAATTTATGTTGTATTTACAGATTGAAAAAACTATTGATCCAATGATGGGGAAACCTAGATTATTAATAACGGGAATAAAATTCCTTTGCTCCATAGGTGTCCCACCATATGAATAAATTTAGTTATTTATCTCTTCAGCATATGCTCAATAATATCCTAGACATTTTAACCAGCGATCAACGCCAAATCAGCTACCCGGCGGGCGATCTCTTCACCAATTGGGAGACAAGCCGTCGCTGCGGGCGAAGGAGCGTTCAACACATGAACCGTACGTTTCGTATTAATGATGTAAAAGTCATCAACAAGCGTGCCATCAGCGCGTAGCGCTTGGGCGCGCACGCCCGCAGTTGTCGGAATCAAATCATCCATTTCAACTTCTGGAAGCAAACGTTGCAGGTTCTTTAGAAAAGCTTTTTTACTGTACGAACGAACCATCTCTTCCATTCCTTCGCGCCAATACTTAAAGGCAAGCTTCCAAAAGCCTTTAAAAGAGAAAATATCCAGCACATCTTTTGCGTCAATATCTGTCTTCTTATACCCTTCACGTTTGAAACCAAGTACGGCGTTCGGTCCAACTTCGACTTCGCCGTTAATCATCCGCGTAAGATGGACGCCGAGAAACGGGAATTGCGGATTTGGAACGGGATAAACTAGATTTTTCACCAGATAGCGTTTTTCAGGGCGTAACTTGTAGTACTCTCCCCGGAACGGAACAATTTTCAAATCGGTGATAATTCCAGAAGCACGTGCGATGCGATCGCTATGGAGCCCCGCACAGTTGACTGCGAAATCAAAGGATCGGGCACCGCGATTGGTGATAACATCGACTTTTAGGCTGCTTTCTACGATTCGTTCTACTTCTGTATTTAATAGCAACTCGGCGCCGGCATCTTTCAACAACGACGCTATCATCTCGCAAACTTTGGTATAATCGACGATGCCCGTTTCTTTCACACGGATGGCTTCGATACCGCTGATATGGGGCTCAAAATCCCGCAAACGATCTTGATCGATTAGTTCCAGATCCAGCCCGTTTTTCAATCCGCGGTGATACAAGTTTTTCAGAAGCGGAAGCTCCTGTTCGTTCGTCGCGACAATCACCTTTCCGCATCGTTCAAAAGGAACGCCATATTGACGACAAAAATGGATGAGCATTTCTCCGCCCAATCTCGCGAATCGTGCTTTGTAACTGCCGGGCTTATAGTAAATGCCCGAATGAATGACGCCGCTGTTATGCCCGGTTTGGTGCGCTCCCCATCGATTTTCCTTTTCCATGATGGTTATTTCGGCGCTTGAATCGGCTTGTTTGAGGGCATATGCGGCAGCCAACCCGACGATGCCTCCACCGATGACGGCTACGTGGTTCATACAGTTCCCCCTCTTTTCTTTAATCTATTTAAATGTAAAGAATGCAAATTGCTGATGGAGGAAGATGGTCGTTTTCAAACAGATTAGAAACATACACCAAAATATTTATTTAGTGGTAACAGCTTATTATGATGGAACGATTGCGACGTCTAATGAACATACTTATTCCTCTAATGGTACACATAAGTTTTAAAATGTCTTCTTCTATATGCTGTAGATATAAGACTATATGAATGTTGATTATCCATTATTTTACTACTGAGAAACTAAAATCAATTCAAACGGGACTATATTGCCGACTAAAATAACAGATTATCTTAGCTTTTCTGCCGTAATCACCGAACGAGAACGCCACGGACAAAATATATTGTCTGACAAGCGTTCTTCGTTCAGTATAGACATGCGTGTCGCATGCTAAGTCGGCAAGCATAGCTGTGCTAACTTCGACAGAAAAGCGATTGATTGACCAATTGTAACTATTCTTTATTGGGTTAATAAAAATTGTATATATTTTTGTATAATATAAAGTTGATCATGCGTTTCCGTAATGACAGAGCTCGCATTTAAACCACCGCAATTTGCGTAATATTTTTATTTTAGTTGCCACCCTTTGGTCTCTGGCAAGAAAAAGATGACGAGAAAAACGGCAATGACAAATGCTATGGTCAAGAAACCGAATGCACCACCAAGACCGAAGCTGGAGGCTAGCATGCCAATGATCGTTGGGGCAAATGCAGCCAAAGCGCGACCAAAATTGTAACAAAAACCTTGAGCTGTGGCACGCACCTCCGTAGGGAATAACTCTGCGAGCACGGATCCGAACCCACTGAAATAGCCGGAACCGAAGAAAGCGACGAACGGTCCGATGAGAAGTAGCGCCGTCGATTGATGAATTAAACCGTATACGGGAACCAAAATCGCAGCCAACCCAAAGAAAAGGATGAACGTGCTTTTACGTCCAAAACGGTCAGCCATTAAACCGAAAAGTGAATAACCAAACCAGGCACCTATCTGCATGATGACAATCCATGTTGTTGACTTAACGATGTCAAGGCCAGCACCACCTTCGTTGACTGGCGTTGCCAGATAGGCGGGAATCCACGTAAACAGTCCCCAATAACCAAATTGTGCGCAGATACTCAATAACGAACCGATTATCGTCCATTTTCGAATGCCAGGGCGAAAAAGTTGCAAAAGTGATCCCTTATTTGTTTTGCCTTTTCTTTGTTTGCTGCGCGTTTGCCAAATCTCTGGTTCTTCAGTACCTCGCCGGAAGATTAAGATAATGAGCGCCGGAAGGATGCCAAAGAAGAAAACTGCTCTCCATCCTCCGAGAGGAATTAAAATCGCAGCAACAATTGCAGCCAATATATAACCAATGGCCCAGCTGCTTTGAACAAATCCCATTGCCTTACCCCTGTGTTGTGCCGGCCAGCTTTCCGTTACAAGTGCGGCACCGGCAACCCATTCACCACCCATGCCAAGTCCCAATAAAAGACGAAAGATAGCGAGCTGCGTGACGGTTTGCGAAAAACCGCAAAGTGCCGTAAATATCGAATAGACAAAAACACTGACGATGAGCGCACGGACTCGTCCAAACTTGTCCGCGAAGATACCGAAGAGTAACCCCCCAATGGCGGAACTCAATAAAGTCAACGTGGCCAAAAAGCCAGCGATGGATTGTGTCATGTTCAAATCCTTCATGATGTAGACAAGAACCATGGAATACAACATAACATCCATAGCATCCAACATCCAACCGAAACTAGAAGCCAAGAGGCTTCTCCATTGTTTGTTGCTAATTTCCTTGTACCACGGATTGCTGACACTCTGATTGGACATTTGTGGTTGAATCATCACCCGACTCCTCCTCACTCTTTATATTTACAATAAAATTGTTATAACTTTGGAAAAGTAACAGATATGATCTATGATTCGAATAGGTGATGTAACTTTTCTATTTAACTAAATTAGATAAGTAAAGTTTCTAAAAATATGATTTTACTGACAATTAAACCCGCTAAATGTCCGTATTTTCAGAAAACTTGGTGATGAATAAGGTCTTTAAGATGAAACGACGCGAACTGAGACTTGGACGGGAACTTCAATAGTGATGTCTGGGTGTGCGTGTTTTACAACATGTATAGCACTTTCATCCATACGTTCAAGAATAAGTTGTTCGTCATGTCCAGGAATGACCACATCAGCAGTATTTTTTATCCAAACGATACTCTGCTTACTGGCTTTGGGATCAAGTGTCATTGTCACAGTTTCGGTTTCAAGCTCATAACTGTTTTTGACAGCATCTGATGCAAGTACCCATTTTTTCCCTCCAATCGTAAGCAGCATACTACAAAGCCCTGGTGTATGTCCTGGAGTCAATACCCATTCCCATGTGTCGACACGCCCGCGTGGCCCACGTAATACACGAAGGTTATCTGATGATTCTAAAGCTAGAAACAATTCATGCGGAACGGCAGGATCATGGACGTTGCCGTTTCGACAAGCGTGAATATGGGCGATTTCTTTTTCATGAAGATAAATTTTAGCATTTGGAAACATGCCAACGTTTGCGACGTGATCGAAATGAAAATGACTTAAGAAAACCGCTCCGATATCTTCGGGTTTCATTCCGAGCTGACCTAATCGCTCGTACAGCATGACCCGTTCGTTAAACCCTGCCGTGTCAAAAAGTATGGGTGAACCGGTCTCGGGACGCACCAAAACACAACTGCTCCAACCGAGAAATCCCCTATCCGAGCGCCCAGGAAATCCTGTAAACAATATATCCAACCTCACAGAATCCCCTCCTTTTTTATCAATCCGTTTAAGTTTCTCTTCGTTATCAGGGCGGAGTAAAAAGCGCTTACAATACATTTTAATAAAAATATTCAGAATATAATTTGGTATATTGTATTGTGCACTTGCTATCACCATAGGGGTTCTATCTAACGTTTTTCGGTGCGGGCTTTAAAGTTTTTTATTTAACAAGCTCATAAGGATTGTCCACATACATTTTGCGAATTTCATCTTCTCTGATGCCCGCTTCCAACAGTCCTCGAACAAACTTGCGCATCGCCGTTATCGGATCGTCATTGAACGATTGCCCGAAGTCAGTGACGAGCAGACAACGTTCCGGACCAACGCATTGAATTGTCTTCGCCATTTCTGCAACGGTTAAATCATTGAAAGAATCGGTCGTCGCCAAAAAACATTTTTCCAAATATGCACCGCGTCGTGCCAGATCTATTTGATTTTCCAGAGAAACTGGGGCGATGCCCATATCCGGATGAGTGATTACAAATTTATCCAGTTTACGTTCAAAAACAGCATCCGCAAGCACCATCACTTCTTTTTCGCTGATATGGCCGGTCGCAAGTACACCGTTGTTTTCCTTTACGATATCTATGATGTCATATACAACGTCTCTTAAGCGTCCATCCTCACGTAAAAGCGAGATTCCGTTTACGGGGTGGCGGATATCATTGATCCCTTGAAATAGTTTGCCTTCCTTACCACGATAGTGCGAAATATGCTGTTCTGAAGAAATAGTGGGTAACCATATAAATGTACCGCCCATTTTCAATGCGGCTTCAACGGCGAAAGGGTTGAGACCACCGATGAAAGCATTGAGAACAATGCCACCCCGGATGATCAAGTCAGGCACTTTCATTTGCAAAACGAGCGCTCGGTCGACTGTCGATGACTCGTGTGACTTAATGACTATACCACCCAAACGGTGTTTCCGCGCGGCGTCGATCATTTCCCAATCGGTCCATTTACGAGGAAATAAACTTGGACTACTATGGGTATGAAGATCAATGCCACCTTCCAACAATTTGTCAATGTCCATTTTTTACACCTCCTGAGGAAAATGGTTTCGAGAGGGTGTTTTAACAAACGATTACCTGTCCTCTATTCTAGTGATTAATCCCACACGCTTCGGCCAACAGCTCGACGAGATGGACCGCTTTTATGCGGTCATTGAGCCCTTCCTTCGCGATGCCCGTCTTAATTTGCAACAAGCATCCTGGATTGGTCGTTACGATCATGTCAGCTTTTGTACTTTTGATGTCCGACATCTTGACGTCAAGAACATCCATGGACTCTTGAAAATGAATCAAATTGTAAATCCCAGCAGAACCACAGCAAAAATTCGGATTGTTTAACGGTATAAACTCAATGCCTTTGATCGAACGGATCAGTTTCTCCGGTTCTTTCGTGACTTTTTGGACGTTTGTCATATGACAGGAGGGTTGATAGGTGACCCGATACGATAAGGTTCTTTCTGGTTTGAATCCAAGCATGTCTAAAATAACACTGATGTCTACCGTTTTTTTGGAAAATCGCTCTGCCCGCTCCGACCAGTCCGGATCATCTGCAAATAATCGGTCATACTCTTTCAACATAGCTCCGCAACCGCCGGCATTGTTTACAATATAATCAAAACCGCTGTCTTCAAAAGCTTCAATGTTTCGCTTCGCCACCATTTTTGCTGTCTCTTCGTCACCAGCATGGGCTTGCAGCGCACCACAGCACGTTTGACCATCCACGACGATGACCTCACAGCCAGCCTTTTGCAATAAGCGGATACTAAGCAAATTAATTCGGTGAAACACAGCTTCCATGACGCAGCCGGTGAAAAACGCAACTTTCAAAGCCGGTCGTTTACCAATAGAAGAATACCGCCGGCCGTCATTTCTTTTAAAAGGAGGCTTTGCTTCAGTCAACCCTTTATCTAATAACTCGAGTTTTTCAGGAAACAAACGGTTAAACGGCTTCATGTGGGCGACTTTTTTTATGCCCAATCTTTGATATATCCACAAAAGACTGCCAAGCTTATTCATCACTTTTTTACGTGTAAATATCTGTTTGAACACTAAATCCTCGCAAAAACGGCGAAACGGGGAGGTGGATTGCTTTTTGTGATTGTGAATGGCGATCTTCGTAAGTTCAAGCATTTTCCCATATTGCACATTGCTCGGACAGACTTGTTCACACGCGCGGCAACCGAGACAAAGATCAAGCGGCCCGCTTAATTCGTCCAAAGTGATGTGCCCTTCCGCTGTCATGCGCACAAGATTGATGCGCCCCCGTGGAGATTGCGTTTCCGTTTTCATCGTCAAGTATGTGGGACAGGCAGGCAAACAATAGCCACATTGAACACAGTTATAGGTCAAATCTTCTGCTTTTTTCAAATGCGTTTTTTCTTCCGCTTTCATTGCTTTAACACCAGCCTGTCATTTGGTTTTGGAAAAATCTTTCCGGGATTCATAATCCCATTAGGGTCCCACGCCTCTTTTATGCGTTTCATCATTTCGAGCGAAAAATGATCGAACTCCATTGGCATGAAGGCTTTTTTCATTATCCCGATGCCGTGTTCGCCAGAAAGCGTTCCCCCAAGATCGATGGCGGCTTCAAAAATCGCGGTCACCGCCTTCTCCACTTTCTCCATTTCTTCTCTATCGCGCTGGTCGCAAAGGATGTTTGGGTGAAGATTTCCATCTCCGGCATGCCCGAAGACAACGAGGTCGATATCGAATTTATGCTTGATTTCCCGAAGCCGTTTCAAAAAGGCTGGGATTTGGCTTCTCGGAACCGTCGCGTCCTCAGAAATTTTGGTTGGCTTATGTCTTGCGATTGCTGGGGAGACAAGTTTGCGCGCTTTCCACATTTCTGCTTCTTCCTCGCTGTTTTCAGCCTTTTTGATGTGAAGGGCTCCTGCTTTCGCCATCAATTTATAGACGGAATCGGCTTCATCCCGGATCGCCAACGGATGGCCGTCAAGTTCGATGAAAAGGACAGCTTCAGCGTCTATTGGTAATCCCATTGGATAGTAACTTTCTACCGCTCGAATAGAAGATTGATCCATAAATTCGATTTTCGATGGAAGAATGCCTGAAGTAAGCACATCAGTGATTGCATATCCGGCTTGCACGATATCATCAAAAACAGCCATGAGAGAAAGCGTCGCCTGAGGCCTTGGAATAAGCCGCAAAGTCGCTTCTGTAATAATGCCAAGAGTCCCCTCGGAACCAACAATCAGTTTCGTCAAGTCGTAACCGGTTACATTTTTGACCGTCCGTCCTCCTGTACGTATAATGTGCCCTTCTGGAGTTACCACTTGCAACCCTAGTACGTAATCTTTTGTTACCCCGTATTTTAGACAGCGCGGTCCACCAGAGTTTTCTGCAAGGTTGCCAGCTATGGTCGAAACATTGGAACTACTCGGATCAGGCGGATACATAAGACCGACTTTTTTTGCAGCACGATCGATATCCGCGGTGATTACACCAGGGGAGACAATGGCTATCATGTCATCCTTATGAATTTCCAAGACATCATTCCATAAAGAGACATCAATCACAATCCCCCCTTCCACCGGCAGCGATCCGCCACTTAAGCCAGATGCGTGCCCTCTTGGCGTAACCGGGATTTTTTCTTCGTTTGCGAGCTTGACAATCTCCGACACTTCCTTGACATTCTTCACTTGGCAAACGACATCAGGTACAAAAAGTCCGAAAGACGCATCATATGCATAACTCAAAAGATCGGTTTTTTGTCTCAGGACTCGATGCTCGTCTCCCATGATCCGGATGATTTTTTCTATGGTTTGTGAAGTCAAGGACACATTCATCACTCCCAAAATAATAAGTCAAAACGAAGTCACTGCACGAAATCCTGATTGGTTTTAACAATCTAAATATGGGCTTTACACGCCACTTCAGACTATGATCGCATGGTTGGTTTTTGGTCAAAAGCCACACATATATATAGATGCAATTTGTCGTTGTACGATAGAAACTGCCCATGAGGCGATGTTTCGAAATAAAGTTATTGAGTAATCAATTACATAAGCTGAATTTATCTATCTAGACTTTATCGTTTTGATCAGAAGTCATTTTTCAAACTAATATTTCTGTAACGATAAATGACACTGTCGAGGTGATGGCGCATCGTCCGACGTGCTTCCATTCCATCCCCCTTCAGTATCGCTTCACAGATCGCGCGATGTTCTTCCAGCACATCTTTTGGATTACCGGCACCCGCAAGCGTATTTACAGTATTTTTTGTCACTGATTTAAGAAGTTTGTCAGAAATGAGCTCCATGGTTTTTAAAAATAAAACATTTCCAGACATTGCAGAGATTTGCATATGAAAGGAAAAGTCCGATTTGGCTGGAAGTTTTTTAGAACGAACCGCCTTTTCTAGTTCTTCAAATTGACGACGTAATTTTTGTTTATCCTCAAACGATCCACGTACAGCCGCATAGTAAGCGGCTTCCACTTCAACCGCCTGACGGAACTCCATCAGTTCATCGATCTCGGCACCGTTGTCACTCAAAATATCATTTAAGTCCTCTTCCAAATTCTCGTTTGTTTTTCGAACAAAGGTCCCGATACCGGTACGTATTTCCAAAACCCCAATAGCTTCCATAACAGTGATCGCTTCTTTTATCGTCGTTCGTGAGACTTGAAATCTTTCTGCCAAATCCCGCTCAGACGGCAATCGATCACCCGGTTTTAATTGGCCATTTTGGATCGCTTTTTGAATTTGCTCAATAATTTGGTGATAAACTTTCTTTTTTTTAACTGGTTTTATATCCATGTTTCTGAACTCCTCAATCAAGTCATATCATTGGTATTTTGGTTTAGTGTATCAGTGGATGGTCCACTCTACCAAAAATTTAACACGAAAACGGTTACTTGTAAATATCTATTTTTAATTAATTATCTGAAAAATAACTATTAAAACTACACTCATATTGGGTTTCGGTAACCCAACAGAATATTCGATATTTGTTAGAAACCTAAAAAATGAATTTAGGTCTCTTATCACCTGCCAACAAACAGAAGTGATAATTTGAACAAGGCTAACAAAAAAGACCAATAGAAAGGATCCGTCACGGCTTTTTTTAGTGTACTTACAAGCGATACCTTCACGGAAAGCGAATGAACCGACCTGAAAATGGGAAGAAGTTGATCTAATTAAAGAAGGACATAGTTATTATATCTGGGCAAAATGTGAATTTAGATGGGCTCCAATTGGAACGGATTGCGATGGGACTTTCACTATTAGTAGTTGGTATTAAGGAATTTGGTGCAAATGATAATACTAATTTGCACCTGTTGTTAGATTTTTTAGATTGTTAGTGAAAAAGAAAACGACACATCGGTAGTATTATGGTAAACTATTATACGCAATTCAAAATGACGCTTTTAGGTAAACTCATCCCCCTTGATGTTTCAAGGGGGATGAGTTTATTGAGAAGTTTGGAATTAGAGTGCGTTTTTGCAAACAAAAACTGGAGGTGTTTCTCCTCCAGTTCTCATAATTTAGTACCCATAAGTTGATCCTTCAAGTACCGACAAGCTTTTATATCGTGTACTACAAATATTATAAAATACCCACCTGTTTCTTTTTTAACGACCTTTAATACCTCAGCCTGCCATACTACTTTTATTTAATTTATGCTCCCCTTTTATTTACCCTTAAACACCGGCTTTCTTTTTTCTTTAAAGGCAGCGACGCCTTCCTTGTGATCCTCTGTCTGAACCATTAATGTTTGGATCAGCCGTTCTTCCTCCAGTATTTCTTCGAGTGTAGACGTAAAGGAATGCTCGATTAATTTCTTCTGTTTTCCGAATGCTTTACTTGGCCCATGTGCTAATTTTAATGCTAGTTTGATTGTTTCTTTCTGAAGTTTTTCTAATGGGAAAAGATAATTGATGACGCCTAATTGATACAGTCTTTCAGCCGGAATCGGCTCTGCGGTAAAAAAGAACTGTTTAGCCAAATGCGGACCGACTAATCTTAGCAGAAAATAAGAACCTCCGCCATCCGATACGAGACCAACTTGAGAGAAGCTTAAAGCAAACTTACTATCCTCCGCAGCGACAATTAGGTCGCAAGCTAACACTAGATTGAACCCTGCACCAGCTGCGAAGCCGTGAGCAGCAGCAATAATCGTTTTTTCTATTTCCTTCATCGCCAAAATCAGTCTATTGAGCCTGCCGATATGTTCATAAACTTGGACGACGTTTGCTTGCCCCATCGTTTTTACATCGCTGCCAGCACTAAATGACCGGCCTGCACCAGATAAGACGATCACTCGGACATCATCATCGTTTTTGGCATTCTTGAATAGCTTCTGTTAAACCTAAAATCATTTCCGGGCTGAAAGCATTTAAGCTTTCCGGACGATTTAGTGCGAGCGACGACACAGGTCCTAATTTTTCAATAACTAAATGTTTTTGAGACATGCCAATCTTCTTCTCTTTTATTCGTTATTTTATCAGCCAGCCGCCATCAACAAGTAAATCAGACCCAGTCATATAGGATGCTTCGCTAGAGGCCACAAAAGCGATTACATTGGCAATTTCCTCTGGCGTGCCGACTCTTTGCAGGGCTGTATTTCTTTGAATGGCTCTAACAAAACGATCATTTTGCAACGCATCTTCTGTTAACGGCGTCTCTACAAAACCGGGAGATACGGAGTTGACGCGAATTCCGTATGGTGATAACTCAAGGGCAAGTGATCTGGTAAAATTAATAACACCTGCCTTGGCAGCGCTATAATGGGGAATTTCCGCACCAGCCTGATGTCCGGAAAGGGAAGCAACATTTACAATCGCACGGTCACGTTTTTCCCGCTTTGCTCCTTCTGCCATCACTTTCCCTAGTGCTTTGGAGACAAGAAAGACACTTTTTAAATTGACATTTTGGACATAATCCCATTCTTGTTCAGACATTTGTAAAATCTTCGTGTGGGTAGAACCACCAGCGTTGTTCACTAAAACATGCAAATCCCCATATTGCTGCTCTACATACTCCGCTAATTTCCGAACCTCTTCTCCATCGGTTACGTCCGCAGGGAAAATGTCAGCCGTTGGAATTCCGCTGTTGCGGTTCATCTCCTGTGCGGTTTCTTCAAGCTTCGCTTTTGTCCGGCCGACTAAAATAACCTTTGCACCTTCCTTTGCCAAACGAAGGGCTGTTGCCTTGCCAATGCCACTTCCGGCTCCTGTTACTAAAGCAATGGTTTGTGAAAATCTCATCTTACTGCCCCCTTTGTTTTATCATAACTTTCAACCAGCACTTTCCTACCCTGTCCCCTTTTTGTTGCAATGCGTCAGTCATTGGTTTTGAATTTGTTTTAGTTTACATAATATATTTATGATAAATTAAACCTTTTGTTAGAATGTGAGCCCACCGCCATCAACAGAAAGGGTAGCACCAGTAATAAAAGACGCTTCATCCGATGCTAAAAATAAAACAGCATTTGCCACCTCCTCCGGAGTGCCAATTCTGCCAAGCGCATTTGCCCTGGAGATAATTGGCCATTTTCTCTCGTCCTGCTTCCAGCCATCAATAATTTTTGTATCAATGACACCTGGTGCTATCGCATTAACACGGATGTTGTACTTGCCGTATTCCAGTGCGGCATTTTGCGTTAGCCGTATGACACCAGCTTTGGATGCATTGTAAGCCGCTTGATATTTCTTCCCTTTTAATCCTAGTAAACTAGAAGTATTAATGATCGCTCCACCGCCAGATTTTTTTAACTCAGGAACAGCATACTTGATGCCAAGGAATACGCCTTTTAAATTAACGTCAATGACCCTGTCCCATTCCTCTTCTGTTAAATCAACACTTCTCACTTCAGAATTCGCGATTCCAGCATTGTTGAACATGATGTGCAATCCGCCGAATGTACTTGTTGTTATATGAACGAGCTCTTTTACTTGATTGGAGTCCGATACATCCGTTTTCACAAAAATAGCATCTCCCCCAAATTGTTGAATCATGTTAACTGTTTTCTCACCACTTAAGGAGTCTATGTCACTAACGACGACCTTCGCTCCTTCTTTGGCAAAGCGGATGGCTGTTGCGCGTCCAATTCCTCCTCCGCCGCCAGTAACAATTGCGATCTTTCCTTTCAGTCTCATGCATACACATCCTTTCTACCTTATCTAGTTCTGCAAAAAGAGTGAATTAACATCTTTTTGGCCTATATTATTATTGATATGGTTTAATTTCAGCTTGGCAATCTGGGCTCGGTGCACTTCATCAGGTCCATCAGCGAATTTCCATGTTCTTGCGTTCGCCCATGAAGCTGCAAATGGTGAATAGCAGATACTCTTGCACGGTCAATCGCTCCTAAAGACATTGACGAATTTTGAACACGCTTACATAAAAAAACATTTAGTCGTACCCCAACGACTTTCTTTCTGATTCTGTTGCTGTTCATACGCTCGTTCAGGCAGGCGTATACTCTTCCATGAAATTTATTACCTTTTCCCGTAATTCTTTCATAAGCGATAAGGAAATGAAGTCCTTGCATTTAGACGTGAGAGAATTGATCCTTCCTAAAATACTAACCGGTTGGTATGCTATAACACTATTATACATCTAAATATTAAATATTCAAATTATTATCTAAATATTCTAAAAAAGAAATTTGCTACGTGAACCTTCCCGACTAAATCAAAGAATTTTAGCAGAGGCATCAACGGTCTTTTGCTATTGGCTGATTAATAAATTTTCGGCCAATGACAGTTCCGTCAAAACGAATAGCGGAATTGGTTAATCCCAAATCCGCAGCGACAATCACTTTTTTCATGCCAGCTCTTCCAAAGAGAAGACATTATTTCTCTCAAAATCACTAATTATTTCTGGAGTCAATAGCAATCTCAATTGCTCTTTAGTCGACCAGCGGTAATCAATATGTTCCTTTGAGAGAACGACATCTCTATTATTGCTCCTACATAAGTAGGTAAGAATAATTACCTGCTTTGTTGGGCCAGTTTTGAATGTGGTTGCATATAAAATCTTTTCAACTGTAACATCTAACCCAACTTCTTCCTTAATTTCTCGTACAAGTGCAGTTTCTAAATCTTCTCCAAATTCTACTTTACCCCCAACTAATTCCCACGTTCCTCCGCCGATTTCATCATCCTTTGCACGTTGTACAATTAATACCTTACCTTCATATAAAATAAGACCTTTTACAACTACAACCATCTTATTTGCATTTGTCATTAGAAGTCCCCTTCCTTATAAATACTTATTAACTCTACTTTCACTTTTGTGCTGGTGAATATGAACGACTAATTACGATTTCTGTTCAATCTTTAAAACTTTGACTTTGGCCGGATATGATTCTAAAATCTCTGAATACCACACTTTCAGCTTTTGTCCATTTTCTATTCCCTTTAGAGTACCAAGCCCTTTAATCCATAACTTACTCATATTATATTTGCTTCTTAATTCTTGTATTGTTAACTTATTTGCGTCTTCCTGAACAAAATCTGAGTCTTCAACTAAATATACTTCGCCTTCTTTCATAATTATAAAACCTTCCAAAGTAGCTTCTTGATTAAGAGATTGATTGGTTCTATATTCGTCAAAGAAAAATAATAATACTATAAAACCTAGAATAATGCTTGCTGAAATAAACCTTTTCATACGCTTATCTCCTACCTTTTGTAAGATAGGCCTGCACAGCTACACATACAATCAAGATCATAAGTCATTGCCAACTTCCTTTTCCTCAACTATCCCGCTTTAAGTAAGTCATTTCTCTTCATCGGTCAATTCTAGGTCGCAACCCAAATTGAACTATTTCATCCTTGATGGTGAGTAAGCTGGCAAGCCTGTCTGGCTGTAACAAAGAAATTTTTGTTCCCCGATGTTATCCTTCCGTGGCGCCTCGTAGATGCGGCATGATGTCTCCCATGAATTTGTTCCAGACTATAATATTGAAATTGTATCAAAAAGCTTTCGGAATCGGAATTTTGATTAATTTGTCATCATGATTGGCTGGAACCCCTCTTCCATCCGTGTTGTTTGTGACAAAGAACAAATGATCCCCCAATATGAATACATCCCGCACACGGCCTACGTTGGAAACGATTTGCTTATATGTTTTATTTTTTAAATCGAACGCTAAAATACCTTCCCCCCGCAGCTGTGCAACATACAAAATTCCATTATGATAGGCAATTCCAGATGGCGCCCAAGTATGATTCCCCGAATGGAACAAGGGTGCGATCATCCCGTTTCTCGTTTCATCTCCTTGAATAAAAGGCCAGCCATAGTTTCCTTTCGGTTTAATCAAATTGATTTCATCATGTGCACTGGAGCCATGCTCCGAGCTATAAAGCCGGCCCGTTTCATCCCATGCCAAGCCTTGCGGGTTGCGGTGTCCATAGCTATAGACAAGAGAGTTGGGATCAGGATTATCGTTCGGTATGGTGCCATCAAGATTCATTCGTAAAATTTTTCCGCCAAGAGATGTCTTGTCTTGGGCAATCATCGGATCTGTAGCATCCCCAGTGGTGATGTACAGTTTTTTGTCTGGTCCGATTTTGATTCTTCCGCCATGATGAAACTTTCCGCTTGGAATTTGATCAAGCAAAACTTTTTGCTCAAACCATTCATTATTTTCTTCCCGTATTTCTACAACACGATTGAATTGCCCGTTTTTATCCTCATATGTATAGTAAAGAAAGGCGTAATTTTTTTTCTCGGGATGAAGCACAAAACCTAATACACCAGCTTCAGATGCCGTTGAAAGCTTCTTTTCTAAATATAGATTCTGTCTAATTTTTTTGTTGCCTGTAATTTTTACAATGGAGCCAGTCCGCTCTGAAATATAAAAAGATGTCCCATCCCAGTCGATCGCCCATGGCACACTTAAATCTTGGGCAATGATTTCCATATTGCCATTGTTACTTGTTTGTTGTACGTTTTGAGAGCTGTTTTCTTCTTGTTTTTCATTTGAACAGCCGATTAAAAGAAAAATGATGCTGATCATGATGAGAGGATATTTTTTCATCCAATTTCCCTCCCAATAAAAATGAATCTGCAACGTTTGTCATTCCGCTAAAGGTGAAGCGCCATCCATCATCTACATTGAGCTTGGCTGCTACGATAAAAATGAATTTCTACTTAAATAATCTTTTTCCCTTCCATTTAACTATGGATAACAGATTTTCTTTGAAAATATTTCATCGTAAGCTTCATTTAAAAAAGAAGGAAGCGTTAGCATATGCCTAATGCTTTTTCATTCGTAGTGTTCTGTAAATATAACACTCTTTTGATTTGTATTATGGTTCGTTTTTGTCATCTGATTTATTGTTATTTTTTTCCTCCCAATAGCTTCCTTCACCAAAAAACTCCGCACACACTTCATTTAAAGACTGTAGCTTTTCAATAAATCCCTTTACATCACAAGTGTGAAAAGTATCATGCAGTTCGCGATTTTCTTCCGTAACAGAATAAACATGAACTTCCATACATCCATCCCATCTGACATTGACATCGAATTGACCGTCTTCACTTTCCAACTCGAGCGCAACGGTTGCCCCATCCTCGTTCTTATGCTGTGTCTTAATAATCCACATAAAAGCACTTCCTTCTCGTTGGTTATACTTGTTAGGCCTTTTCACTTAATTTCCAATGGGTAGAGACAGTAGGAAAATATGAGGGAGCCACTTTGCTCCCTTGTATTTAATCCATCATTTGATTTGATACGGAGATAGGCGAACCGGTAGAAGTATGTTGATTTACCCATTCACGAGCTTTATCCAAAACTGCCGATTGGTTTGGAATTTGATCACTGTGTCGTGTAATCCAATTCATACAGTACTGCGGGTCAATATTGTGTTCTAAGCATTTGGATAAGAAAGACTCAACGTTCGACTCATTACAGTTTTTCCATGTCCCGCACGTTTTGCGCCAAATGTCTTCCATTGTTTCCTGTACGGAAGGAGCATCCACGGAGTTTTTCATTTCGTTTTCCTTTGTCATATCACTTCCTCCTTTCATCCGTTGGCATCGTCATTTACAGTATGCCCAATTTCCATGAAAAGTTATTGTATTCGATGGCCGATGGTTCCCATTTTTCCCATTCCCCACTGTCCGGATCAATGGAAACAAGACGAAGCCAGCCGTTTTTCACTTTTCTATGGAAATGAGGATCATCTTCGAGCAAGTGCTCAATATATTGTCGTGGAGCTTCGATGATGACAAGTAGCCGAAGCGGAGAATGGAACATTTCTTGATCGGATGCCATGACTGACTGCCATGGAAGCCCGGTAAGCAAATCGCTCGCGTTCCCTTGCATGACCCCGATTCCTGCGGTAACTGTTTGTGTTGCTTTGCTGCCGCTGCCATAATAATGAGGGGCAACAGTTGATGCGTAATATTGTAAATTAATCCATTGAGCAACTGTCACCGGACCGGCAATGATGTTTGCAAGCGATTCTCCAAATGGATCCTCGCGCCAATCATAACTGTGCAAAAATGCTCTCCCCTCTAAATGGCAATGTTTCGTTAGCTGACGGCGCCCGATAATAAACGCAGCATTCCCTGCCAGCCCCCATTCCGGACGGATTTCGCTCCAGTCTTCGGCACGGCGATATGCTTCGGCAAGCGGGTCTCTCTTCTTGTCGTTTAAGCCGGGCAACTTCGACAACCGCTCCATATTTGCATTACGGCTTACTTTTTTGAGCCTGCTTTGCAACATATCAAACGCTTTTTGTGCCGCTTCCGAAAGCATTGGCACATAAAGCCAACGAAGTTCATCGACCGTTGTTATATGCTCTGCCGCAACAAAAACGGTGTCCTCTGGAATAACGATCCCTTCCTTTGCAAGCCCTTCCCGCACTTCCTTAAGGTTGCAAAGCGTTGCGAACACTCGGGCATTGTATCCCCCAGCCGCTCCGCCGCATGCACCGCAATCTAAAGACGAGGCATACGGATTGTTCGTTGTCATGCTTTCATGACCACAGACAACAACAAGAGGCGCGAAAGAAGACGTCAATCCCATTCCCTTTAATAGCCGTTTGACATATTTTATTTTTTCTTCTGCAGAAAACCCTACTGGCAAGTCGGTTGCTTTTAAGGAGTCATTCCGATGCAATAAAAGTTCTGTCTTCGGTTTACGTTCTAATGTTTCTTGTATGCGACGGAGCAATCGGCCTGCCCTGCTTGGCGCTATGCTTCGGGCCAGCGTATGTAAACCGAGCCATGGTCCGCTTACTTCTGGAAGCAACATGCTTGCAAGCAGATGTTGTTTCATTTTTTTAAACGTATGACTAATTGAAAACAGTATGTTCCGCCGTCTGCGGTATTCCTTTAGGTTCACCGCCGCTGCGTATTCTCGAACTTCATGCTGCGGCTTTGCAATCACCGGGCAAGAAGCATGTGAATAGACACTGTCCAGTTCGCGCGTTTGGATAGGGAGGCCAAAAAAACCAGCACACCCGTATGTTTCAAATGGGCCCTCCCGTTCTAAATGCCGGCGGAAAGGTTCAGAACGAACATCAATGCAAAAGATGAGCTGAGCGGCTGCCTGTTTCGGTGCGTTGTTTGCAAAAGAGGACGTGATCCTATTTTTTAGTTGCGCCTCTTGTGTATCTTCCCATGCTTCTAGCCAAAGTTTTTTGCGGATGATTTGGTTAAATCGATCAACAAGAGATAAACGGGCTTGCTGCTCAGTTTGCGGCAATTGCAGCCATTGTTCTGGTGTCAATCCTCCCCAGTGCATCCAAGCCGCCAGAAGCGGAAGGAGAACCGTTGCGTCATCCTCCTTTCGTTTAGCCAATGGCAAATGTGGTGCGATCAACGCCCATTCAAGTGAGAGGCGGATCGCTAAATAATCCATTAGCAGCTCATGTGCTTGGCCGGATTGCTGCGAGCGCCACAATAACATTCCCGCCCATCCCGGCAAGGAAAGAAGATGCGCTTCCAAATAGTCTTTCATCGCTCCATGCGGTATGCCAAGCGCCAGCAACGCTTGTCGCAAAGCGTCTTTGGCATCATGCGGCAAATCTTTTAACCGTTTGCGTTGCTGTTTGTTTAAGGATGGATCGTTGATCACAAGCTTTCTCCATGCGTAGTAAAACCCTTTTTCCCGAAATGGCATCGTCCATAAAGCTTGTGATTCATCTAAAAATAACTTGCACCATTTTATCATTTGGTGATCAAGCATCTGAGCCCATTTTTCCTCGCCTTGCTCTTCAAGGAGAACGCTTAACGGCTGGATGAATAAACGTTTGGAATCTCCTTGTAATCGTATCTCTTTTACTTTCGCTGCCAAACTTTTTAATGTTGGAGACGTTAGCACCTCATTCGGAATTTCATCGTGCCAAAGCATTGCGCGAAAAACACGTTCAGCTTCTTCACGTGGCATCAATAACGGCTGCTCATCAAGCCAGCGTTGAAGCCGCATTTCCAAAAACTCCGGATTCAGTTCCCCTTTCCGTTGCGCCGCGCGCAGCATGGATATGGTTGGGTAAAGGTCAATATTTCGCGACAATTTGAAGCGGTACGCAACTTCCTCAAACGAAAGATGTTCCAACCCCATCCACGGGTGGCGCGCGACAAAAGTGGCAATAGGCCAAAGCGGAGCAATCACTTTGCTAGCGCTTTTGACGAGCTCGCTTATGTTTATATCTGCTGCGACATCTTTTCTCTGTTGCACGCGCACACTAGGACGTTCAAGCGATACGGTTGCCTTGTTCATCCACTATCCCCTCCTCCTGCAAATAAGTTACAAGATAATGTGGATGGCCTTCCACCGACTCTGAACGCGGTTCGCCTATATGGACGAGCCACATATATAAGTATGCAAATGAATCCGATGAACGATGGACAGAAAACCATATGCTCGCTAACCCGCCGAGCCCGAACATCAAAACGGCTGCCATTTCCGTGATCATCGATGTGCTCGAACTTGGCGGCAACGTTTTGTATAAAAGCGCCATGAGACCGCTATGCATCACCTCGGAAGCCAGCGCCAATCCAGCTAATACGGCCACCCCGATCCATCTCCCTTCTTTCAAAACAGCGAGCCGCCCCCACGCAAACGCCAGCGACCAGCCAAGAAGCAACGCGCTTAGCAACCTCGTGTTTTCTTCCGGCGAGGTCATCCAAAACACTAATCCTAACGCAAATCCGAATATGGCTCCGCCAAGCAGCCATGTTTTCGATAACGTCAGCGATGGGCGAAACATTTTATGTGGCCGCGGCACAACCGAGCCGGATTGTAAAAATAACGTTGCTTTAAACAGGCCGTGCAGCACTAAATGAATTACTGCTGCTGCATATGCACTTAATGCACATTGAATAAACATCATTCCCATTTGCGCCATCGTTGAGGCAACTAATTGCCGTTTATAGTCCACTTGAACCAAACTGATCCCCGTGCCGATCAACACTGACACAGAGGCGATCATAAGCAGCAGCATTTGCGAACCATTACCACTAAAAAGCGGCGAAAATCTTGTCAACAACAGACTGCCCGCATTTACCAAACCCGCATGCATCACTGCTGAAATCGGGGTCGGAGTCACCGTCGACTCCAATAACCAGCGTTGAAACGGCCACTGCCCCGCTGGAATGATCGCCGCTAATACGAGCAAAACGTTCACCCCGTCCGCTTCCCACCATTCTAGACCGGCAATGCTTTCCTTTGACAGTGCAAACGATAATCGCCAATATCCCGTTGCTTGCCACAACCATATGGCAGCTGCCAATAAAGCTACCCAGCTCAACAAAAACATCCTTGCCATTTGCATAACCGTTACTCTTACCGGCTGCCATTCTTTTTTCTGCATCGCCAGCAACGTAAGTCCGAGTAATGGCATTCCCCAGCAAAGAACAAGCAATCGTAAATCATCGCTCATCCACGTGATGGAAGCGGCGCTAACCGTAAACGTTAAAAGCATAAAATACATTCGATACGCGCGGTCGCCATGTAAATAGCGTATACAAAACCGCTGTATCATCCAGCCAAACATGAAAATATACAAGGCCATCAACCATGCAAGCATATCAGAGCGCCATGGTCCGATCGCCACATTTTTATCGGCACCAACAAGTCCTGCTAAAGCAACTGCTATCGGCAAAACAAGCAAACTGACATGAATTCGAACGTAACAGACAGGAATGCGAGGATGTAATAGGAATACCGAACTGATTAGAGTAACAGTAAGTGTTGCAAACAAGGTAATGAGCATTGTTTCACTCAAGGCGATCCTCCTCTCCCTTTAATAACAAAAAAACCGACTATGTCATCCATACTGAGTGCCCCTTTTTAACCTGAAAAAGGTAATGGCCGCTGTATGGATTGCACATAGTCGGTTTATCTTCAACGAATCCTTAATGGATTTTTTGAAGATCTACCTTCTTTATTTAACCCTAATGCTTCATTCGGTTTACCTTCAACAAATCCACGACAGTCACAGATTTTTTGAAGGTCTACCGACACGTTGAAACTGGTTATTCAGTTATCCAACATAATGATGTTATCAATGTTAGTGATAGTATATAAATTTATATAACATTAATTATTATATTATTTTAAAAGTTTTTTCTCAAGATCATTAAATAATTTGAACACCATGATCCGTTCTCCTGTACGAGTGCTTAAATCAGTGTGAAAACTCTTCACTTTTTCCCCAGTTATATGTAGGATAATTTCCTTCAGCTCTTCCTCTCCTGATTCAACCAAGCTGGATCGATTTCTTTTTACCGATAATCTTCCTTCCTTTGATTCACAAAGTGAATATTCGGCAGGGGTTAGAATCCCGTGCAAAGAGACAATAATCATATCTCGCAAAATATCTGTCTTAACAGATACTGAACCTCGTCCAAGGAAATCTTTTTCCCATTTCGTTAATGCTTTACTTATTTCCGCTTCCATAAAGCCTTTTGATTTGTTCATTATGAATTCTCCCCTCTAGCCTATATAAGTTGCAACAATCATTTTCTCTTTCCGTCTACATCTTTATCTCCGTATAGGATGATACGATAGCGCGGTGGGCGGACAGTCGGATGTAAAATCAAACTGCAACTGATATAGCTCCTTAGTCAAGAAATATATCAATCTATCTTATTCTTTTCTTTTAAGTCAATATCAACATCCATAAGTAATTTCGCCCACACTACTTCATGAAAATAACAGCCTGGACTCACCGTTATTTTCACAAAAAAAAGGACTGACAATATGTAAAAGTGCCTAGTTAATCAGAAGATCAAATAAACCTTTTTCGGTTTTTATGTCTAATTATAAATTTGTCTTCGATTATACAGTATGTCAACATTAAAAAGCAATAATATTCCATATGGAGCTTTTTAGGGCAAGTCCACATTACTGTGTAAATTCCTCTTTGATAGACGCCTTCGAACAGATGATTTGACATAAGGTAGGGTCCCAATTGCAGGCCAAGAATTTCCCGTTATCCTCCCCGCAGCAATAAAAACCACTCTAATAAAGCAATAAAGGAAACTTGGAGGACCAAGTTTCCTTTCCTTATTTTGATTCTACCTTCGCAGATTTTGTCAAACCAATATTTTTATGTATGGAAGCCCATGGTCTATTATTTTCCCAATGAACTTTCAGTGCCAATTGAAATGTCTCTGATAAAAACTCATCTGTTAATACTTCCTCTTTTGGTCCTGCAGCTACGATTTGTCCCTCTTTTAACAATAATACGTGTGTCATCTCTTCTACAATTTCTTCAATATAATGAGTGACATATAGTACGTGGCATTGCTGATGGGTAATAATTTCTTTCGTTAATGATAAAATCTCTTCCCTTGCTAACATGTCTAATCCTATAGACGGCTCATCTAATATAAGCAATTTCGGTTTCGCCATTAACGCTCTTCCGATCAGTACCTTTCTTTTCTCTCCTTCTGATAGTGTGTCATACGTTTTCCCCTTTAAGTGATCGATTCGAAAAGATGCCATTAGCTGTGCCGCCTGTTCCCGGTCCTCATTGGTCACCTTTTCGTACAATCCTATCGAAGCAAATTTACCGCTGATCACAATATCCTCTACCGTTTCCGATTTTAAAGTTTGACTAAACCGGTCAAGAGAACTGCTAACAAATCCAATTTGCTTTCGCAGCTCAGGCAAGTTTGTTTGCCCGAATGGATGTCCTAAAACAGAAACTTCCCCTTTTGTCGGATATTGATAGCCTGTTACGATATTTAATAGGGATGTTTTTCCTGAACCGTTTAAACCTAATATGACCCAGTGTTCCTTTTCTTTTACTTCCCAATTTATATCCTTTAAAATAACTCGATTTCCTCTTATCAAGGACACATTTTTCATACTTATGATATTTTCCATTTCACACTACCCCTCTATTTTTAAGAATATTATAACAAATCAACAGGCCAGTGAGTAGTTCCAAAAACAAGGCTTTCTTATGTGAATATTTCTGTTCTGTTTAAAAAGATAAAATTGTAACAGTTGACAATTTGTGTCTGCTCACAGATAATACAGTAATAGGAACGTATATTCGCTCATTTATTGAGACTAGAATTTAATGCCGTTCTTACATGTTTATAAAAGGAGCTGGTTATAAGTGGGAAATTCAAATCAAAAAATTACTACGTGTTTCATGTTCAATGGCAAGGCTGAAGAGGCAATGAATTTTTACACCTCTGTATTTGACCAGTCAGAAATAAATAGTGTTTTTCATCATGAAGATGGAACAGTATTACATGCTACATTCACATTAAAAGGACAAACGTTTATGGCTATGGATAATAGCAACAAGCAAGAGCACCCTTTTACTCCTGCAATATCGCTGTTTGTAACATGCGATACCGAAGAAGAAATAAATAGAGTTTTTAAGCAGTTATCGCAAGATGGCAAAATTCTAATGCCATTAGCTGCTTATCCATTTAGTGAAAAGTTTGGTTGGGTGGAAGATAAATATGGTGTTTCATGGCAATTAAACCTTGCAAAAAGCTAACGGTTTGTTGACGGCCAATTTTAAATGTTAACGAAATATTTTTCCTCTGTTCATCGGTTCGATGGTAATCATGATGAGCTTGGCCGGTTTGTCGAAAGAACGATTCTCTTTATTATGACCTATCAAGCCTCTGCAACTCTCTTTTCATTGGCATTCTGGCATACTCCCGATGTTCCGAATGCTTAAAACGACTGAAGCCAAAAATAACAACACCTATTTTCTTTATTCAACTAGCAAAACCTATTAGCCAGCCATATCGCGGCGCAGTACCACAGATGATGAAAATGTTGTTTTATGTCTATTAAAATAGATTAGTAGGTTCCAAAAATAACCGTTTTTGGAACCTACTCTGAGTGCAGTGAAAGCCTCTGTACTTTTAGTCTTGAACAAAAAAGCGATATAGTTATCGACGTATCGCCACCACATCATTTAGTTAGTAGATTCTCCTTGTATTCACTGGATAATAATGCAAACAAATAATTGTCTCTCCTCTGTCCTTTCACATACAATTTCTGCTTGAAATGCCCTTCTAATCGGAACCCTAAACTCTGGAGAACCTTGATGGACTCTATATTTTCAACATCACATGTTGCAAGGTATCTATCGGTTGGTCGTGTTTAAAGAAAACTAAAAATCACTTTATTAATATGCTCGTCACTCGAACATTTTCAATCTCAAACCTCTTATTTGCTAGGTCTTCATTGGTAGTTGCGGCTAGCAACTCTACTTTTAACCCTGCTTCATCGGATTGAACAAAATGCAATTTTGTCTCTCCCATGTCATATGTCGCCATTCGCTCATCTCCCGAAAGAGTTGGAAATATCGCTCTTATATACTTCCATGCTGCTTCAGAAAATTGATAACGAACAACTGCTTCTTTTATCCCCGTAATCCCATTTTTCTCTGCATTCGGCTTCATGAAATATTTTCTCATGTATTCATACTTCTCTTGGCTGTCCATCTCCAAAAAGAAAATCTGAAGATCAGTCCCTGGAATTGGCGGTGTATAAACACAACGAAACGGCAGGGATTTCCTCAATAGCCCAAACAGCATCTTAAACGTAATCCGCTCTGGGGCACTGGCTGCAATGCCTCTTTCTCGCAATTCCTTTTCCAACGAATCAAGTTGGTCCGTCATTAAGCACAAACCGAAGATCCCTCGCAACCCCCGGTTATACTTCTCGACCCACTCTCTGCGCCAACCGCCACCGTCTTTTGTTTTCAGCCAAATCAACTCTAAGTATTGGTCGCCAATCCAAATATTTGCTACCTGAAATCCTTTGGTTCCCTTACCGGATGTCGGATTGAAAGGAAAGCCTATCGGCACTATTTTGTCTTTCAAGGATTCTAATTTTGTTTGATCTTGATCGATATGTACTACAAAATGATCCAAACGCATCATGATTGTCACTCCTTCAAAAAACACTTTTACATTATCTCCGGACTTTTTTCGTATGTTCCAGCAAAAATCCCCCTTTGCATTCGAGGGGGAATTGATTAAATACGATTATTTCGAATATAGCAACTCATTACTTGTTATGGCCTCAATTTATTCGCTTTTTCTAAAAAAAAGACAATCCAATCATAAAAATAATTCCAGATACCAGTAGCGTAGTGACACAGTACCCCATAATATCTCTCACTCCTAAACCCGCAATGGCAAGAGCAGGGAGTGCCCAAAACGGCTGAGCCATATTCATCCATGCCTCACCGTAAGCAATAGCCATCGCCGCAATCCCCGGATCTACTCCTAAAGATGCAGCAGCAGGCATAATGAATGGTCCTTGAACAACCCAGTGCCCTCCGCCAGACGGCACAAAGAAGTTAATTACGCCTGAACTTAAAAAGGCAAGAATCGGAAAAGTATGCTCATTAGAAATAGAAATAAAGGCATTCGTAATGACACCACCTAACCCTGATTGCTCCATCATCCCTTGAATTCCCGCATAAAAAGGAAATTGAATCAAAATGCCAGCTGTACCACGCGCAGCGTTTGTGATTGCTTTCATATATGATAGAGGAGTACCGTGCAACAACAAGCCAGTAAAAAAGAAAATTAAATTAACTGTATTCACATCGACTTTAAATCCCTTCGTCGCAAAGTAATATATCAAGTATGCGTATCCCATAGCGACAATGAAAAATGTCAAGATTCTGCTGTTTTCCATACGAACAGCGAAACTTTTCTCATCCGATATAGTCAATGATACAGCAGTTTCGTCTTCCGCAAGCAATTTCGGATCAATGGTTACTACTTCATCAGGCTTCGGCATCATTAATCTCGTCATAATAGGGAGAACAATGAGAAGTGAGACAGTAATAAATAAATTAAAGTCTGTAAAAATAGTCTTCGTTAATGGAATAACCCCGGATATTTTCTCCATTGGATTGCCTGGTGTTGCTGCCAATAAAGGAATCGACCCAGAAAGTCCGCCATGCCAAGTCAAAAAGCCTATGTAAGCACTTGCGATTAACAACCGATAATCAGAGCCTGGAACCTTTTTGGCTACTTCTTTGGCAAACAAGGCACCGACAATTAAACCAAATCCCCAATTGATTAAAGATGCGACCGCTGCACCTAATGTAACTAAGACAACACCCTGAGCAGGAGTTTTGGCAACGCTCGCAAAACTTCGTAACCATTGTTTAACAAGCGGTGAACTAGCTAAAGCATGTCCCGTAACTAAAATTAAACTCATCTGCATAGCAAACGCCAATAAATTCCAAAATCCATCTCCCCAAAAGCGAATCATATCTATTGGACTATGGGGAGTAAAGATAATCCCAAACACAAACAAAATAGCCGTTAGAATAAGTGCAAACACAAAAGGATCAGGTAAAAACCTCTGTACAAGCACTGTAAAAAAATTAGATAATAATTTCATATAATCCCCCTCCCTTATTAACACTAATATTTTATTAATTATAAATTAACATAATATTCTAAATTTTAAAAGCAGGTCTGCTTTCATCGTTTAGGACTGGGGTGTAAATATTTTCGTTGAGTATGTTCCGGGGGAACGTTACAATATTGAATTTACAGCAGAAAATTCGTTCCATTGTCATGATTTGCACCATGCTTCAGCCAAAACGGTCAAAAGATACAACTTCACCTAACAACGATTGTTAGCTTGCATCTTGTGTATTGTAAAAAAGGGAATCAATTCGGATTACATCGCTTCTGGCAGAAATGATAATATGTCTCTCTTTCATTATGAATTCTATCTGCCTCGCATTTGTTTTCATAAAAAACCATCGTGGCGCCTCGCTGATTAGCAGATAGGGGTCAAAACTTGTAATCCTTTCTCTTGTCCAAAATCTAATGCTAACTGGCAGATTATTAAATTAGGAAAGAACTTTTATACAAAAACCATTTGACTATGACATTACGTCACCCTTTATCCTGTAAATGGAAAGGAGGAACCACTTGGATCGTATAATTTTACCGTATCACCGAGTTTGCTTGGAAGGCTTCTGTTTCCGTTAGAACGCTGCGCTATTACGATAAATTAGGCTTGTTGGTACCAAAGCATAATCAATCAGGTCATCGATTTTATACAGATGAAGATCTAATTCAACGGCAATATATTCTATCTCTAAAGTTTCTTGGATTTTCTCTAAAAAAATTAAAGATTTTCTTAAAGTTGATGCTAAACATTTGCAAAAACGATTAACGCAACAGAAAGCAATGATGAAAAGAAAGATTGCTCAAATCGAAAAAATAATCGAAGCAATTGAAAACGTAGAAAATGCTTTAACGTCAAATAAAATAGATTACGACTCCATTATAAATACGATCCAAGTGATACAAATGAAACCGGAGTGGGTAAATCCATATCTCACTGCCAAAGAGCGATCGACAATGAGAGAATTGGTAAAACAATCATATTCAAAAGAAGCGTTGCGAAAATTAACTGCGAAAGGTTGGACAGAACAAGACTACAACCAACATATCAATCAATATCGATTATTTAGAGAATCGTTGACAAAACTTGTTAAGAAAGGCGCCAGTCCCGATAGCCCTGAAGCACAGGAACTTGCAGCATTTTTGATGGAGATGATCCATCGTCGCTCACAAGGCGACCCGGATATTCAGGAAGGCATGAAAAAGATTTGGGAAAACTTTAACTCATTACCAGACCAAGAGAAGCTCAAAATTCATATGATTCCAGATAATGAAAGAGAGTTCATCAAAGAGGCCTGCATCATATATCTCAAGAATAAAAACAGATAAACAGATTCAAGAAAAATGTAACGGCCTTTCCTCGATTGGTACCGAGAAAAGGCCAAGGCTTTTCATTGCCTACTTGTTAGGAATATTTGCAAATAGACACTTTTTTAATACGGCGCCCACCTCGGCTGGTCTAGCCAAATCATTCTGGAGTCTATCGACTCTTGCACGATTCGTCTTATGCTTGTTAGGACTAAACAGGGCGCTTGCTCCTTTTGTTCTTTCAATATATTAAATCGATAAATTCTTTTTTCCCAATATTTCCGAAATAATGCTTAATATCAACATCTTGCAACGCTTTTTCAATCTCAGATTTCTCATATCGTTTTCCGATAAGTTTTGCTTCGATTTCCCCTATGTCTCCGACTCCAAAAAAGTCACCGTAAATTTTGCAATTTCTAATTATCCCTTTTTGAACTTCGAGTCTCACATCTATTTGGCCTGCCGGGAATCGGTGTGAATGCTGAAGATTAAATTTAGGCGATTTTCCGTAATTCCATTCCCAATTTTGATAACGTTCTATAGAAAGCTTGTGAATGTTAGCCCAATCCTCTTCCGTCAAGACATATTCAGGAATCCCCTTGTCTTTTCCAAAAATACTTTCCAACAGAACGGAACGGAACTCTTCTATCGTCATTTTTTCTTTTAGAAATTCAGAAATATTTGCTACCCGGCTGCGAATGGACTTAATTCCTTTTGATTCAATCTTATCTTTTTTTACATTAAGTGCTGAAACAATATTCTCTATTTTCGAGTCGAATAACAGCGTGCCATGGCTGAACATTCTCCCTCTTGTTGAAAACTGAGCATTCCCTGAAATTTTTCTTCCTTCTACAACGATATCGTTACGACCGCTTAATTCCGCATTAACACCAAGTTTTTTTAACGCTTCAATAATAGGTTCCGTGAATTTTCGGAAGTTAAGAAAACTATCGCCATCATCTTTCGTAATAAAACTAAAGTTTAAATTTCCTAAGTCGTGATAAACGGCTCCGCCACCTGACAGTCTTCTGACGACATGAATCCCATTCCGCTCTACATACTCTGTATTAATTTCTTCAATAGTATTCTGGTTTTTTCCGATAATAATGGAAGGTTCATTTATATAAAACAATAGATACGTTTCATTAATATCGAGGTTTTTTAAGGCATACTCTTCGATTGCCAAATTAATTCTTGGATCCGTAATCCCCTTATTATCAATAAACAACATTTTTCCATGCACCTCGATTCAGGAAAATCCCTTACATATTCCGTTTTTTGACTGCTTGGTTGTTTAGGTATTTTTTTGTTTTAATTTCATTGATTATTTAGCACATAATTCTATTTTTTATAATTTCTAAAATATAAAATAAATAAAAAATGCTACCTTCCTTTTTTGGCAATCTAGGAGTTCTCCCTCTGTATTCAGATCATTGACAAATTCGCCAGCGCGGTTTCTGTTCGGTTTATCACCGGCTGAAATGAATAAAGTCGATCTAACGGGAAATCATGTTACTACTCATGTGTTTGACAAATAGATTATCATTTTTTTCTCCCAATGTAAAGCAAATGAGTTGATATTCCAAAAACATAGGGATTTGTCGCTGTTTCTTTTAATAGATCAATAAGTTGAGCGAACTCATGCTCTCCACAGTTTTTCCAATATTCCCACTTTTCTGGTGGCAAAGCAACGCCAATGTTAGTCGAGCCAATTAGATTTAACGTTTCAAAGCCATGTGATTCCATAAAAGGCTTAATATCTTCTATATTGATCAAATGATGAGTAATAATCAATAATAGTACGCATAAATTGTTCGCCCTTCTTCAAATTAAAATGACTCTTTCCCTTCGCATCTTTTAACTATTCTTGAGCCATTCTATGTGGTTTTGCAGCTATAAAAATAAATAACGAGGCTTGGGACATAACTAAATCCAAAACCAGCTTCAAATAGTGAGAGAGGTGGATTTGAGTGTACTCAAATACACTTCTTTCTATTTTTATGTAAAATTCTTCTATTACTTTAGTGAATGGCAGTGAATTTTCTTAAATTCACTGCCATTAACACAAGGCCCATTTCGTTTTCCACCTTCGATTTCCCTCTTACAGAAAATCGAGTGAAACGCAAATTAGCCTTCAAGAATCCAAAAACTGGTTCCACATCGATTTTGCGTTTTCGATAGATGGCACTCGTTTTCTCTTCTGAAAGCTTTGCTCTTACATATTCTTTTTGTTGTTCCCATTTTTCATTCACCATTAGTTTTCGATTGTTGCCTTCTTTAGCTTTTGTACATAATGAACGGAATGGGCATTCCGAACAGTCTTCACACTCATAGACTTTAAATTTTCGTTGAAAGCCTGTTTGATCATTACGGACAGTATGATATTTAAATTGAAGACGTTTTTGATTAAGGACATGTATATGTATCTGTTTCTTCATCATACTGCCAGTTGTCGGGATCAAATATATTTCTCTTATGCTTTTTCTTTTGTTCCTTCAAATACATGTTGTACGTAATAAGTGCTTCTCGTTTTCTATTGGAAAGAATATCATTATAGTTTTGTTCACTACCATAACCTGCATCTGCGACAATGTGTTTCCCGCTGCGATTTGTACGTTGTAACCAGCTTTTAATTGCCCATTTTTCATATAATCATCTTTCATTCGCATAAATGTCGCATCTGGATCTGTTTTAGAATAGCTATTACGTGTACCAAAGATTTCAAAGCCACGTTGGTATTTCTGTTTTCGTAAGACCATATCAATCAATTGTTTTTTCACTTGTTTCGGATACTTTCGTTCACTTCTTAAAGCTTTTCGTTCTGAAACGTCTGATGTTGCTTCAATTTTTTTATCATATTCGGTTACTACCTCGTCCACTTTTTGAGCCAATTGAGTGAGTTCTTCTATTGATAACTGTTCATTGTTTTCACGTTCAATTTCAGGTATAACTTTGTTCTCAAGTAGTTGTATATCTGGTTAGACTTTTCTATTAAACTTTGATGATATTTCTCAATTGATTTCTTCCAAACAAACGTGAATTTATTCTCATTCGCTTCAATCTTTGTTCCATCGATAAAAATCGCTTCTTGATCAATAAGTTTTTCTTCTATCAATTGGCAACGGAATTGGACGAAACACTGACGAATTATTTCTTTCACTTCTGGTTGAACACGGAATCGGTTAATTGTAGGTAGCTTGGTTCATACCCTTGTGCTAGCCACATCATACGAATACTATCTTTTAATAGGGCTTCAATTTTGCGACCTGAGAAGACAGATTGTGTGTAGGCACATAAAATAATTTTAAGCATCATGCGTGGGTGATAGGCAGGACAATCTTCATTTCGCATAAAATGGCTCAAACGCTTCTCGGGGGATGCTTTCAACTAAATGATGGACATAGAATGCAATATCATTTTTTTGTAATTTTACTTCTAAATTCTAGAGGCAATACTAATTGATTCATGGTATAATTTTTAAACATAAGGCCCCTTCTTTCTGGTTGAATTTTTTGTCGTAACTTTATTTTATCAGAAATGGTCCTTATTTTAATTCATAAAATAAACAAAACAGGTGATATTTTACTCGTCATAAAATTCACCTGTTTTTCATATCAGAGGTAGGTTTTGTCCCAGCCTCTTTCAGTCGCTTCTTATATGAGAAGAGTATTTTTTTATTCTTTAGGCTTAACTGCTTTAAATTCTTCAATAGTGTCAGGTGTACGCACACCATCTTTTCCTTTGAAAAGATCCATATTAATAGTTACGTCCATACAGCCGAGGTAATTTCCATTTTCATCACGTACTGCCATGAATTTTTGATAAATTTGACCAGTTTCTTCACCAGAAGTTTTTGGGTACCAAAATTCCCATTCGTCGCGTTTTCCTGTACGGAAATCATTTAGCAATTTTTCAACGTGGTGAGCCACTTTTGGATGAAGCTCAAGTACAGGGCGACCTATTGCTGCTTTACGGCGGCTATGTATGCGACCTGGATTGTTTGAGTACCAGCGGAAAATATCGTTAGCATCACAAAAACCCATTTCAAATGGTAAAAGTTTAATGATTGCATCCAAAGTGCTTGCTTTTATAGCACCAGATTCAAAATTAATAACAGCATCAGGACTAACTACTTCAGACAATTTTTGTTCAGACATTTATAAAATCTCCTTTATGGGGGAATATTGTTACATTAGTGAGCAAAAAAATTGCCTATTATTATTATAAACTTTTTAAGACAAATTGCCAGTGATTTGCTTGCTTTTACTTATACTCCTGCAGATTTTAAGAAAGGTTATTTTCTTTCAACTGTTTTTTAATCTCGTTCCCATAACTTTTTCCACTTTTTAAAATACGAATCTAGTTATGTCCCAGCTTCTTTTACTTTATTTTTGATTCTACCTTCGCAAATTTTGTCAAACCAATATTTTTATATATGGAAGCCCATGGTCTATTATTTTCCCAATGAACTTCAGCACAATTGAAATGTCTTTGATAACAATTCATCTGTTAATACCTCTTCTTTTTGTCCTGCAGCTACAATTTGCCCCTCTTTTAACAATAATACGTGTGTCATCGCTTCTACAATTTCTTATAGTACATGGCATTGCTGATGGGCCATAATTTCTTTCGTTAATGACAAAATCTCTTCCCTTGCTAACATATCTAATCCTATTCACACTACCCCTCTATGTTTAGAATATTATAACAAATAAATTAATATTAATATAAGAAAATTGAGTTATTAGATGTGTCTGATGTTGATGATAGTTTACGTTTAACGGTAAAAAGCAATCGAGGGCTTTCTCCCTGCTGCCGGCATATTTCCTCTCGTCCGCATAATCGGTATATAAAATCATCCGCCAAATTAGGAGTGAGTGAAGTTGTTCACAACTGCACACTTATATTTCGCATAAATAAACTTGTTCTTTATAAAAACGCAACGATTTTTCCCACTTTTCAATGAGCCTCATCCATTCTTGGATATTTTCGCTTTGGTCCATTAGCAAAGCGAGCGGCACTTTTAAATTTAACAACCGGCCATTGATGATAAATCGAGTCACTCCAGCTGGAAGCGTCCATCCGTTTGTAACATAAGCTTCTATTGCTTCGTAGCTTATAGGCTGATATTTGATTAGCACATATCCTTTTGGAGGAAGATGTTCATCCTCTTTAGGAATACGAATGACAGGATACTGTTTAGAATAATAGGAAACAACTGTATGCCAATAGGCTAAAAGATCGGATTGAATATCCTCTAGATAGAGAAAATGTGATTTATTTTCAGAAGATACTCCTTCTACAAATATAGTTCCTTCTTTTTCTTCACGAACCCATGGCAAGGATGAATCATTCAACATTTTTTCATACCATTCCCCGGTTGAGATGAGGTGATTCCACGCTGTATTGGAAAAGTCTTTTTTCTCCACTTCCTGAACAGGAACTTTCCTACATCCGATAGCCCTTAATGCGCTTAAGCGATGAACTCCATCGAGTACTAAATAACTTCCGCCGTTTAACTTTGTCACTAGTATTGGATGACGAAGAAATTGATCTTTCCTAATCTGTGTAATGGTTTTTTCAAGCCTAGACGGCTCATATTCTTCGTGTAAACGTAACTGATTAATAGGAACGAGTTTTAAAGAAGTGATAACCTCTTTCAAGAATGACTCCTCCTTTGATTAAATATGTTTATGTTGAAAATGTTACACGTTATGTATCTAAGTAAATATGCTTTGGATGAGGATGGCTCAAAAAATCATGGTGTGAAATTGCCCAACCATACGCTCCCGTGTAACGGAAAAGGATAATATCGCCAATCCGAAGGTGATGGACGAACACATCTTTGGCAAATACATCTTTTGGAGTACAAAGTTGACCTACGATAGTGATGTTTGTTTGCTGTACTCCTTTTCTTGGAAACGGATACGTCCATTTTTCAATCGGAATAATTTCAAATGGATGGTTATGCTGCCAAGAAACAGGAAGACGAAAGTGTTGAGTCCCCCCTCGTACGACTACAAATGTTTTTCCATGATTCTCCTTAATGTCTAATACTTCAACAGCATAATAACCACAAGATGCTGTCAAAAATCGTCCACATTCAAATATAAGCTTCGTATCTTGAAAGTTTTCTTTTTCTAGTAATTCTTTCAACCGGTTAGTAAAAGTATTCCAATCAAATTGTTGGGCCAAATTCTCATAATTTACTCCTATTCCACCTCCTGCATTTACATATGAAATAGACAAATTATATCTCTTTTTCCATTGCTTCACCTTTTGGATATATAGCCTAATTAACTGTAAATGACTATTGGCATCTAATTGATTGGAAACAGAATGAAAATGAAATCCCATTAATTTCAATGATGAGCGTGATAGTGCGAAACGAATAGCATCATCCATTTGATCCTCAGCAATTCCAAATTGTGTCGGTATTCCTGCCATATGTAGCGTTGCTGATGGAAATGGTCCGATTAAATTGACGCGAAGTAATATAGATACAGTTGTTTTTAATTGCTCAGCCATCCATGCAATTCTTTGTAATTCCTGAATGCTTTCAACATGAATCAGTTGCACTTGATGTGTGATGGCTCCTTTTATTTCATCATCTGTCTTTCCGGGTCCTCCAAATATGATTGGTACGGTAGGACTAATCGCTCTTGCTTTTTTAATTTCTCCTAATGACGCAACTTCAAATCCTGAAACCAATGGATAAACAGCTTTCAATATACTCGTTTCTGAGTTCGCTTTCATCGCATAAAACATCTCACAGTTCGCTGGAAGAGCTTCTGTTACCTTCAAAACATGATTCTTTAAGGTTTGTAGATCATAAAGATAAACACAAATTGGCTGATCACTATTCATACTGAGATGCCTAATTGTTTCGATGACGTTATTCACTCTGACTCCCCTTTCTATATTCCTTTTTGAATTCTAAATTCTCTCTAAGTGTTCGGAAAAAAATGCCACGATCATCGCCGACCACAAAAGCTTGAACTCCGAGATTCAACCATTGGACAAAATCTTCATGTGCCCGAGGAATGGCACAAAAAGGAATTTGTTTCTCTATTGATATATGGAAAATTTTTTCGATTTCTTTCTTGACAATACTTGAGCGCGTTTGCCACGGCATTCCAAGTGATTGGGATAAATCCGCCGCTCCCTCTAAAACCATATCAACACCTGGAACAGATAAAATATCTGGTAAATTTTTTAATCCTTCTTCATCCTCAATCATGAAAATAACCATCACTTCTTTATTGGCTTGTTGAATGTATGTGGTTAACGATTCTTTACCAAATCGAGCCGGTCTTCCACCGTTGAGACTTCTCATGCCGAGTGGAAAGTAGCGGCTCGAACGAACCGCTCTTTCCGCTTCTTCTTTTGTGCGAATATGAGGAACAACAACTCCTTTTGCGCCTGCATCAAGCGCTCTTAAAATGGCTCCTTCACTGTTTTCACTTACTCTTACAAAAGGAGTTAAACCAGCCGCTTCAGCAGCTCTAATCATATTTTCTACTGTCTCAGGGTTAATAGACGCATGTTCTGTGTCAATGATGATGAAATCATATCCTGCATACCCTATCATCTCCACGATAAGCGGGTTAGGAATGGAACAAAACAGGCCAAAGACTTGCTTTCCATCTTTAAGCAGTTGTTTGACATGATTTATGAACATTTCTGTTTCATCTCCTCATAAACTACATACAATGGGTTTTTGACTTTATGTATTCTTAATTCTGTTTCCGGGAACATTCTTCGTTTTGTCAACTGTTCGACCTGAATGGTTTCAGCAAAAAGAGGAAACAGCTGAAAACGTTCGGCAAGATGTGAAAAGCGCTGTTGATACTGAAGAATTACCTCAGCAACCATTTTCCAAAAACTCGCCTCCGGCAAATCGTAATGCTCTTCTAAAAACAAGCAAATTTCCGACAAATTAATGAAAAAGAAAGCATCATGAACAAAATCGCGTACTAACAATAAATCATCCGTTTCAATAAATGAATTACGATTAACTCTTGCATGAATGTCCGGTGTTGGTCTTAATAATGGGCAAAGTGTTGGATCATTCAAACCCTCTCTTGAAAATCGAATACCATCGTGAAAATCTTTTAATGCTAAACGTGTCGGCATTCCATTTTTATGGATCAGTATCATATTTTGCGCATGCGATTCCATCGCGATACCATGCGCGTACAGTAAATGGATTAACGGAGTAACGGAAACATTCAGCATTTGCTTGACCCATGTTTCCAGTCCATACGTTTTTATCCAACCATCAATAAGCGGGCGTTGTTGATTGGTCATACTGCATATTGCTTGAAAAGGAAACGCTTCTTCGTCCTCTTGTAAATAAGAGTGAATACTTTCTCGCCAAATAGTGGATAATGCACCATAAGTCTTTTCTTTTTCGAATTGCGTAAATACATGTGATTGATAGGATATTCCCATCACCTCTCTTAAAAACACCGTCTTCCATTCATCTTTGAGATACGCATCTTTTTCTTTTATTGTCTGCAGCCAGTCTGAAATTTTTGCCGCGTTCTCCACCGTATGCGGAGCTAAAATTCTGCTTGTTGAAGTATTGGTAATGCTTAATGCCAATTTTACATAGCATTTTTCTGGGCTGGTTTGATTGGTTAATGTCCGAATCGACTGTTGAGGAACGTATCGATCGGTTCCTTCTCCCAGCAGTATCAAACGTCTCTCTTCTATTTCTTTAAAGAAGAATGGAAGAATCATTTCTCTCCATTGCCAAGGATGCACAGGGATAAAATAGTAGTCGTTGGCATCTAGATGATAGGCTGTTATTTTTTGTACAAATCGTTCATAATCCTCTCCAAGTTCAGATTGGATAAATTCTTTATAATTGATAGCTTCAGACATGGATAATTCTATGACACTATGATGTGCTCCTAGCCATATAAGAGAAAAGGAAGGCTGAAAATCTGGTCCAAATTGCTCGTTATCTTCTAGGTTGAATCCGATTCTTGATTTATAGGAAGGATGATACGGATGTCCTTCCATTGCAGCACTTTCGATTTCGTCATAGGTAGCAGGTTGACGGTAATTAACCCTTTTCCACCGATATTGTGCCAGCGCATCTTTTATTAATGTTTGGTTTAGCTCTTCAGCAAATGTTTTAAGTCTTGTTTCATCCGCTTGTATGTAAGGCGTAATTTCTTCTAGAAACAATGAAAATGAACGCGCTTCCTCTTCCACATTCCCACTTTTTCGAATGAGGGGTTCGCAAATTCGAATGCGTTGAAAACTCATTTTTCGTTCTCCGCCACATATGTACGTTACCGGATTGCCATCTTTGTCTTTTCCTTTTATTTCAAATTGCATCCTTCCATTGTTTAAAGGATATGTTTGGGCTTTTACTATATTTTCATAGATTAATGATTCTACCAGTTGACGAAAGATTCTCCTCCGAACATTACGGTACTCTTGAGATTGAAATAACTGTTCTAATTCATAAAACCATTCTTCTTTACCTAGAATCATGACTTCCACCTCTATTTCTATAAATTGGATTTGGTATATGAACATATAAAGGAGTTTCGCCACGCTCTAAAAAACGACTGATTAAATTCGCCTTGGCTGGCAAAGAAGGACTATCTAATAAACGGCCAACGGCACGCTTTAACATATCACTGGCAGTTTCCGTCTCCAGTTCAAGTAAAAAGTTTCGAACTACAGCCCATAACTGATACTCATCTAATTTATTTATTTTGGCTAAGCTGGATACGACATGACTGAGGTGATTGACAAAGAAATAATAAATGAATCGTTTCCATGCTTCTTGATCGCTATATATAACAGGACTCTCTTTTTCTATTAATCCCGAAAAATAACCAAGTTTTTCAGCATGCTCTCGTGAAATGCTAATTCCTTCAAGGTCGCGTACGTAACATTTCTCCGGCCAGCCGTTTTTAAGTATGATCAATGAATTCTGTGCATGTGCTTCAAGGCTGATTCCTTTTTCTGCAAATAAGCATAAAATAGGTTTCAGTGTTACATGTAAATATTGACGCAGCCACTCTTCCTCATTATGATTGTACTGGCGGATTTGCTGTGCCAAAATGCTGCAATCGCTATTTGGGAGGCTTTCCAGTAATGAAGCCGCAACATATAATGATTCGTGTTCATTGATATTTATTTCCGCTGGCCCCTCCCGTAAAAGAACTGCTGTATTTTGAATTAATATCTCATTTTCTTTCTTTGTTAACATCGGGGAAAAAATCGCCCGAAAACCATGTTCTAATAAAATACCAAATGATGAATGGTTATCTTGTCGAAGTAATTTCTTGATCACTCTGCTTGCGTCGATAGTGCGTCGGATTTGTTCTAGTGTATTGGTACGAATAAAATTTGTAATTCGAATATGTAGCGGCAGCTTATAGAAAAAATTATGTGTCGGCACCCATACCGTGCGTACCGAAGCCGTTGGATACACCTTTCTTCCCATCTTTCCCAAGTCAATGATTTTCTTGGTTTCTATCCACTTTTTAATGAATGGAATCATTTTTATATAATTTGCCTGCCACGGGTGAAGAGGTAATAATCGATACTGATGATTTTCGTCTCCAATCTGGCTACGAATATGGCTCTTTTCTTCTTCCGTAAACTCGTCCCCAAAATCTAATGCATGTCCATCAATAAATTCCTCGAATATTAAATCTTTTGCTACAGCGAAATAGTGCAACGTAAAGGAAGCACCTAATTCTGGAGCATAAAGCGGTAAATCGTACTCTGAAAAACCTTCTGAACTTTTTGGCGTAGGGTGAAACGGATGTCCTAACAACAATGATTGTTCAGACTGTAAAAATACTGGTTTCTTTTGACTACGCTCTTCCTGATGTATCGAATTTTTAAGATAAAGAGCAGTCTTATGGATGCTGTTTTCCATGTGAAATCGTAATTCTAGTTTTTTGCGATTACGTTCTGCTGCATCTTTCTCCAAAAAAGCCAATTCCTCTACAATTACATTCATTACTTCATCGGCATTTGCCGGAATCCATGTTTCATTTTCCAAAGGTTTTACATAAAATGTATCTTCATATTCATGATGACCAGTTGCTGACCAAAATGAAAAATACCCTAAAAGTTCATACCCGGTCTGTTCTAACAATAGGTGAAACAATGCACCATCTTTTGTTTTTTTCAATGATAAATCATTACGCTCATTGATGATCCTTGGATCAAAAATCTCTTTTTCTCTTAGGTACGAATTTAATAAACGTTGTACTTCTGCCATTTTTGCTAAATACATACTGGATTTGGTATGTAAACTTGTAAACACGTTGTTTCATTCCTTCCCCTCTTCTAACTTTTACCTATAGATGGATGTTTCATTTTTAGCAACCCGTGGAAGAACAAAGAATGCACTCACAATCAATATCGCTCCCATAACAACAAATACAATGCTTGGAGAAAACATTCCGGCAATCGCAGAACCGCTCAATGAACCGGCAATTTGTCCTCCCACTAATAAGCTGTTGGTTGCCCCAATACTAACTCCTCGATTTTGTCCGTGAGAATATTGCACAATCACAAATACGACCGATTGAATTAATGCACTAAAAGTAAGTCCTTGGAAAACCCTCAACAACAATAAACTGATCATACTTTCTGTATATGCCTGCAAAATAATGCTTACACCACATGCTAACGTTGCAATCACATAATTGATTTCCACAGATCGTTTATCATTTTGTTTTCCCCACCAAGACGAGCTTATAAAGGTAGCTCCCCACATGGCAGCTTGTATGAATCCAATCCATGTTGCTGCTAGGTGAGGGGACTGAGAAATATTTTCAACATACGGCGCAAATGCCGTCACAAGACCAAACATAGCAAATTTTGCTGCAAATCCTGCCATAATAAATCCTCGTGTACATTGATGGCTAAAAAGAATATGAAATGTTTGCAACACCGTAAAATGCGTTTGTTTTCTAAGTTTTTCATTAAAGTTGTTTTTCTTTGATTGTTCCGTGAGGGTAAAGGCAGCTACAAGAGCACTAATTCCCGTAAGAATCCCCATGGTCAAAAGCAGCGGCCGAAATCCCCATAAATCAACCAATATTCCGCCTAGTAAAGGTCCGACTAGTGCTCCTGCTGCCTCAGCACTCTGTAAATTTCCTAACGCTTTTCCGCGCTCATCTTTTGGTGCCTCCATGCTTACAAAAGCGCTGGACGCATCAACAATTCCGCCGAATGCACCTTGCATCACCCGAATAACTAGAAACTGAAGAGGACTTGTTGCAATCGCCATTAGCAGCAAACAAACACAAAGTCCGACAAGCGCACGCACAACCATCCATTTTCTCCTAAAGCGATCCCCTAATTTGCCCCAAATCGGAGACATAACAGCAAGTGATACAGCAGGAGCGGCAAGAGCTAAGCCGCTCCAAAACTGAATGGATTGCATACTAGTCGCACCCAGTTCTTTCATATAGAAAGGTAACAAGGGAACAAGAACGGTAAGACCTGCTATGGAAATAAACTGTCCACTCCATAAGACATAAAAATTCTTTTTCCATATTTCCTCCTTTATCATGTTTGGTAAAGACCCCCATCGTCATTGAAATGGATTTCGAATGGTTCCGATGCTTGAAGGCATACTTCCTCCACCACTTCCTGTCCGCATTAGCAATGGATGAAGCACTTTCTTGACCGGCCAGCTTTTCCGTTGAAAGAAAAGTTCATGGATGATACTCCGATGTTCATCAGGGATATCGATTTCGCATAATGTTTGAATAAAGCTCTCTTTTACTTCTTGCCAAAATTCAAATTCATCTATCTCATAACTAGTACTTAATGCATCGACAATCGAATATAAGTTCACTTGAATTCCTAAAGTTTGAAAGTATGCAAGAAATGATTCTGGTGACTGATGAATCAGTGTATTTGGCGTATCTTTTCGGATCACATATTCTGGATCATTTAATCCCTTCGTTTCCATCCATCTTGGGAAAATTCTTACCGTATCATGATCTCTTAACAAAAATCCTTTTAAGCGGTATTTGTCTAAGATAAGCACAACGTTCTGCCCATGTAGCTCAGGCATAATTCCATAGCTAAGCAGACGAAGAGATAATTGAAAAAATACTTCACATAATTCCCTGAATAGCAGACGGATATTCTCACTAGTTAGATCTTTGCCTTTTTTGTTTAACCATAATGCAAATGGATGACGATGTCCTCTTAGGTAGTTATTGGCGAAAGCGGCCATGGGCAGCAGTGAAATATCAGATGAATCGTTTAATTCCTTCGGATACTCTCGAATCTGAAAAGCCAAATGTCCCGGTTTATCAGAAAACAAATCGTTTTCCTTATTTCGAAACGTCCACCAATGTATCTCGTTACATAGAAATAGTTGCTTATCTATTTCCTTGCTTTTCTCTTTCACCCTCTGAAGCAATTGTTGCCCCTTTTCTCCATTCATAAAGTAGCGTGGGGGAAGAAGTCGCAACGCTCCGAGGGAATATATCCCGATCGGAAGCTTTAGGTGAAAACGCCTTTGTTCTAGATGGGCAAGGGACCGCAGCGAAGATGTTGCAACCATTCCCCTTGTTTCTACTGAAAGTGGAACACAAATCTTTTGATCTATTTCGTTACGGTACAAGTCAGACAAAACATGCTGTTTCTGCCATGGATGAATAGGGAAAGCCATATAATCTGATTTAGAAACTCCGGCCTTATCAAACGCATCGTTCAATCTTTTTTTCTCTTCTTCCTGAAGCAATTGCCACAATAGCGCTTCATCGGCATTTGTTCCACTTCCGATATACGCACGATGAAGAGCAACCCATTTCAGCTTAATTTCGCGGCTGTATTCGGGGCTATATTTCCTGTATTCCTCTGCATTCCATCCCATTTTTGCTTTAGCTGTCGGGTGAAATGGACGATCTCTGAAAGAAGCAATCCGTTCAGTATGCAGCAACGATAAATCATACTTTTCTGGCAAAGATTCATTTGCTTCCATCGCTAAAGCGGTTTGTTGGATGGCCGTTGATATCTCCTCACAAAAACGTTCCAGTTTTTCTTTTGGATAAGGATGAAAATCAGATGCTAAATTCATTAGCGCTTTTATAACACCCAGCGGCCCGATCGATTGCATGAGTTTGGATGGTTTATCAATAAGATATACTTCATTCCTGGACATACGATAAGGTTGTATAACAGAGCGACGAACTGGAAAAACAAGTGATTTTTCTTTATTTAATGGCACTTCGTACAGCATCTCATCTGATTGTAGTGAGATATGGCAGTAGTACTCTTTTTCAGAGATATCAACTATTTTCCCTTTTGTCGAAAAGCTAAAAAGATCTTCTAACAGGAAAGCATCGATTAACTCTTTTAATATTCGCCGAGATGCACGGGCATTAGTAACAGCAGCTTGTCGTTTGGTGAGATGCATACGTACAAATATTTGCTCCTTTCTGTATGCGGTTCAATTAATATAGTGATAATGTTGTACCAATTTGCATGTTCACTGCTCGTTGATATATAGCGTATGCGCACGCAATATCTTCTATCGCCATCCCCATCGGGTTGAGAATAATGATTTCTTCATCATTCTCGCGCCCGACCTTCTCTCCAATCACAATTTCTCCTAACTCGGCATATAATTGCTCTTTTGAAAATTTACCTTCAAGCACGAGCTGATGTATGACTTTCTTTTCACGGTTTGCTTGTTCCCAATCATCGACAATAACTTTATCTGCTTTTAAAAACACTTCCTTTTGAACATCCATAATGGAAATATTGCTAATAAATGCTCCTTTTTGAAGCCAATCATATTGAATATATGGCTGATCAGTAACAGTGCACGGGATAATAACTTCTCCTTGTCTAACCGATTTTTCAGCAGAATTTTCAATGATAAATGAAACATGAGGAAATAATTCTTTCATGTCCTCTGCAAGCTTAATAGCTGCAGCTGGATAAAGATCATAAAGATAAATGGATGTGATTTGCGGGAATTGTTCAAGCATGGATTGTACTTGCTTACGTGCAATCAAGCCGCATCCAATGATTGCGACTGTTTTAAACCCTTTCTTAGCAAGATGTTTGGCTGCTACAACACTCACTGCTGCTGTACGCATACTGTTGATTAAGCTTGCTTCCAGCACTGCTATTGGATAATTTGTACTCGGATCATTTAAAATGATTAAGCCGCTTGCCCGCTCAAGTCCTCGCAATGTTGGATTATCATGTTTGCTTCCGATCCATTTTATTCCAGAAACAGGATATTCTCCGCCGATATATGCAGGCATTGCAATAATTCGATCAGCAATATGCCCTTCTTTCCCTTCTGTACGTAAATAAGGTTTTAACGGTTGGACAAATTGTTTTTGGGTGTGTAAGCATAGCACATCCGTAATGGCATTTACATATAAATCGGATGTATCTCCCCCGACTCTAGCAATATCTTCTTTATTTAGATAGAGTAGCCTAGGCTGGGGAGCGCTTTTATTAGACGGCTGTTTTTGTTCTTTATGTATTAACATTTTCACAATCCTCCCTAATCAATTCTTTTTCTTTAATCGAGATAGCCATTCATCGTTATAAACCAAATCTAAGTAACGGTCTCCACGATCCGGGAATATCGTTACCAGTTTTGTATGATGAAGATGAGGAATCAATTTTTCAATAGCAGCAACAACAGAACCGGAAGATCCCCCTGCAAAAATCCCTTCTGTTTGCAAAAGTTTTCTACAACCAATTGCCGATTCATAATCATTTACATAGATGACATCGTCTATTTCATCACGATTCAAAATCTCAGGAACGCGGCTTGCTCCTATTCCCGGTATTTCTCGATTTGCTGGAGGCGCGTTAAAAATGATCGAGCCGACAGCATCTACAGCAATCACTTTCAATTTTGGAAATCTCTCTCTTAATTTTCTGCTTATCCCCATAATACTTCCAGTGGTACTCACAGGCGCCACAAAGTAATCGATACCATCGGGCAATTGGTCTACCAATTCACTTCCAGCCCCATAGTAGTGAGCCTTCCAGTTGTTTTCATTTGCGTATTGGTTAATCCACAAAGTTTTAGGATTCTCCTGAATGATTTCCTTCACTTTCTGAATGCGTTTTTTTAGATAGCTTCCATGTTCATCCTTTTCAGTAACCATTACAACATTCGCACCAAACTGCTTTAAAATATTGAGATTTGCTGGGGAGATTTTGGGATCCACCACACATGTAAGCTGTAAATTATACACTTTCGCCACCATCGCTAAGGCAATTCCCAAATTACCAGACGTACTTTCCACAATATGGGTATCCGGAGTAATGGTTCCAGCTTTTAGCCCTTGCTCAATAATGAAACGGGCTGGGCGATCTTTCATACTTCCACCAGGATTCATGTATTCTAATTTTGCAAAGACTTGCACCTCCTTTGGCGGAAACAAACGATTGAGTGAAACGAGCGGCGTGTTTCCTATACATTCAATAACAGATTGCCTTAACATGTTGTGTCCAATTTCTGCTGCTACGTTATGTAACATTTTTTCACCTCCTGCATAAAAGAAAATGATTATTATTTTCATAGTCGAACACTAATTGAGAAAAATAATCATTATCGTATTTAAATATTAATTGAAAATGACTCTCATTGTCAATATATAATTTAAAAAAATTTGGTTTTTTTATTATTTTTTGGTTCATCACCATAAAATGTACTTGTCAAACTATTGATGTTGTGTAAGATGAGTTGCCGGCCCCCTTTTGGTACTTTACAGCTAGTGTGGCCCCTTTTTTCGTTGTTGGTATCATCATATCTATTACGTTTATGTTTCGTTATAGAAATGAATCAACACACTAACCTTTTTTATCGCTTGCTTTCCTAATTAAAGTAGTCTTCGTTCTTTAGGTGTCTGAGGTTTTTATTTGGCTCGCATGATGGGGGGATAAGCACACAAAAAGAGAAGGCCGGCACAGGCCTTCTCTTTTTTCATCAAAACATTTAACCAATACCTCCGAGTTTTCCTTCAGAATACAATAATCCAAACTCGTCAACCATCCACCACCCCGGATCAGAAGCAGCGTTTGCACAGAGATATCATTCGCAATTTTACATAAAAATCATCCAAACACCTGTGCAGCGATTCCATATAATGTCCCATTTCGTCGAGGTAATTGCTTTGCATTCATGATCATGATTGGAGGTTGACTTACTTTATAAAAACCGCGTTGCTCCAAAAATAACATAAACTCTTCGTGTCCTGACGGAACATCAATTCTTAATCTTCCTTGGTGATTGCGAGCCAATTCATCTATCAACAAAGAAGCTATTTCGAAATTAGGAGCTACAATTGGACCTAAGATTAGGTTGATAGGTCCCAAGATGGAAAGTCCATAACCGATGATTGTTCCGTTACTATCTTTCACTACTAAACATTCTTTTGCTTGTTCAATCCTATTAACAAGAAACTTACTTCTTTTAGCTCCAACAGCTTTCTCGTCCAATTTTATCATTTGCGTTACATCTTCTTGGCTAAAGGTATTGATTTCAATATCCATTTTATTGATTGAACGAACAGGTATGTAATGATCGCAAAGATATTTATGGACACAATCAACGACGCTGAAACCCATTTTTTCATATAAAGGTTTTCCTTGTTCCGTTGCAATAAGCATAATAGCAGTATCTTTTGAAACGGTATTTATACAAGCTCGGGTAACTATTTTTCCAAGCCCCATCCCCCTATATTCTTCATGAACGATGACCATTCCAATAGAAGCTAAAGAAGTATCATAAGGGATTATAGCCGCACTTGATACAACTTTCCCTTCTTCGTTTTTATGCCCATATATTTTCCCTGACTTCATCATTGTTCGAATTTCATGTTCATCATAATCCCATCCCACTGATGCTGATAGCAATATCAATTCCGGAATATCTTCATAACCAAATGTTACTAAGTTAACGGACGTTCCTTTCATGCCCATTCCCCTTTTGAAACTTTTAATTTACTTCTTCTTTAACTTCATTAGAAGCAAGTTAGAAAACTCCGCTATAAAGCTTTCCATTCGGTATGCACCGCAGACAAGGACAACGTTAAACGTTGTCTTTATTAGTGCAGAAATCAATGGAAACATGGGAGTGTATCCCTTAAATGGAATATTTGCATCTATTATAAAGGAAAGAATCGATTTTTGCAAATCTTTCTTTTGTCCGTATGAACCTCTCCCACCTACACTCTGTTTAGAGGTGGGAGAGGAATCGGTGAACATGTTAAACCACACATAGAAGACTGGAAAAGTTGCGACTCTTTTTGGTACCTTGTTCATGCCAGTTTCCCCTAATGTCCATCTTGTTAAGCTACCCGTTACTTAGTATTAAGAACCGTTGCTAGCTCGTCAATTGCCCGCCGGACTTCATCCTGCGTATTGTAGAAATGAGGAGCGATTCGGATTACATCGTTTCTAGCAGAAACAATAATATTTCTTTCTTTCATTATGGATTCTATCCGCCCAGCATTTTCTGCATAAAAAGCAGTCATGGCGCCTCGTTGATCAGCAGATAGAGGCCCGACAACTTGTAATCCTTTTTCCTGTCCATAATCTAATGTGAATTGAGCTAATTCATTTAAATAAGAAGATATATTCTCCACTCCTATTTCAAGAAGCAAACAAATAGCGGCCGTAGCTGCATAAGCGCTGATAAAAGATGGTGTCCCCGTCTCAAAACGACGTGCTCCAGGCGCTGGTGTTAGTTGATGAATATCGAATTTCGAATGATTTGCCTGGCCAAACCATCCTGTTACACGCGGCTTCCATTTTTCTGCAAGTTCGGTTTTCATATATAAGAAGGCCATCCCCGGAATACCTAACATGTATTTCCTAGTTCCTGCCGCCAATATGTCAATATCCATTTTCTTGACATCAATGGGGACCTGTCCTGCTGATTGGTAAGCATCAACAAATAAAAGAGAACCTTTACGATGAACAATTTCTGCAATAGCTTTAATATCTTGTTTGAATCCATTGAAATAACAAATATGGGAAATGGATGTAATGAGCGTATCAGACGTTACAAAACGTTCGTAATATTCTATAGGGATGACCCCCTGCTGTGAGGGGATAAAACTCACGTTCGCACCAAACTTCCGCTGGGCAAGCCATACATGACCTACGGTTGGAAAGTCCATGTCTGTCGTAACAATTCTATTTTTCCCTTTTTCAAAAGAAAGAGAGGTGGCAATAGTGGAAAAAATGTCAGAGACTGACCCTAATACAGCAATTTCATTAGGTTCAGCACCAATTAATTTCGCAAAACCTTTTTTTGCTTTTTCGACTTCTTGGATTGATTGACTCCAATTAACCCCTGTCGTCAGTAAACTATTGAGGTACTCTTCCATAGCTTCGGAAACCGTTTTTGATATTGCGCCTTGTGAACAGCTCGCAAGGTGGATCTTAGAAGCTAAAACAGGAAATAAGGAACGATAACTAGCATACGGATGATCCAAACTTAGTTCCTCCTTTCGATCCGAGTAAACAGTTGCTCTTGGTTGCTTGGCCTCCCTATTATAGTCAACAATAGCACTTGAATCCCCTTCTAGTTATTACTACGTTAAAATGACTTTACAAGAGTCATTTAAAATTACGTTATACCATACTACCGATAGTTGAAAAAGTAATCATCCCTAATGTATCGGCGGGGAAGAATGAAACCTCTATTCCTTCACATTTCCACGCGTTCATCCGAAAAACCCGCTTTTATTTCACTAGTGCGAATCCAATATAAATCGCCGCTCCCCACATCACTAGCGCAGAAATCTTATTGAGGACCACCATCAAGCGTCCAGATTTATCCATCTCCCCTGTTATTCGACCTGCCACAGCCAGTCCCGTAAACCAGATCCAAGAAACTAGAATGGAAGCAAGCGCAAAAGCGATTTTTTCCTTCCCATTGTATTGAAGTGAATTCGTTCCGATCACCCCTACTGTGTCCATGATCGCATGAGGATTCAGCAGCGAGACCGATGCCGAAAACGCAATTTGTTTGAGGGGAGTAAAAGTTTCTTTGACTATATTTTCGTTGTTGCTATTTTCAGGGGCACTTTTCCAGGTACTCCACCCCATATATAGCAAAAACACTATTCCGACACTCAGTAGTATCGTTTTGATCCAAAACGAACCTAGGATCACAAGAGATACCCCGAAAACAGCAAGGATGATCAAAAGCGTATCGCACAGCGAAGCAGTAAGAACGACCGGGAGTGCATGGATAAAGCGTTTCTGAAGGGCCCCTTGATTAAAAACAAAAACGTTTTGGACGCCGAGTGGAAGAATGAGTCCAAACGCAAGAATAAATCCGTGAATGAAGGCTTCTGCCATTCCAATCCCTCCTATTGCGTGTCGTATGAAAACAATTATACTCGGATATTGATCATTGTCTCCAACCAATTAGATGGATTTTATACCAACCAAATTGTATAATCGAAACAAAAAGTTTTTACATAGGAGAGAATCTTTCATGATCGAATTAGATTGGAAACCTGACAAATCATCTCCAACTCCCCTCTACATCCAGATCAAAGAATATATAAAAGAAAAGATTGAAAAGGGAGAATGGACCGTAGGGACGAAAGTCCCTCCCCAACGCACATTGGCCCAAACATTGGGAGTGAATCGCAGCACGATCGTTGCGGCTTTGGAAGAATTGATCGCAGAAGGATTGCTGGAAGGAAAAAGCGGGAGCGGTACAAAGGTGATTAACAATACGTGGTCCTTGATGACCTCTACCCCGCCCCCTGATTGGAACTCCTATGTACAAGCAGGGAATCCATCGCCCCAATTTGCCTACGATACAGGAAATCAACAAAGCAGAGTTTGATCCAAATATCATCCGGTTGGGAACAGGGGAGCTTTCTCCCGATTTGTTTCCACGTAAGATGATGAAACAAGTATTTAACCGGTTGTCGGACCGCATTGATTCACTTGGCTACAAAGAACCGAAAGGGTTGCTTTTTCTTGGGGAACGCCTTAGCGGGTATTTAAAAACCATCGGGATCGAGGCTTTCCCGTCTTCCATTTTAATTGTGTCAGGTGCCTTGCAAGCACTGCAATTGATTTCAATAGGTCTATTACAGCAGGGGTCTACGATCTTTCTTGAGAAGCCATCGTATCTGTATTCCCTGCATGTGTTTCAATCTGCCGGGATGCGATTATTCGGACTTCCTTTGGATGAAAACGGGGTTCAAACAAAAATGATTATAGAAAAAGTCGCCTGAAAGCCCACGGTTTCAATCGTGGGATGAAAGGCGGCGTTGCTCGGTGCCCTCTGAATAGGGCGCTTAGAGTAACATCTTTTGTTTTTGGTTGTTGCAGTATGAATAAAATACTGATACAACTAAAAAACCATGGGACAAGCATACAGAAGAACGAAAACGAAGGTATCTCTGATTCACTATCACTTTGTTTTTTGCCCACGTTATCGCAGAAAAGTGTTGGTAAACCAAGTGGAAGAGCGATTCAAACAGTTAGTAAAAGACATCTGTCAGGAAAACGGCTGGGATATCCTTGCCATGGAAGTGATGCCAGATCACTATCATCTGTTTTTAAACTGCCTACCCAGCGATTCACCATCTGACATCATGGCAAAATTGAAGGGAGTGACTTCTAGACCCTATTCTTTAAAGGCAATCAATGCGCATACATACGCAGACGCTACGCCGCCAAACGGCGGAAGCTGGGCAAAACCAAGAAGCTCAATGCGATCCGCAAGTTCAAGGACAAAGAAGCCCGGTGGATGAAAGATCACAATCACAAGATCAGCCGTCAAATCGTCAACTTTGCGGTATCCAACGGTGTTGGACTCATCCGCATGGAAGACTTGACGGACATCCGAAACCGGGCCAATTCAAAGAAAGAAGCCGGAAGGAACCTGCATTCCTGGGCGTTTTATCAGCTGAAAGAGATGATTCGCTACAAAGCAGAGATGGCGGGCATTTGGGTGGAGATCGTCAACCCTGAATACACCAGCCAAACCTGCAGGTGCGGTCATCGCGAAAAGGCGAACCGAAGCGGTATCCGCTTCAAGTGCAAACAGTGCGGATACACCATCCACGCCGATCTGAATGGAGCGATCAACATCGCCAAAGCCATTTCAGGGTTAGTAGCCTAGCACACTGGTAACAGGTGTGCCGCCCATCCGGGTACGTACTAACCGGGTGGGACGGGCTGATGACACAGCCCTTAGCTTGAGGGTTGCCCGAAACAGAAATGGACTGAGGGCGTTAACCACTCAAGAATCCCACGGCTTTAGCTGTGTGGAGTGTCAAGCTTATTGCCTTCGCTTTCTATACGAGAACTTTTCGAAAAGGCATTAGAGCGGGGAATTTTATTGAATCCGGGAAATGCCTATGATCACCATGCAACCCAGTACCTTCGACTTTCTTATTCCTATGCTTCTTTAGCTGACTTAAACAAAGGGATCTTTCGTCTTTCGAAAGTGATTCGGCAGCTGATCTCATAACCTTTTGTCGCGTAAAAAATCCAAACTTGGATTCACTTTTAGTACTGTATGCGACATTACTAAAAAGGTATAGACAAGTTTACCAAATTGCCCTAGATAGAGGCTGCACCTGTTGTCCGTCAGAAACCCTAGAGAAAATGAACAATGAATAACAAACCATCCGCATTCGCGGAAAATTATGTAAGCCCAATCAAACTGATAAAAAATCCCATATTATAAACTGAAGACAAATAAATGGAGGTGTCATTAAATGAGTGCTGGAGGATATGCAGGTGCTGGCTTTGCATTAATCGTCGTCCTGTTCATCTTGTTAATCATTGTTGGCTGTGGCTGTATGATCGGCGGCTTTGGTAGAGGATATGGATATGGCTGCGGTGGTTATGGACCAGGATTTGGATTCTGGTAATTCCCCCCTCTTATGAGGATTGGAGAATTGCTAAATGCTTACACTCCCGTTAATTGTTGAACTACGAGTGCCATGGTTGAACAAGACACACAAAAAGACTGATTTATTTCAATCTTTTTCTTTTTGTGTGGTCTAAAACTCAACACCGGAATTTAACAGGCCAAATTAAAAAGGCGGAGCCTTGCTTCTCCTTCTTATTTTTTATGAACAAAAAGGGCCTACTCAAAGTGAAGTGACCCTTGTCAAGTAGACAGGAATAAAAAAGCACATTTAAGCAGCCTGAGTCCTATATAAGGACTCAGGTGTTATTTTTTCATTGCTTTTGGAAACGTTGATGGTTATAAAAACGAATATATTTGTGTACAGCATATTTCACCTCTTTGGCCGTGCGGAAAAAGTACAGATGGAAACACTCTGACTGGAAATAGCTGAAGAAGTTTTCCATACATGCATTATCTAAATAAATCCCCTTTTCTAGACGTACTGGCCCTTTATATTGTATTGTTTAAGTAAGATGCGATATTGTCTTTTGATGTGTACTGAACTTTTTTAAATATTCATTCTCCGCACGTAAACGTTCCCGTGCTTATTCAGGTGTGAAAGGATTTTTTCTTGGTCTACCTTTATGTAAACCTTTTGTCTTTCCCGTTTCTCTTCTAATCCTTGAATTCCTTCGTTTTTATAGTGAGTAACCCATCTATGTAACACGAAAGAAGAGATGTGAAATAGATCCATGATTTCACGCTTCATCCATCCCTCCTAACAAATGCTTCTTCACCACATCAATAAGTTTTTCTGATTTTTCCCATAAAAATATCCCCTTCCATAGCAGAGACAGTATATCCCTTTCTTTTTTTATCTACTATAAGGGGATCCTATCATGTACTGGTTGTTTTTTAGATTATTCTAGAATATCCGTTTTTTCAAAGGTTGGGTAATGATAGTAGTAGTAGGCATGGACTTTTTGTGTTTTTTCGTCCACATGGAAAATAGAATAGCCTTTTATAGTGGCTTGTTCATCATATTCCACAAAGACGATGACCCCTTTATATTTTTTTACCCCATCAATATCTACATCATCTAATTGCGTTCCATCCTCTGCTAAGGTTGCGATAAACTGATAATGGTCGGGGAAGGCTATATCATATCGGTACATGGTTTTCCCGTCCAACGCGCTAACGATTTTCACTCCTGTAACCTTTAGGAACGCTTCCACTTCCTCTTTGCTCATGCCTTTATGGAGAGTGCTTTTCACTTGGTCGTAAGTGAGTGCTGCGTTCGTTTGCTTCTGCTCATTGGCCGATGATTTTATATTGGTCGGATGTTGATTAGTTGTATTTTTGAATTCTTGTAGCTGTTTTGAACCGATGGAGGATTGTGCAGGTTGCTTCGAAGTGACAGTAACGTTGTCTTCTTTTGCTGTTGGATTTTGCGTTTTGTCAGCGGGAGCGGTAACAGCCTTGTCATATTTTGGCGATGGTGTGTTTTGCTGTGGGGGATCTTTTTTCTGATTAGCAATGTTCCCGCTCTGAACAGCTGCTTCTTTGACTTGACTTCCTTCTTGTTGTGCCATTTCTTTAGACGAACAGGAACTTAAAAACAATAAAGGAAATAAAAGAAAAGCTGTGAATAATTGTTTTTGCATATGATATGCTCACCTCCTGTTATATAAATTGTATTCGACGTAAAATACTTTTGTACCTCTAACTCCGTTTATTTGCTCTTTTTGTTAAGACCGATTGCTTTTTGGCTTTAACAGCTCTTCATTTGCAGCTTGTCGATAAGTTGAATGCAGAGAAAGCCTCTGTACTTTTAACTTTTATATTTTCTCCGCAATAATGAAAAATCTATGCGATTTAAATTGAACAAACCCGTTTTTATGTATTTCAAGATGGGTCTAATGAAGTTGATCAAAACGTTACTCATCATATCCTCTTTTGCAATGTTTGAGTGTCCACTTTTTCAACAGCTAACCATTTATAAATAGTTTAAGGACAATCATACAAACGTTTCACAAAAAAATCCATAGGATAAACAGCAGGAATATAGAAAGGAATGATGTACTTTGAATGTGGAAGGAAAACATATTATCATTGATGCATTTGATTGCGATTCCTCTCTTTTAAATAACATGACACATTTAGAACAATTGCTGACAAAAACGGCACAAGATGCAGGCATGAATGTTTTGTATTCGTATTTTTACCAATTTAACCCACAGGGAATAACAGGAATGCTTATTTTATCCACTTCGCATATATCCATTCATACATGGCCTGAAGAAGGATATGCATCGTTGGATTTTTATACGTGCGGGAAACAAGACCCTATGGACCAAGTTGAATCTCTGTTAAAAGGGCTTTCTTCAAAAAGAGCGATGGTTTACTCCCTTTTCCGCGGAGTGACACAACTTCAACTTATTTCGAGCAAGGAAATAACGCCTTTTGATTCTTCGAAAGGAGGATAGCTTCCCATGAACTCAAGAAAGCAAAAAACAAAACCCTGGTTTTCTCCGGAATATGACCGTCGGTTACATTCCTCTTCCGCTTCTTTAACACCGCGAGTAGACAGTAGTATTGGGATTGTTCGCGGAGACAAATGGGATCGCATCGGATTGCAAGAGCTTTTAAATGTCAAGCATAGGAGCTTATTTAAAGAAAAAAGTGCGTTTCAAAACATCCAAATTATTGAAGCAACCGATTTAAGAATGTATTTAGATCAGCAATTGCAGTTTAGTTCCTTAGATGAACGAATTTACCATGAAGCACTTGTACACCCCGCCTTTACTCTTACTTCCAATCATGAACGGGTGCTTATTTTAGGCGGTGGGGATGGTTTGGCGTTAAGAGAAGTGCTCAAATACGACGATGTGAAACATGTTGACCTTGTTGATTTAGACCCGTTAGTATTAGAGGCTGCTAAAAAAATCAAAAGCTTAGCATCTCTTAATCAATATTCACTCTATGATTCCCGAGTAACCGTTCATCCTCAAGATGCCGTAGACTTTCTCGCTTCCAATCGCTCTCCTTATCATATCATTATCGTTGATTTTCCTGACCCGACAGATCAAACGATTAGCGATCTTTATACAACAGAATTTTATTCCCTCCTAAAACGTTCGCTTGCTGATGACGGAGTGTTTGTCTGTCAATCCAATTCCCCTGAAGATACGCCAATTGTCTTTTGGAGCATCGGAAGAACAATTGAAAGCGCAGGGTTTCAAACGCTTAGCTATCACACGATTATTCCTTCTTTTGGAGATTGGGGTTTCCATATAGGGGCAAAAAGATCCATCTCGTGGGGGAACAAGTACGTTCAAGTACCGTGCCGCACTTTGCCTGCTAATCTAAAAAAATTGTCCTATTTCCCTCCTAAAATTTTAGCGAAGAAAAACCACGCTATCGTAAATTCAAAGAGAAACTCCATATTGCACAAGATATTTAAAAAGGAAAATTTATACTTGTGAGTAAAACAGAAGTCATTTCCCATTTAAAAAAGGAGTTGGCCCCAAAAATTATACTTTTGGCCAACTTTTTTCTAAAAATGGGCAACTCCATAACAAAGTTGCCCAATTCTTATAGTTAAATAGAAGAACGGAAACACCAATCGATGAATCCTAAATACTAAGAATGATGTGGATGATTCTCATGAGATTTGTGTTCTATATAAATAACTCCTTTTAATGGCTTCATTTGATTTGTTCTATAACGCATCTTCAATATATCTCTTGATTACGTTTTTGAAACATACAATTTCTGTCTTCGACTTCATAAGCTTCGTAAAGTTGATTGTTCTTACGTCATTGCGCTATCAATGACATAGGTTCTATTAAGTGTAGTTTTTATTTTTTATTTCATTGGTTATTTAGAACATAGTTTTATTTTTATAATAAAAAATTTGCGCTTAGTTTTGGAAGATTTAGTAAGATATAACAAAATGTATATTATTAATATTTTTTGTTTTACGATGAATAACCACTTCGGCTATTGTTGTATTTTTGTTGTATTTGTCTAATCCTTGAATCGGTATAAATCGCCTTTCCACACTCCCCCTCTTCCCCAATTTCTCTTTTCATATGATACGGTCCTCTGCTGCTGTGCGAATGAGCAAGTTAAATGGTATAAATGCTTAAACTGATTGTAAATCTTTGTTTTTGAAATTTTCAGAGTTATACATGGACAAAAACTGAAATAAAGCATAAATAATACAGTAACGATTAGTCCAATTGGGGAGTGAAATGTAATGAAAAGGACTGACTATAGGAGAATGAAGCAAATACGTGCTAAAAAAATAAACGCTTTTCAATCTTCAGGAGCTCAAAAAAAATCTATAGCCCGCTGTTATCAATGTATAAACAAAAAAAGGGCAGAAAAGGGTAACCATGCTATTTACGAATCAGATACTGGACCAAGCTATGTTGATACAGTTGAGCAAATTCCTCATTCTGAAACTAATCATGTTTCTAAAAGGGCTGGTTTCACTGATATTAAGCATGTTTTTCAGACTGGCCATGCCGATAACACAAATGCTGAGTCTCAAACTGATTCTGCTTTGGAACCTGTGTATACTTCTGAATCTGGCTTTGCGGATGAAATGAATAATATGCTTGCCAGAGAGAGTATTGATGAACCCAATCGAGCTGGTGATGCAGATGAATCTCATCAATACGGAAAAATACGTTCTATGACGATAAAAAGTCCATTCTCCATTTTTGTAGAAATTAACGATTTTCTTCATCCTCCTGTCTTTGGCGGTACAGTTCAACATAGGGCTGAATTTCTTGATCTAAACAATAGACAAACTCCTCAATTAGACACAAAACTATTTCATACAACAACTTATTATCCTGAACAGCCTTATTGTTGTTTAATTTCCTCTAAAATTCACGAAATGATATTTTTCACTGACACGGTCCGCACTTATGGCACGAAGAACAAAAAAAATCATTATAAATCAGTTGTGATTCCCGTACATGACTCACTATTTACAAAAACAAAAGAAACAGATAATCAATCCTGTAATTCCCATGATTTCATACAAATTAGAGTTCCGGTTGTAGTCGGGGAATACGAAATTGAAATATGTTTAGAAGAAGATGTGGTGTTTGAAGAAGAGATTATGAAGGTTAATGAAATCTCTAAAGAAGTCGTACTGACAAATTGCAAATTTGTACCTACGCAATTTTCTCCATCATTGGATAATGGGATATGTACAGCATTAAAGGGAAATTTATTTATAGAAGGATATATACATCAAAATATTGAGTATACCGCAGTTTACAATAGAAATACGGGTTCCATACAAAAAGACCCAGCAACTCAATTACATCAATTATGCCAAAAAATTGTATTGGATTTAATCATTCATTTACTGCAAGTACAATCAGTTCGAGTCCGTTATGATGGCAAAGGGATCTAGAAGATAATCGAACGTATCTACTAATTTAAAAATGATAAAAATCACTATTATATTACCCTATACTTTCAAATGAATGCTGAATATTGTATTAACGTAGAGCTTGAGAAAAGCTCAAAAAATATAAGGAGTGAATTAGTTATGAGTGGAGGATTTGGCAATAAGTGCGGACAACCATCCCCGGCTTGTCCAGTAACAGCGACAGAACAAATTCCATTATCCAATGAAAATACCCCGGTCATCCAAACACCAGGTCTTACGCCAATTCTTAAAGTTCCGGTTGTACTAGCAGAAAAAACCATTCAAGTTGTTGTAGAAGCAGACATTCCACTTAGCCCAGCAGCAACTGAAATTAAGAGAGTGACAAAGAATGTATTTCTAGAACAAGTGAAACTGGTACCTGTTAGATTTGAGCGTATTGGCGAAACTGACTTTTTTAGAGTCACAAGAGCTAAATTATTTGTATCAGGATTCATTCGGAAAGATATTGAATATGCTTCCAGTGCATGTAATGGAGCACTTCAGGATCGAATTGCGGAAGTTGCGTTCTCTGGTTTTACAGAAATTACAGCTGATCAGTTCCTCACGTTCCCAATTATAGGTGTTTCAGAAGACAGCAAGGCTTTCTTCCTTAATGAGAAAAACGACTTAACTCCTCGCTTAGATAAATATTTCTTCCAAAATCTCGTGAAATATAATGAACAACCATACGGCGAATTAGTAGCTGCAAATTTCTACGAACTTGATTTTTCACCAGTTAATGTAGACATCAAAGGACAATTTAGCACGTTACGCGAAAAAATCGTAATGGACCTTACTTTAAAAATATTACAAGTCCAACAAATGCAAGTTCAGGCTACACAAATAACTCCTGCTCTCCCTGAAGGCACTGTTGATTGCTAACAAATCTTTCACTAAGGGAGGGAGGAAAGGTTAGACATATTTCGATTTTGGCACGATCTGAATCACCACATGGAATAAATTTTTGAAAAGGTAAAGCAAAACCTCCTGTGAAGTAGAGTGTTGTACAGGGACGCGTTCCATGCAGCCCGTGTTGACATACTAAGCTATTCATGAGACAAGGAAGCTCCTTTCCAGAGTTATTCTATCAAAGGAATGCTTCCTTGTTTCTTTTTCGATGGATTTATAATCATCATAGGAAGTGTCTTAAACTCTACTTTACATCGTCATAATAAGTATTTATTGAAACAATCAGGTATAGGTAAACATCCAGCTTACTGAATGAGGACTATTCATAGTATTAGAAAAGCTCTAAGCATTACTATTGTTACAGGGCTTAATAACCAACCACATTTTGGATTTATCAATCCCATTTGTTCCCGATTGTTAGGCTACGTTGCGCCTACACCTATCCCCCTAAAAATTTGTCATTTTATAAAAGTAACGATTAATCTATACCGACAATTTGACTGCGGCGTTCGAGCAATACCACATCCCGCCATACTCCATTTAACTTTCCTATACGTTGTCGTATGCCGACTCTACGAAATCCAACACTTTGATGTAATCGCAAACTTGGTATGTTTTCAGGGAAAATCCCCGCAGTTAATGTCCAAAATCCTTTTTCCTCGGATTCTTTGATTATGGCTTGTAGAAGTTGCTTCCCCACTCCTTTTCCACGACTTACGTCTCGAACATACACACTTACCTCTCCCACTCCTTCATATACACAGCGATCTGATACTTTACTTATCTTACACCAGCCTTGAATGCCTTCTTCGTCTTCAGTGACTAAACATAAATTTGCGACAATGGTCGATTTCCATTTTTCGAGCGATGGTGCTGTCGTTTCAAACGTTGCTTGCCCTGTCGCAATTCCTTGCTCATAAATTTCCTTCACTTGCAGCCAATCTTCTTTACGGAAACTACGAATGATCATGATTCGCAATCACTCCTTATGATTATAGAATAAAAAATCCCGATAACGCTGCCATCGTCATAAAAGAACCTATAAATGCCAAGACTAGCTTCTTTCTAAAGATACTGTATAAACATGTTTTCTGCGGTAAGCTTGCCCCTGCTGATCTGATCATCAGCGTCATGACTGGTCCCAATGTTATTCCCTTTGCAATCATCATCTGTAAGAGTGGGAAACGACTTACTCAACCATTTTTTCTTCCCCAATGAGTTCCGATCTGTTACACCACATTTTTTAAGGTTTCATTGCTTTAATGATCGCAGAAACAATGTAATCCGCGACGTTCGCTCCAGGCACCCAATCTTTGATAAACTCCCTCGATTCATCTTTTGGTTTAATGGTGATCTGTGTGAATCCACTCTGTTGTAACAAGGATTCTAACTCTCCAATCGATGCTGCTCCTGATACGCAGCCCGAATACAAGTCATCCATATTGTTTTTAATTTCCGATGGAAGTTCTGCTGTCGCCACAACGTCGGAAATGACAAGGCGCCCTCCTGGTTTCAGCACACGATAGGCTTCCTTGAACACTTGAGGCTTATCTGGAGAAAGATTAATGACGCAATTGGAAATAATGACATCGACCGAATCATCTGCCACCGGTAAATATTCGATTTCTCCTAACCGAAATTCAGTATTGGTAAAACCACCCTTGGCAGCATTGTTGCGTGCTTTGCTGATCATTTCTGGTGTCATATCCACACCAATGACGCGCCCGGTTTCTCCGACCTGCCAAGCAGCCAAAAAGCAATCGAAACCGGCACCACAACCAAGATCCAACACCACATCTCCGGGGTTCAATTCCACAATTGCTAGCGGGTTGCCGCAACCAAGTCCAAGATTGGCTCCTTCTGGCACGGCAGATAATTCCTCATCCGAGTATCCTAGTTTTGCCGATGCCTCATTAGGTGTACCACAACATCCGGAAGAGTCTGAACAACAGCTTCTAGAATTTACTTCCTGCAGCGCAATTTGCTTATAGCGGCTGCGGACATTTTGCCGTATTTGATCGTTATTCACATGATTCATAAGTTATCACTCCTTAAATGAAAAAATATGATAACGCTGCCATTGTCATGACAGTACCTATAAACGCAAAGATTACTAGCTTCTTTCTAAAAAGACCGTGTAATAATTGTTAAATCCAGTAAACTTGTACCTAATGCAGGTACTAACGCCATACCCTCGGTCATCAACATTTGCAAAATAGGATATTGTTGAAAACGGATATACATCTTATGGAATGAATCCCTGAATAAAGTGAATAACGAATGAGATGACAGTAAATAGCATGGTGCCGTAATCACCATGAAGTTTTTCAAAACCTCTCCCCACATACATCCCCCCATTCATTTATTTGTAAAATGCAACTATTTGTTTATTTTTTATGAGCAAGCTTTTTTACTTGCCCATCCCTATCGGTTTACAACATACGCTCGATTTTGCCATGCACTCATTCAACAATTTAATCGAACGAATCACAGTTTCTTTCTCAAATTCTGTCATATGCGAAAACACTTCTTCTAAATATCGATTTATTTCTCGATCAATGGTTGTTACTATAAACTTTCCCTCGGTGGTTAACGATAACGTATATACCCTTCGATCTTCAGGGAGTGGCGTTTTTTTTACTAATCCCTTTTTCACTAAATTTTGAATCTGTCTGCTGAACGTGGTAATATCCATTCCCAATACTTCAGCCACTTGTTGCATGGAAGGAGACTCTCTTTTGTCAATTTCATAAAGAATATGGCTTTGAACAAGAGAAATATCTACAGCATCAATAGAACAGCAATTTTTATTCAACAATCCGAAACGACGTGTCATCACTTGAAACAACTCTCTAATGTTTTCCATTTTTTCACCTCTATAATTATTTATATCATATTATTTGCAAATTGCAATTTTTTATTTTAAAAAATAAAGAAAATTTTATCGACATGCCTCGTCTTTGGTTTTGTATGAAGTATTTATAAATAAAACCAGCCGAGAAGAATCTTCTCGGCTGTCATTTAGTCTTATTCTCCTGTTTCAGCAAATTTTTTGATGCGCACGCCGATTTCATCGCGAACATGACGGAATACCACTAATTTTTCCTCCTCGGTTCCTTCCGCCTTTGCCGGATCATCAAATCCCCAGTGTACGCGTTTCACATTTGGCGGGGTTACTGGACAATGGTCCGCTGCATGACCACATAATGTTACTACCAAATCCGCTTTATTTAACATTTCCGGATCAATGATATCCGATGTCTGGTTGGAAATGTCAATTCCTACTTCTTTCATGACTTTTACTGCGTTTGGATTTAATCCGTGCGCTTCAATACCAGCGCTGTACACTTCCCACTCGTCGCCAAGATATTTTTTTGCCCATCCTTCTGCCATTTGGCTGCGGCAAGAGTTTCCTGTGCATAAGAAGTAAATGATCTTTTTGTTTTTCATGTTTCATTCCACCTCTGTTGTTAGTATGATACTGATTCTGTTTTAAAGTATTTTCGTTGAAACCATAACGCCACGTTGACTAACGCAATCATGACAGGCACTTTCACAAGCGGTCCAATACGAATCTACTCTGCTATTCCATCGGAAAATCCCGATAAAAATGAATCTTACCGTTTTCATCACGAATTTCAACCGTCACTTGTTTTAATCCTGGATCAACCTTGAGTACACCAAAATTAAAGAACCCACTTTCAGCATACAGTTGCTCCGGCCCAAATGTAGGATCAAGTGTTGACGGCTGACCCAGGCCCGCACCGATCGGTCCGCTTACTAGTTCACGATAATCAATTGTGCCGTTATGGTCAGGGTCATACTGGATAATATCAGCAAAATGAACATCAGCTGTGACAAAATACACGTTTTTCATTTTATTCTCGATAATAAATTTAGAAATCTCCGCAAACTCATGTTCATACCCTGTTTTATCGTTCGGATTGATGTTGTCGCCATTCGCCCATCCATCGCGTGCATTTGGTTTCCCAGTCGGAATGGAAATCGGCACGGAAGAAGCAATAAGTTTCACCTTTGCATCTGAATTCAAGAGTTCTTTTTTCAACCATTCAAGCTGCTCTTGACCAAGCATTGTCTTGTCCTGACCATCTGGTTTCGTATCTGGATCACGGTAACTGCGATTATTTAAAATGAATAAATCAAGTGTATTACCCCATGAAAATTTATGATAAAGCTTCCCGGATGAACTCCGCTCGTCCAATATTGGCCAATAATCTGTAAAAGCCTGAAAACCGGTTGAGGCAAGCGGCTCAAATGGTCCAGAAAAGTCATTCGTTACCTCATGGTCATCCCAGATGGCATATACACTTGTCGATTGAAGCAATTTTCTTAAGTTTGAGTCGGTGCGATTTTCCTTATATTTCGCCCAGAAATCCTCAATACTTTTTGATGGCAGATTCGGAACAGCCGGAGTAGCATTATCAGCGTAAATCGTATCCCCGCTAAACAAGAAGAAATCCGGTTTCAAGTCCACCATCGCCGCAAAAGATTTAAAAGGCGGGATTTTGCCCTGGCCGCCTGTATCACCACCCCAAACAATCGTCAATGGCTTCTGTTCATTTTCAGCCGGAGCGGTTTTAAATCTTCCACTCACCTGATGTGATCCAGGAAGAGCCTGAACACGGTAGTAATAAATCGTGTCCGGTTTCAAACCCGTCACTTTTACTTGTACGGTCAGATCATGTTCGGAAGTTGCTTTTTTGGTTTTCACAATGGCTTTTTTAAAAGCAGCATCCTCGGAAACTTCAAATCGCACCTTTGCGGGCTGGCTTGTCCTAGCCCACAATACCGCGGATGTATCCGTCACTTCGCCGCTGGCCGCCCCGTGGGAAATATACGGTTTCTTGTTCAATTCTACTAATTGATCAGGATGATTCGTAAACATTCCATCAACACCAAGGGATAATTGCTCGACCATTTCCTCCTTCGTATTCACGGTATACGGATGGACGACCATATGACGTTCATGGGCTTCCTGCATAAACGCCGGGGTGACGAGCGATTTATCTGGTCCTACACCTTCCGCATATTCCGCTGCTCGGTTAAAGACATCATCCAGATTTTGACCTTGAATCATGTCTGGACTATAAAGCTGGATAAGAGGAATATCCTTAGGAACCATCTCCTGTAATTTTCTTAAGCTCGCTTCGCTGAATGATTGGAAAATGACTTTACCTTTTTTCAAGTAACCGTTCTTTTTCAAGATCTTAACGAGTTTTTCTTCCATGCCCGGATAAACGTCAGGCGACTTTGTTTCTATGTACAGAGCAACTTTCGGAGCTTTCTTTTTGATAAAATCGATTACTTCCTGAAGGGTTGGGATTTTCTGCCCGACATATTGTTTTTTTGCATATTCAGGGTAAGTCTTGTTAAACCAAGAACCGGCATCTAGCTTCTTAATTTCGGCTAATGTAAAATCTTTTACCCGCCAAGGGGCGCGGTCGGGATATACTTCTTCTACATTCGTTGTTCTTGCCAGCGTGGAATCGTGAATAGCAATTAACTCACCGTCTTTTGTCATATGCAAATCCAATTCGACATAATCTGCTTTCATCTTAATTGCCTTTTCGTATGCTGCCAATGTATGTTCGGGTGCATAACCTGAGGCGCCGCGGTGGGCAATGACAGCAACATGGTCAACAATCGGTTGCAGCATAGGTGACTGCTTAACTTGTTCATCAGCTGCCATCGCTTCCAGAGCATAATTCGCGAGTAACCCTAACGATAAAGAAAATGATAAGCCAATCATTCCTGTCCTTTTCACTGCTATCTCGCTCCCCTCTAAAATTTTGATGATTTTCGACCATCTTCATTGTAAAAAATAGATTTAAAGGTAATATTAAAATAAATTTGAAGATTTGTTAAATAGAAAACAGAAAAATAAACGATAAAGTTTATCGTAAATTCATTTTGATGTTATCTTCCAATTTAATAGAGGCATTACGAAAATCGTAACGCCTCTACATACTTTGATGCAGTAGTGAAACAGAAAGGATAAAACTGTTTCTGTTTATTACCGTCCCCTGCTTCAGAGAGCTTTGAGCGCATCTTGTATAGGTTGGTTACCACTAAGGAGCTCAAATGTTTTGTTTTTGGTATTTTCCATATCAAGACAAGATACAATTACTTGTGCGACATCTCCACGCGGGATATCTCTTCCTACAATGTTTTCAAAATGCTCAGCGATTTCCACTTTACCCGTAGGTGGTTCAAAACTTAGATACCCAGGGCGAACAATGGTATATGTTAATCCACTTTCTATTAAGTATCGATCCGCTTCCCCTTTTGCTTTTAGATAATGAGCCAAATTTGGTAAAGCATCCGGATTACCAGATCCATACGAACTAAGCATGATAAAATGAGAGATGCCTTCTTTCTTTGCTGCATCAATAAGGCGTTTTGCTCCTTCTTGGTCTACAGAAATGGTTTTATCCGGACCTGTATGTGAGCCAGAACCAGCAGCGAAAATCACCGCATCCATACCTTTAACAGCATGAGAAACATCTTCTTCAAGATCAGCCAATACAGTTTCCTTAGCACCAAGCTGTTTCAATTTTTCTGCTTGAGCTGCATTTCTAATCATTGCATAAGCTTCATGGCGATTGCTTTTTCCGAGCAGCTCCACGATCAATCGACCCGTGTGTCCATTTGCGCCTGCGATAAGTACTTTCATATTTCCATCCCCTTTTCTAATTAATGGCTTTATACTACCACTACCACCAGTTCCATAGTCATGTTAATCGGTAAGCTTTTTACTCCTGCTGCACTGGGAAGATGCGCACTTACTTTACCACTTACTTTACTGTATAGCATCATTTCGAATCAGTTTGACACACCATATCCATGATTATTTTTTCGTCAATGAATGGCTATATGTATTCCCTAGCTTATACGCTCGATGGAAAAGACTTTCATAATGCTTTTTGACTTCCTCTTCATTCTTGATATCTTCCGCTAACGTGTTATACAGAAATGCCACTTCCGATTGAGGAATGCCTGTAAAGCCGGCTAAACCAACATTCAAATAATGAGAAATCATCGTATCGAAATTTCTTTTTTTAAGACTTTCTTCTGTCTCTCCGACAAGCGGAATCCACAATACCTTTTTGTGTGGAAGGCGCGTTCCTCCATAAGCAAAACCATAGTTCCATACCCTGTCTATATATCCTTTTACCATTGCCGGTAATGAATACCACCATAACGGGAAGATGAAGGCTAATCCATCGTTTCTTTTCAATCGTTCCATTTCTGCGTGAACACGAGGAGAATATGTTTTATTCGGGTTGTCCCAATCAGGTTTACGACGTGAAAAGCGGTCGTTTGATTGAAGTACCTGAAGCTAACCGCATTGGTCGGGCAACCATCTGATCATCCGTGTTTTTGTGATCCGTAATCGGTAATTTTCTTCTGCAAAAATGAAACACTGCTGATATAGATATAACATCGTTAAAAGCATGAATTTGTTAAAATGGTGATTTTGAGTCTCCCTTCCCTTTTGAATTTTGAATCTTTTGAGTCGATCACCACGATTCTTCATTATCGTCTTCAATAGTGATAAAAAAGCGAAATTTCCTGTTTGAGCAAAGTTGCTAAACCCAAACTTTCATCATAAATAAAAGAGCCGAATTGGTTACAACTCAGCTCTTTTATTCTTTATAAAATAGTATAGGAACCAGACTGCATGGTTTTGCTCATCTGCTGCTGCACGACGAAAAACTTCTTTGATATATGGATCATTCGTCTCATCAGAAATATCTAGATAAAAATCAACAGTTTCTTGCTCATCTTTCAAAGCATATTCTAATCCTTCCACGTAGGTATTAGGACATTCCTCAATAACTTTTACATCAGGCTGCATACCTGTCAGATTTACATATATTTGTGTAAACCGTTGATAGTGTTTTATTTCATCGTTACGAATTTCAAGAATTTGAACCCTTTCCCTATCCGTAGGCGCCATTTTTGCTAGTTTGGCATAACATTGAATGGCGCTATATTGTCCATTTATTGCCTTTTCAATGTCACGTATTAATTTGTCTGATGATATATTTGATTGTCTGTTAAGGTTAGCGTATTTGTAAAGATATGGATACATTATAGAGTCCTCCTCAATATTTATTCATCTTTATATTATGATGAATATAACATTAGGTGCATGTTTTACGATTCCCCCCTTTAAATAATTCCTGATGAAGGAAATATCCATAATGAGCGAGATAGATCATAGCAATCCTTCAAGCTGTTTTGAACTAAAGAGACTTCGGTGAAAGAAAGTTTACATTTCTATCGAAAAAGATCCAAATGCTTATTCGTACTAGGATACAGGGGCGGGATGACAAAAGAGCAAAGACAAACATGTACAAAATTCCTTGAAAAGTAAAAGAGCTGCCGCGGCAGCTCCTTCAGTTATATTTACTAGCTCATCAAAGTTGGTATTTTGTTCAAATGTCTTCATGTTTTTATCTCAAGAAAGCAAGACACCCGAGAGAAATAATCAACATTCCAGCGATTTTGTTTACTGATTTTAAATAAGGTTTGATCTTATTTTTAAAATACTTACACTGAAACTTAAAAGGAACCACCAGAAAATCACTCCTAGAAACACACCAGAGACAAATATAAATGCAGTTGAAGGCGAACTAGCTGTTTTATCAAAACCTAATCCAGCAAACATATCCACAAAATTTAAGATGGTAGTTGGATTCGTAATCATGAGAAAAAGAGTAGACAAATACATCCTAATTAATCCATTTCCCTCCAAATAAGCTGCTCTTTCAGCAGGTTTTGCCAGAAAGATTTTTACTCCTAAATAAAGAAGAAATACTCCTCCTATGATTCTTAAAATGAATTGCTGTTCCAATAAGAAAGAAGAAACAACAGAAAAACCAAAAGCTGCAAAGCTAGCGTAGATCATATTGGCCGTTGAAGCTCCTAAACCGGTAAAAAATCCTGCCATTTGACCTTTCGTAAGGGTTCTTTGAATACATAACAATCCTATTGGCCCCACTGGAGCAGATACGGAAAAACTTAAAATGATGCTTTTTAGTAACAACAACCCCTATTTTCTCCTTGTTATATTCTTAAAGTTTGATAAGCAAAATTTTATTACATTTCAAATCTCTACTGCATCATGGATTATGAACATGGATCAGTGAGGCTATCATGATTCTTAGACTTCTTAATCATTATAGAAAAAGGCTGTTGATAAAAATTAACAGCCTTTTTCTTATAAGGAATCGCAAGTATCTGCTGCCAGCGGCTGCGGGCAAGCTAAGGCCGCTGCCTGTTGCAGGATGGATCTGACTGCTTCCGTTGCCCAGCTGCAAAGATGGCGTTCACAACATTTCACATTGATCATGTGAGAAAAATCATTGTCATATTAATTTTTCAAGATTACTATGGTGACGAAGTAAAAATGAATAATTTGTGAACTGGTAAAGTTTAACTACCATTTTTTGCAGAATTTTGTATGATAAAGTGGGATAAGTTTTGTTGGAAGGAGGTATAGAAGATGGCAAACCCGGAATTGTAACAAACAAAAACAAGCACTAAAAAAGCAAGAGACACCGTTAAAAGGCACACTTGCTTCCATGTCCTTACTCGGATTTCTCAGCATGTATATGCACAAAATGTGTATTGCTTGGCCTTGTCTTAACAACATTCTTTACTATCGAATTTCAGTTTGCTGCAGTAAGCCGGGCGTTTGGAACATTTTCCGACCGCGTTTGCTTTTGGGCTGGGTCAATTTTTGGACGGTGGCGATCGGCACGGCGACAACAGCGTTTTTCATTTTAATCGGGCAAGCATCGGTTTAGAACAGCTACGTTAATATGGATTTAACCGCTACTTACTGAATGTATAGTTCTCTTTGATTGTGAAGAATTATACATAATTTTAACGAAGAATCATGTTGAAAAACAAAGAAAAACAATATTTATGTAAAAAAAGCCAATCATTCATACTGAATATCTGACATTCCTTTTTTACGATATTAAATATTGAATTCATTAAAAAATTTTGTCATGTAAAGGAAGGTGTGAATATGTTCCTCGATATTGTAAAAAATGTCCTATTAAATTTGTTTTTTATTTTAATCCCGGTTTTCATTCTTGCATTATGGCTTGAGGAAAGAAACGCACCTGAAAAAATAAGGAAGTACATTTTAACACTTGCCTTTGCTATTATCATCATTCTTTGCATGACATTTCCTATCAATCCCAACATCGATGCGGAATATATTTACGATTTACATCAAGTGCCTCTTTGGTTGGGCAGTTTGTATAAAGGGCCGATCGCCAGCT